>NZ_QKQR01000011.1:0-141553 GCF_008042305.1 Bacillus sp. AY18-3 | reverse complement strand
CATCGCGTTTCAGCGACTTTCATAATATATCATAGTATATTATTTTCGTCAACAAGTTTTTTAAGATAATTTGTATCTCTCATTTGCTGACTCTGCCTATTATATAGAGTTTTCCATTGCTATGCAAGTATTATTATAAAAAAATAAGAGGAGGAAAAATCCCCCTCTTATTCTTCAGAAGAAACCTCTTCATTAGATTCCTCTTCTTCATCTTTCTGTGCTTTTGCTACCGTCGCTACCTCTTGCTCATCCTCTAATCGAATTAGACGAACACCTTGTGTATTACGTCCCATTTGAGAGATTTGATCAACTGGCATACGAATAATAACACCTGCTGCCGTAATTAACATGATATCTTCTTCACCTGTTACAGATTTAACAGCTACTAATTTACCGTTTTTATCTGTAATATTACAAGTCTTCAGACCTTTACCACCACGGCTTTGTAGACGGTATTCATCAATAGGTGTACGTTTTCCATAACCATTTTTCGTTACGATTAGAACATTTACATCCTCTTCGACAATTTCCATGCCTACAACTTGATCTTCATCACCTAATGTAATTGCTTTTACACCAGCCGCATTACGTCCCATAGAACGCACATCTTGCTCGTTAAAGCGAATTAACATACCATTGCTTGTTCCTACAATAATATCCTTATCACCAGATGTTAAACGTACAGATATTACTTCATCCTCTTCACGAAGAGAGATGGCGATTAAACCATTCGTACGTATATTTGCAAATGATGAAAGTGGCGTTCTCTTAGAAATACCTTGTTTTGTTGTGAAGAATAAGAATTCATCATCACCAAATTCACGAATTGGAATAATGGCGTTAATCCATTCACCCTTATCTACACCTAATAAGTTAATAATAGGTATACCTTTTGCTGTACGACTATACTCTGGGATTTCATATCCTTTCGTACGGTATACTTTCCCTTTATTAGTAAAGAATAAAATGTGATCATGCGTAGAAGTAGTTAATAAATGCTCTACGAAATCATCATCATTTGTTCCCATTCCTTGCACACCACGTCCACCACGGTTCTGTGTTTTGTACGTAGAAGCCGGTAACCTCTTAATATAACCATTATGAGTTAACGTAATAGCGATGTTTTGCTCTGGAATCAAATCTTCATCTTCAATAAATTCCATGCCACCAATTGTAATTTCCGTTCGTCTCTTATCATTGAAGCGTTCTTTTACTTCCGTTAATTCTTCACGAATAATCTCAAGAACTTTCTCTTCATCTGCTAAGATTGCTTTTAATTCAGCGATTAACTTCATTAAGTCTTGATATTCTTGCTCAATTTTTTCACGTTCTAATCCTGTTAAACGTTGCAGACGCATATCTAAAATTGCTTGTGCTTGTTTCTCACTTAAACCGAAACGTTCCATTAAGCCTTGTTTTGCAATATCTGCTGTTTTCGAACTACGAATTAACGTAATAACTTCATCTAGATGATCTAGAGCAATTCGTAATCCTTCTAAAATATGAGCACGCGCCTCTGCTTTTTCTAATTCATAAGCAGTACGTCGACGAATTACTACCTTCTGGTGCTCCAAGTAATGATATAAATTTTGTTTTAAATTCAGTACTTGTGGCTCTCCATTTACAAGAGACAACATATTAATACCGAAACTTGTTTGAAGTGCTGTATGTTTATATAGATTATTTAATAGTACATTGGCATTAGCATCACGGCGTACTTCCATAACAATACGCATACCGTTTCGATCTGACTCATCACGTAAATCCGTAATACCTTCAATTTTCTTATCACGAACTAATTCTGCAATTTTTTCAATTAATCGCGCCTTATTAACTTGATAAGGTAGTTCAGTTACGAGAATAGATTGTTTACCATTTGACTTCTCTTCAATTTCAACTTTAGCTCGAAGCATAATAGAGCCTCTACCTGTTTCATACGCTCTTCGAATCCCACTTCGTCCCAAAATTAAACCTGCTGTTGGAAAATCTGGTCCTGGAATAAACTCCATTAATTCCGCAATCGTAATGTCGGGATTATGGCTTAGTGCCAATACACCATCAATTACTTCCCCGAGTTGATGCGGTGGAATATTCGTTGCCATACCTACCGCAATACCCGTCGTACCATTCACTAATAAATTAGGGAAACGCGCTGGCAATACAATTGGCTCTCTTTCAGAACCATCATAGTTATCTTGATAATCAATCGTATTTTTTGAAATATCACGTATTAATTCCATAGAAATCTTAGACATTCTTGCTTCTGTATAACGCATCGCTGCTGCTGAATCACCATCAACAGAACCAAAGTTACCATGCCCATCAACAAGCATATAACGTTGACTAAAATCTTGCGCCATACGTACCATCGTCTCGTAAACAGCTGAATCACCGTGAGGGTGATACTTACCGATTACTTCACCGACAATACGCGCTGATTTTTTATACGCTTTATCAGCTGTAATTCCTAAATCATTCATCGCATATAAAACCCTACGATGCACAGGTTTTAATCCATCACGAACATCTGGTAATGCACGAGATACGATAACACTCATTGCGTAATCTAAAAACGAGGTACGCATTTCATGACTAATATTAATTTCTCGAATTCGTGCTTGTTGTTGATTGTCTGACATCAACCAGCACCTCCTCTTACATTTCCGTTACACATACATTGATTTATATGTAGAAGACAGGAATACTTAGATTCCTGTCATTACCCATTTAAATATCAAGGTTTTTCACGTATTTTGCATTTTCTTGGATAAAGTTACGACGTGGCTCTACTTTATCTCCCATCAAAATTTCAAATGTTTCATCCGCTTCAATTGCATCTTGAAGTGAAACTTGAAGTAATGAACGTACTTCTGGGTCCATTGTCGTCTCCCATAACTGAGTTGGATTCATTTCCCCTAGACCTTTATAACGCTGAATCCCTGGCTTAGGTTGGGCTGGTAATTCAGCTAAGATTTTTTCAAGTTCCTTATCATTGTAAGCATATTGAATTTTCTTACCTTGTTGTACTTTAAACAAAGGTGGCTGTGCAATATATATATAACCGCACTCAATTATTTGACGCATATAGCGATAGAAGAACGTTAATAATAGGGTACGAATATGCGCACCATCAACATCAGCATCCGTCATAATAATAACTTTATGATAGCGTGCTTTTTCAATAGCGAAGTCTCCGCCGATATTTGTACCAATCGCTGTAATAATTGTACGAACTTCATCATTTGATAAAATCTTATCTAAGCGTGCCTTTTCAACATTAATGATTTTACCCTTCAGCGGTAAAATTGCTTGGAAATGACGATCACGCCCTTGTTTTGCAGACCCACCCGCAGAGTCACCCTCTACGATATAGATTTCACTAATTGCTGGATCTTTAGAAGAACAATCTGCCAATTTCCCTGGTAAACTTGAAACTTCTAAAGCACTCTTTCGGCGAGTTAACTCACGAGCCTTTTTAGCTGCTACACGCGCACGCGCTGCCATCGTCCCTTTATCTATAATCTTACGTGCAACATTCGGATTTTCCAGTAAGAACTTTTCAAATGCCTCTGAGAATACTGACTCTGTAATTGTTCTTGCTTCACTATTTCCAAGTTTCGTCTTCGTTTGTCCTTCGAATTGTGGATTTGGATGTTTAATTGACACAATCGCTGTTAAACCTTCACGAACATCTTCACCAGTTAAATTACTATCCGCATCTTTTAAAATATTATTTTTACGACCATAATCGTTGATCACACGAGTTAAGGCTGTTTTAAATCCTACCTCATGTGTACCACCTTCATACGTATGAATATTATTTGTAAATGAGTAAATATGATTTGTGTATCCTTCGTTATATTGAAGCGCAACTTCAACCTGAATACCATCTTTTGAACCCTCTACATATACAGGTTCTTCATGAATTGGCTGTTTTGAACGATTTAAATGCTCAACATATGATTTAATTCCACCTTCATAATGGAATTCTTTCTTCTGTTTATGTTCACGTTTATCTTCAATTGTTAATTTAATATTACGATTTAAAAATGCTAATTCGCGCATACGAGTTGCTAACGTATCAAATTCGTATACTATTGTTTCCTGAAAAATTTCTGGATCTGGTTTAAATCGAGTTATCGTCCCTGTTTGATCTGTGTCACCAATGACTTTTAAATCCGCAACCGGGATACCTCTTTCGTATTTTTGATAATGGATTTTGCCTTCACGATGTACAAATACCTCTAGTTCTGTTGATAGAGCATTTACTACAGATGCCCCAACACCATGCAAACCACCAGAAACTTTATAACCGCCACCGCCAAACTTACCACCAGCATGAAGAACGGTCATTATAACTTCTACAGCAGGACGTCCCATTTTTTCTTGTATACCAACTGGAATACCACGTCCATTATCCGTTACAAGAATACTATTATCTTCTTCGATACTAACGTTAATTTCATCACAATACCCTGCAAGTGCTTCATCAATACTATTATCGACGATTTCCCACACAAGATGGTGAAGTCCTTTTCCACTTGTAGATCCAATATACATCCCAGGGCGTTTTCGAACCGCTTCTAATCCTTCAAGTACCTGTATCTGACTTTCATCATATGAGTTTTCTTCCATTTGCTTTTGTTCCATTGACACAAAGATCACCTACTTTTCCATTTAAATAGGGATTACGCCCTATCTATTTCACAATCTACCGTGCCGTTCGTTACATGAATTGTTTTCGCTTCTTTTAATGTTTCGTGTTCAATTCCGTCGACACTCGTCGTTGTCACAAATGTTTGCACTTTTCCTTGAATTGTATTTAACAGATGCGATTGACGATAATCATCTAATTCTGATAATACATCATCCAATAAAAGAATCGGATATTCCTTAACTTCTGAGTAAATCAATTCAATTTCAGCTAATTTTAGGGACAGTGCGGTCGTTCGTTGTTGTCCTTGCGAACCAAAGACTTGAACATTTTTACTATTAACGAAGAATTGTAAATCATCACGATGAGGACCAATTAAAGTCGTACCACGGAAAATCTCACGTTGTTTCACAGATTGAAAATTTTCATAGTATACTTCTTTTATTTTCGACAAATCCATTGATTCTGATACATCTACACTTGGTTTATAGACAATTTCTAATTCTTCTAATCCGCGGCTTATACCGCGATGAATTGGAGCTGCCCATTCTTGTAGTAAATGCAAAAACTCAAACCGTTTTTGCAATATTTTTGCACCATGCTCAATAAGTTGAAGTGTAAATACATCCAACATCGTTTCCTCATTCTTACTATTCCCTTGCATCTTTTTCAGCAAGTGATTTCGTTGCGTGAGCACCTTTTGATATTGACTCAATTCATACAAATAGATTGGAGCTATTTGGCCTAATTCCATATCTAAAAAGCGTCTTCTTACTTGAGGGCTTCCTTTTACAAGATTTAAATCTTCTGGGGCAAACATGACAACATTCATCATGCCAATATATTGACTCAATTTTTGTTGTTCAAGTTGATTTAATTTTGCCTTTTTACCTTTTTTCGAAATATTTAATTCCAAAGACAAAGAACTATTTCTCTTTTGTAATTTCCCTTTAATTTGACCGAAGTCTTCATCCCAACGGATAAGCTCGCGGTCATTAGAGGTTCTATGAGATTTCGCCATCGCTAAAACATAAATAGCTTCCATCAAATTCGTTTTCCCTTGTGCGTTTTCACCGATAATCACATTCACTTTATCTTCAAAGGAAAGCTCTAACTTTTCATAATTGCGATAGTTTTTTAATTGTATTTCTGAAATAAACAAAGGGCTCCCCCTTTATGCCTGAACTTGGAAACTTCCGCTTCCTGGAATTTCAATAATATCGTTCGCATATAATTTGCGACCTCTTCTATTTTCAAGTTCTTGATTCACGTACACTTCATATTCTTGTAAAAACCATTTTACAGCGCCACCTGTATCAATTACATCGGCTAACTTCAAAAATTGTCCTAGTGTAATATACTCTGTTGAAATTTTAATACGTTTCATAAAATCGCTCACTTTCTGAAAGTGTTCATTCTTTCATTGTACTAAATAAACTAACATTAGGAAAGTAATACCCAAAAATCAAATAAGGGCTACTAGTATCTGAAAACTAGCAACCCTTACTTCTTACTTAGTAAGTACGAACCGGTAAAATTAATTGAATAATGGACTCATCATTTACTGTACGAATTAAGAATGGTCTCATCGCACCAGTAAAGCTAATTTTAATTTCAGTACTATCTAAAGCTTTTAGTGCATCCATCATATATTTTGCACTAAAAGATATTTTTAACTCTTCCCCATCCATCTTTTCACATTGAACTTCTTCTACTACTTTCCCAATTTCTGGTGAATTCGAAGAAATTTCTAGCATTTCCTGTTCTAAAGTTGATAATTTTACAACATTATTACGACCATCCCTTGCTAATAAAGATGCACGATCAATTGCTTGTAAAAATTCTTTTGTATTTACAAAAATATCTGTTTTACTTTCTGCTGGAATTAAACGAGTTGTATCCGGATAATTACCTTCTAACAATCTTGAGAAGAATAATAAATGCTTTGTACGGAATAATACTTGATACTCCGTAATAACGATATCTACCATTTCTTCAGACTCATCTAGAATTTTGCTTAATTCATTTAAGCTTTTACCCGGAATAACAACATTCGCTTGAAATTCATCTGCGATTCCTTCGATTTTTGCTTTTCGAAGAGCTAACCTGTGACTATCTGTAGCAATGCAAGTTAATTCGCTGTTATATACTTTCCAGTTTACACCTGTCAAGATTGGTCTTGTTTCAGAAGTGGAAACTGCAAATACAGTTTGTCTGATCATATGTTTCAGTAAATCTGTTGGGATCTTAAAAACATGATGTTCTTCAATTTGTGGTAACAATGGATATTCAGCAGAATCTAAACCATTTAAATTAAACTCTGATTTTCCAGAAATTATTTTTGTCATAAAATGATTTTCCACAGAAATTTCGACAGTCTCTTTAGGTAATTTTTTTACAATCTCACTAAAATATTTTGCTTGTAAAATAATACTTCCTGATTGTGCTACTTCTACGATTTCTTTTCCATTGTCTTCAACTGGGATAAAAGATTCAATAGAAATATCAGCATCGCTTCCTGTTAACGTAACTCCTTCTTCCGTAGCGACAACTTTAATTCCTGTAAGGATCGGAATTGTTGTACGAGAAGAAACAGCCTTCATTACATCTTGTACACTTCTTACAAGATAGTCTTTTTGTATTGTAAAACGCATAAAGAAAAACCTCCGGTAAGTATAATATTTTATTTAATTAATAAAGATAAAAAAATAGTAGTAATAGTAATAGGGCCTGTGGATATGTGGATAACCCCCTTGAAGGATGTAAAAACAGTCTATCTACATGTGGATAGACTGTGCGTAAAACAAGGGAAGTTATTCACACTATTCAGCTACTACTTTAAAATATCGTTAATTTCTTCAACTTGTTTTTGTAATTGCGTATCCGTTTTAAGCAGCTTAGAAATTTTTTCATGAGCATGGATAACTGTTGTATGATCACGTCCACCAAATTCTTCACCGATTTTAGGTAAGGAGTAATCTGTAAGTTCGCGTGATAAATACATTGCAATTTGGCGAGGGAAGGCAACTGATTTTGTTCGCTTTTTCGCCTTGAAATCTTCCAGTTTTATTTGATAAACATCCCCGACAGCCTTTTGAATATCATAAATGGAGATAATTTTTGGTTTAGAATTTGGAATAATATTTTTAAGTGCTTCAGCTGCTAAATCAGCATTAATATCTTTGTTAATTAAAGATGAATAAGCTACAACTCGGATAAGTGCACCTTCTAGTTCACGAATGTTTGAATCAATTTGATTTGCAATATAAAGCATAACCTCATTTGGTATATCGAGTCCTTCAGCCTTTGCTTTTTTACGTAAAATTGCAATTCGTGTTTCTAAATCTGGTGGCGTAATATCCGTAATGAGTCCCCATTCAAAGCGAGAACGAAGACGATCTTCTAAAGTTGGAATTTCTTTTGGTGGCCGATCACTTGAAATTACAATTTGTTTACTTTCTTCGTGTAATGCATTGAATGTATGGAAAAACTCTTCTTGAGTTTGTTCTTTTCCTGCTAGAAATTGAATATCATCTATCAATAAAACATCTACATTACGGTATTTATTACGAAAATCGACCGCTTTATTATCACGAATAGAATTAATGAATTCATTTGTAAATTTTTCTGATGATAAATATACAACCTTTGCGTTTGGGTTATGTTCAATTACATAATGACCAATTGCATGCATTAAATGGGTCTTTCCGAGTCCAACTCCCCCGTAAATAAAGAGGGGATTATATGCTTTAGCTGGCGCTTCGGCTACGGCCAATGAAGCAGCGTGAGCAAAACGGTTACCAGAGCCAATAACAAATGTATCAAACGTATATTTTGGATTTAGCATACTCTGTGGTAAATGATTAGAATCATCTTGTGCTGAATTTGGTTTAGAAGGAGGAAGATCAATCTCCTCTTCAGCTTGACTTTGGGGAATAATAAAGCGAATAGCTAATTTTGCCCCCGTTAAATCATAAAGTGTTTCCGAAATTAGCTCTGAATAATGAGATTCTAACCAATCACGAGCGAATTCATTTGGAGCTGTAATTGTTAACACGTCTTTCTTTAAATTATGTGCGGTTGTTGATTTTAACCATGTTTCATAACTTGGTTTACTGACCTTTTTTTCTAGTTCTTTTAAGGCGCTGTTCCATAAATCAGAGATGTTTTCCAAAGGTGTCCCTCCTTTACTAAGATGGTAAAAGAATAAGGTTGCGCAACAAATGTACAACCTAAATAAATATAAAATGTATATTTATACGAAACGTATTTTAAAACCTAAAAACGTCGTTTGTATATGAGATAGGGTTTTCGACAAAAAAAGCAAATGTGGATAAGCATTTACCCACATGTGATTAAAACTGTCCACATGTTATACACAAATTGTGGATAAGATAAAGGTGTGGAAAACTTATTCAAAGTGAAAACACAACTATAATATCAAAAAAAAGTAGCTATAGCAATGAATTTAAGAAAGTTATCCACAAAATCAATACCTTGTGGAATAAACTTGTCCACAACACGATATACTGTGTAAAAGTACGAAAAGGGTTTGTGGATATAAAAACCGAGAAAAAACATTTATCCACAAGGAAATATAGGGTCTGTGAAAAAGTATGTGAATAGGTTCAAAATGAATATTTGATGAAAATTTCGAGAACCATTGACATTTTCCTAGTTGATTAACTATAATTTATAGGACTGTCTTTAACAGATATTCCTCAGGGAGGTGTCATATAATGAAAAGAACTTACCAACCAAATAAACGTAAGCGCAGCAAAGTACATGGTTTCCGCAGCCGTATGAGCACAGCGAACGGACGTAAAGTGCTAGCAGCTCGTCGTCGTAAAGGAAGAAAAGTATTATCTGCGTAGACCACTGATCGTTCAGTGGTCTTTTTTTCTAATAATAGTGAATTTCCACTGATGAACTACAGGAGTGTCAATTGATATGAAGAAAAAATATCGTATAAAAAAGAATGATGAATTCCAGACGGTTTTTCAAAAAGGAAAATCGAACGCTAACCGTCAGCTTGTTGTCTATCAACTAGATAAGGGAGAGCAGCCAAACTTTCGTATTGGCCTTTCTGTCAGCAAGAAAATAGGAAATGCAGTAGTGCGTAACCGAATTAAACGTATGATTCGCCAGTCGATCACAGAATTAAAAGATGAGATAGATTCTGGAAAAGATTTTGTTATAATAGCAAGGAAGCCTTGTGCAGAGATGACATATGAAGAATTAAAGAAAAGCTTAATTCATGTCTTTAAACGCTCTGGTATGAAAAGAATAAAAAAGTAGCGTAAGGAAATGAATTACACTATATACATACCGAAACAAGGAGGAGCAGGCTTTGAAAAAGAAAATAGGTTTACTAGCCATGGTTATTGCATTAATGGCAATTGCTACTGGCTGTAGTGAAGTGAATCAGCCGATTACACCGAAAAGTACTGGAATTTGGAATGAATATTTCGTATATCCGCTTTCTCAGTTAATTACGTATTTTGCCAACTTATTTGGTAGTAATTACGGTTTAGCAATCGTTGTTACAACTCTTATCATTCGTTTTGCATTATTACCATTAATGATTAAACAAACGAAGAGTACGAAAGCAATGCAGGCGTTACAACCAGAAATGGTTAAGTTAAAAGAGAAATATAGTTCTAAAGATCAAGCAACACAGCAAAAACTACAACAAGAAATGATGCAGTTATATCAAAAAAATGGTGTAAACCCATTAGCAGGATGTTTACCAATATTCATTCAGATGCCTATTTTATTCGCGTTTTACCATGCGATTATGAGAACAGCAGAAATTAGTAAGCATACATTTTTATGGTTCGATTTAGGGCAGGCAGATCCGTACTATATCTTACCGGTTGTTGCGGCAATTACGACATTTATTCAGCAAAAGCTTGCAATGGCAGGAACAGCTGGTCAAAATCCGCAAATGGCAATGATGATTTGGCTTATGCCAATTATGATTTTAGTCTTTGCAATTAACTTCCCAGCTGCATTATCACTTTACTGGGTTGTTGGTAATATCTTTGGTATCGCTCAAATGTACTTGATTAAAGGGCCAGAAATTAAGGCTAGTAAGGCAGAAGGATCAAGCAAGTGAGTGTAATTACTGCTAAAGGACAAACAGTCGAGCTGGCAGTACAAGATGCTTTAAGGCAACTAAATGTTCTAAAAGACCGAGTAGATATAAATATTATCGATGAGGGTAAAAGAGGGTTCCTAGGTTTATTTGGGAATCGACCTGCAGTAGTAGAAGTTGTATTGAAGAAAGATCCGATTCAAGAATGTGAAGAATATTTAAAAAATATTCTTCATGATATGGGTGTGGAAGCTGAGATTAGTAAAATTGTAAAAGGACGCGAAGTTGAATTTACAATTTCCGGCAAAAACATAGGTGTTTTGATTGGGAAAAGAGGAAACACCTTGAATTCTTTGCAGTATTTAACAAAACTTGTGGCGAATCGTAGTACGAAGCAGTATATTGGCATCACACTAGATGCTGAAAATTATCGTAGTAAAAGAAAAGCTACATTAGAAGCACTTTCTTATCGATTAGCAAAACAAGTAGTAAGTACGAAAAAAAGAGTTGTGTTGGAGCCTATGCCATCTTTTGAACGAAAGATTATCCACCAAGCATTATCTAATCATCAAAATATCATTACAACTTCTGAAGGAAAAGAACCACATCGACATGTTGTAATATCTTCCAAGTGACCGGTTACTCAATTGAGTGCCGGTTTTTTTGAGGGGAAAATAGGTGTGGATAACTAAAAAACACTAAACTTATCCACTGTGAATAAGTTTAGTGTTTTTTACATGAGGACATAATAAAATGAGTTATTATTCTTTTGTAGATAGGTTCGTTATGGTATTCTAATAATTTAGTGAAGAAAATAATCATGTTGAAATAGAGATAAATAAGCAAGTGAGGTGAAAGGACATGGAATTTGATACAATTGCCGCGATTTCCACAGCGCTTGGAGAGGGTGCAATTGCCATTGTTCGAGTAAGTGGAGATGATGCGGTTGAAAAAGTTAATCGTATTTTTAAAGGGAAGGATTTAACAGAAGTTCCTTCTCACACAATTCATTATGGTCATATTGTGGATTTAGATACAAATCAGGTTATTGAAGAAGTGATGGTATCTATTCTGCGTGCACCAAGGACTTTTACACGTGAAAATATAGTGGAAATTAACTGTCACGGCGGACTTGTTTCGGTAAATAAAGTATTGCAGCTTATTTTAGCGCAAGGAGTACGATTAGCAGAGCCTGGTGAATTTACAAAACGTGCTTTTTTAAATGGCCGTATTGATTTATCACAAGCAGAAGCTGTTATGGACTTAATCCGTGCAAAAACAGATCGTGCAATGAACGTAGCGATTAATCAAATGGAAGGACGATTATCTAAATTAATCGGCCGTCTGCGTCAGGACATATTAGAAACGTTGGCTCATGTTGAGGTAAACATAGATTACCCGGAATATGATGATGTGGAAGAAATGACACATAATATTTTAATTGAGAAGGCTACACATGTTCGTACGGAAATTGCAAAAATATTAGAAACATCGAAGCAAGGAAAGATTTTACGTGAAGGTATTGCTACTGCAATCATCGGTAGACCTAACGTTGGGAAGTCATCGCTATTAAATAGTCTTGTTCAGGAGAAAAAGGCAATTGTAACTGATATTGCAGGAACAACTCGTGATGTTATTGAAGAGTACGTTAATGTGCGTGGTGTACCACTTAAACTTATAGATACAGCCGGGATTCGTGAAACAGAAGATGTTGTTGAACGAATTGGTGTAGAGCGTTCAAAAGAAATGATGAGCCAAGCTGATTTAGTGTTAGTTGTCGTTAATTATAGCGAGGCTTTAACGCATGAGGATGAAAATCTATTCCGTGCCGTACAAGGAAAAGATTTCATTGTTATTGTAAATAAGACAGATTTATCGCAAGTAATCGATATGGAACGTGTTATAGAATTGGCAGCGGGAAATCGTATTATTACAACATCGTTAATTGAGGAACAAGGAATAGATGAGCTTGAAAAGGCAATAGCTGATTTATTCTTTGAAGGAACAATTGATTCTGCAGATGTGACATATGTTTCTAACGCGAGACATATTGGATTATTAACACAAGCAGGAAAAACAATTGGAGATGCAATTGAGGCAATAGAAAACGGTGTTCCAATTGATATGGTGCAAATTGATTTAACAAGAACGTGGGAAATACTTGGTGAAATTACTGGTGATACCGTCCATGAAAGCCTAATTGACCAGTTGTTCTCTCAATTTTGTTTAGGAAAATAATATAGCGATGTTTGAGAAAGATAGAGATTTTTAGGAGGAATAAACAATGGGATACAATGCCGGTTCATACGATGTCATAGTAATCGGTGCAGGTCATGCAGGATGTGAAGCTGGTCTTGCGGCAGCACGAATGGGCTCCAAAACATTAATGTTAACAATTAATTTAGATATGGTGGCGTTTATGCCATGTAACCCTTCTGTTGGTGGACCAGCAAAAGGGATTGTTGTTCGGGAAATTGATGCATTAGGCGGAGAAATGGGACGCAACATCGATAAAACATATATTCAAATGCGTATGTTAAATACAGGTAAAGGACCAGCTGTACGCGCGCTTCGCGCACAAGCAGATAAGTTTTCTTACCAGCATGAATTAAAGAAAACAATTGAAGAAACACCAAATTTAACGTTGTTCCAAGGAATGGTTGAGCGTTTAATCGTTGAAGATGGCGAATGTAAAGGGGTAGTTACGCAAGCTGGTGCTGAATATACAGCCAAAACAGTTGTAATTACGACTGGAACATTTTTACGCGGTGAGATTATTATGGGAGATCTAAAATATTCGAGCGGTCCGAATAATCAACAACCATCTATTACTTTATCCGAGCATTTAGAGGAGCTTGGATTTGATCTTGTTAGATTTAAAACAGGTACACCTCCGCGTGTAAATAGTAATACGATTGATTACAGTAAAACAGAAATTCAGCCAGGTGATGATAAACCACGAGCTTTCTCTTTTGAAACGACAAAATTTATTATGGATCAAATTCCATGTTGGTTGACGTATACAAGTACGGAAACACATCGTTTAATAGATGAAAACCTACATCGCTCAGCTATGTATTCTGGTATGATTAAGGGAACAGGACCTAGATATTGTCCTTCAATTGAAGACAAAGTAGTAAGATTTAATGATAAACCACGTCATCAAATTTTCTTAGAGCCAGAAGGACGTAATACACAAGAAGTGTATGTACAAGGTTTATCCACAAGCTTACCAGAAGATGTGCAACGTGATATGCTTAGAACAATACCTGGCCTAGAAAATGTTGAAATGATGCGTACAGGTTATGCAATTGAATATGATGCAATTGTGCCAACACAACTATGGCCAACACTTGAAACGAAAAAAATTAAGAATTTATATACAGCAGGACAAATTAACGGAACTTCTGGTTACGAAGAGGCGGCAGGACAAGGGCTTATGGCTGGGATTAATGCAGCATGTCGTTCTTTAGGTAAAAAAGAAGTTATTTTAGGTCGCGCGGATGCTTATATTGGTGTCTTAATTGATGACCTTGTAACGAAAGGTACAAATGAACCATATCGCTTATTAACATCTCGTGCAGAATATCGCCTATTATTACGCCACGATAATGCTGATCTTCGTTTAACTGAAGTTGGTCGTGAAATTGGATTAATTAAAGAAGAGCGCTATGAGCGATTTACAAATAAAAAATTAAAAATTGAACAGGAAAAGGAACGTTTAAGCAGCATTATTATTAAACCACGTCCTGAAGTTCAAGAATTAATTCGTAGTATTGGCGGAAGTGAATTGAAAGATGGAATACGTGCAAGTGACTTATTACGTCGTCCAGAGATGACATATGAGCATATTCATCTTTTAGTACCAAGCGAAGTAGAATTAAGTGATGAAATTACAGAACAAGTTGAAATTCAGATTAAGTACGAAGGATATATCGAAAAATCCTTACAGCAAGTAGAGCGTATGAAGAAAATGGAAAACAAAAAAATCCCTGTGGATATTGATTATGATGCGATTTCTAGCCTTGCCTCAGAAGCGAGACAGAAATTGAAAGATGTGCGTCCACTTTCAATGGGGCAGGCTTCACGTATTTCTGGCGTGAATCCAGCGGATGTTTCTATTTTACTTGTGTATATTGAACAAGGAAAAATTGCGCGAGTATCGAACCAATAAATAGTAAGGAGATATTGTTAGATGAACATAGAACAATTTCAATCTATGCTAGAAGAGAAGGGTATCACCCTCTCTTCTAGACAGTTAGAGCAGTTCGAAATCTACTTTGAAACATTAGTAGAGTGGAATGAAAAAATGAACTTAACGGCTATTACGGAGAAAGAGGAAGTATATTTAAAACACTTTTTTGATTCCATTACAGCTGCTTTTTATTATGATTTTTCAGAACCATTCTCAATTTGTGATGTTGGCGCAGGAGCTGGATTCCCAAGTATTCCTTTGAAAATCTGTTTCCCGCACTTAAAAGTAACAATTGTAGACTCATTGCAAAAACGTATTAACTTCTTAAATCATTTAGCACAAAAGTTGGAATTAGGTGACGTTGCGTTTTGTCACGATCGTGCGGAAACATTTGGGAAAAAAGAAGGTGTACGTGAATCATACGATATTGTAATGGCACGTGCAGTCGCGCGTCTTTCGGTATTGAGTGAGCTATGTTTACCACTTGTAAAAGTTGGGGGAACATTCATTGCAATGAAAGGTGCCGCAGCAAACGAAGAAATTGAAAATGGCAAGTATGCTTTAGAGGTGCTAGGCGGGAATTTAAAAGAAATGTCTACGTTCCAATTACCGTTTGAAGAAAGTGAACGTAATATTTTATTAATCGAGAAAAAGCGCAAGACACCAAAGAAATATCCACGCAAACCGGGAACACCCAATAAATTACCTATTGAAAAATAAATCTTATTAGACGTAAGATTAAATTATATAAATGAAAACGTAAATGTTTCATAGGAAACATTTTATGGAGAATAGTCAATAGGCCTAAAAGGTGGTGGAATATGTATGAAAAATACGTTTTCTCGTTTATTTGGCTTTGGAGATAAAGAGAGCGAATTCGAATTACAAGACGAAAGCCATGAAGAAATAGATAAAAAGGTATATGAAGAAATACAAGAAATTCCGATAGTAAATATTACCCCTAACCGTTATCAACCACGAACAGTTTTTGATGATGCACGAATTGAAGAGCTAGCACTAACGATTCGTACACATGGGCTGATTCAGCCGATTGTTGTGAGGCAATATGAGGATGACAAGTACGAGATTATCGCTGGAGAAAGGCGTTTCCGTGCGGCAACAAAGTTAGGGTGGGAAAAAGTTCCTGCAATTATAAAGAACTTAAATGATACAGAGACAGCTTCTGTAGCTTTAATTGAAAACTTGCAACGTGAGGAACTAACAGCAATCGAGGAAGCTGTGGCATATCAAAAGCTAATTGAGTTACATAATTTAACACAAGAAGCATTGGCACAACGACTTGGAAAAGGACAATCCACAATCGCAAATAAGTTGCGATTGTTAAAGTTGCCTGAAGAAATAAAACGTGCGTTATTAGAAAAAAGTATTACAGAACGTCATGCCCGCGCTCTCATTCCTTTAAAGAATGAGGAATTACAACTGAAGGTTTTACAGGAAATTGTGGAGAAACAACTGAATGTAAAGCAAACAGAGGAACGAATTGCGAAATTACTAGAGGAAGCCAAACCGAAGCGTAAGGCAAAGCAAAAAGCAGTAAGTCGAGATACGAGAATTGCCATGAATACAATTAGGCAGTCATTACAAATGGTTGCTGACAGTGGTTTAAATGTTAATTCTGCGGAAGAAGAATTTGATGAGTACTATCAAATTACAATTAAAATTCCGAAGAAAAAATAATAATGGCGTGTTAGAGACCTTATCCTACTGGATAGGTCTCTTTTACTATATTTTCTTGTTAGATGAAGAAGGAGTTTAGAAATAAATTTTGAAGTTTAATAAGGACGTAAAAGAAAAACTTTTATTTCATGTTACAATAAACGTAATTGTTACTAGAATAAGATAGAAAGGTTGAAAGTAGGTGACATCATGGGAAAAATCATTGCTATTGCCAATCAAAAAGGTGGCGTTGGAAAAACAACAACATCTGTTAATTTAGGGGCTGGATTGGCACAAGTAGGTAAAAAAGTCCTTCTTGTAGATATTGACGCTCAAGGAAATGCAACGACTGGTGTGGGAATTGAAAAATCCGAATTAGATCAATGTATTTACAATGTTCTTGTGGAAGATGCAGATGTTCAAGGGGTTATACGTAAAACCGCAACTGAAAACTTAGATGTTCTACCCGCTACAATTCAATTGGCAGGTGCTGAAATTGAATTGGTACCGACTATTTCCCGGGAAGTACGTTTACAAAGGGCATTACAGCCAGTTCGTGATGAATATGACTATATTATTATCGACTGTCCCCCGTCCTTAGGGTTATTAACGATTAATGCATTAACCGCAGCAGATTCTGTTATTATTCCTGTTCAATGCGAATATTACGCACTAGAAGGATTAAGTCAGCTATTAAATACAGTTCGACTTGTGCAAAAGCACTTAAATAAAAATCTAGCAATTCAAGGTGTATTGTTAACGATGTTGGATGCCCGTACGAATTTAGGGATTCAGGTTATAGATGAAGTGAAAAAATACTTTAGGGATAAAGTATACCGTTCGATTATTCCTCGTAATGTTCGTTTAAGTGAAGCACCAAGTCATGGGAAACCAATTATGCAGTATGACGCTAAATCAAGAGGGGCAGAAGTATATATAGATTTAGCAGAGGAAGTGATTGCAGGTGGCTAAAGGATTAGGAAGAGGAATTAATGTGTTTTTTCCTGATTTAGATGTGAAAGAAGAAGAGGCAATTCAGGAGATTGTGATAACTGAATTAAGACCGAATCCATATCAACCACGTAAACACTTTAATAAAGAGGCAATTCAAGAATTATCGGCCTCTATTAAAGAGCACGGCATATTGCAACCGTTAATTGCTAGGAAGAGTATTAAAGGATATGAAATTGTTGCAGGTGAAAGAAGATATCGTGCTGCCAAAGAGGCAGGGCTCGAAAAGGTACCTGCTGTTGTAAGACAATTAAATGAGCAGCAAATGATGGAGTTTGCATTGCTTGAAAACTTACAACGAGAAGATTTAAACCCAATGGAAGAAGCAATGGCATATCAAATGTTAATGAATGAGCTAAATGTAACGCAAGAACAATTAGCAAAACGTCTTGGTAAGAGCAGACCTTACATTGCAAATTATACGCGATTATTAAGCCTCCCTTCTTTTGTGCAAGATATGATTGCAAATGGTCAACTTTCAATGGCCCATGGGAGAACTTTGCTTACTATAAAAGATGAAGAACAATTGAAATCTTTATTAAAACGAATCGAAAAAGAAGGATTAAACGTTCGTCAATTAGAGAAAATTGTTCAGGAGATTAATCAACGCGTTTCACGTGAAACAAAACAAGTGAAAAAAGAGAGAAACATATTTTTCATAGAACGCGAAACGTTCTTAAGAGAAAAGTTTGGCACAGATGTGAAAATTAAAGAAACGAAAAAAGAAAAAGGTAAAATCGAAATTGAATTTTTTAATAAAGAAGATTTAAATCGCATTTTAGAATTATTAGCGCAGAAAAACTAAAAAGCAAACCATCTTATTATTTATAGATGGTTTGCTTTTTTTAATACAGATAATTTTTGGTCTGTTTCTTTTATACTTTGTGCAATTACATCAGCCATTTTCATGACTAAACTTAATCTTGTATTTTGCAGGACGAAAAACTCCATAAAACCATTTAGATTTACGATGCCATGAATATGTAAATCACCAACTGCAGGTAATTTTTTGTTCATCGCAGCTCCAGGTTTACTAGGCCCCATTCCGGTAGTGATGGAACCGATGTTTTGAGACTTTCCTAAACAGGCATCAACCGCAATTATAAATGAAGTAGGATTATCTTTCTGTATATTCTGAATTTTTTCTTCTAAATTTAGCGCATGCACTGGCTCATCTAGTGTGCCGAACACTTGGAAGTTTTTAATTCCTGCTTGTTCTAGTTTCGTACCGACTAACGGACCGAGTGCATCGCCTGTAGAACGATCTGTTCCGATACAAACGAGAATAATCGGTATATTCGTTTTAATAGGGATATGGGAAAGTAAGAAGTTACTAATTGTCTCGGAGGCTTCTACGTCTTGGTGCATAACATTTTGAGTTTCTTTTTCGAAAAAGGGTAAGCGAAAACTTCCAATATTCATGAAGCATCCATCCTTTTAATAAATTTTCAAAATATGTTATATGGTGAGTAAAATGGAAAACTATAAGTGCGTACTTCCTGTAAAACTTGAGTGAAAACGGAAATAATAGTACTAGTATATATATATTCGTTCCATTTTATACCTGCATGGAAGTTAACAAATGCAATTAAAGTCATAAAAATTTTTCAGAAATCAGGGTGACTTCTGATACAATAAGAAGGATGATTAAAAAGAAATTTTAGCTGGAGAGGTAGAGGTACATGGATTTAGCGTTGAAATGGTTTGAGTCCATTGATTGGACGAATATAGGTGTGAAATCACTAAAAATAGTCGTTATTTTAATACTTGGTGCAATTATTGTGCGAGTTGCGCGTGCAATTGTACGAAATGCGTTTCGTATGGGAAGCCGTTCGCCAATTCAAATTTCAGAACGTCGTACAGTTACAGTAGCGAAGTTACTTGAAAATATTGTGGCATACGTTGTTATGTTCATTATGTTAATTGCGATTTTGGGTGTGTTTAATATTAATGCATCTGGTTTATTAGCGGGTGCCGGGGTAATTGGTTTAGCAGTCGGATTTGGTGCTCAAAGTTTAGTAAAAGATGTTATTACGGGGTTATTTATTTTGCTAGAAGATCAATTTTCAGTAGGTGACTATGTAAAAATTGGTCAGTTTGAAGGTGTCGTTCTAGAAATTGGACTTCGTACAACAAAAGTAAAGAGTTGGACAGGCGAAATTCATACTTTACCAAATGGAAGTATTATTCAAGTTACGAACTATTCAGTTAGTAATAGTGTAGCATTTGTTGATGTATCCATTTCGTATGAGGCTGACATAGCGAAAGCGGAGCAAGTCATTGAAGAGTTATTAGAAGAATTACCTGCACAATATACGCAAATGGTAGCAAAGCCTCAGTTATTAGGTGTGCAAACATTGGCTGCGTCAGAAGTTATATTACGTGTTATTGCGGAAGTAGAGCCGATGCAACATGCGGTTGTTGCGAGAGCACTTCGTAAAGAAATTAAAAATCGTCTAGATTTACATGGGATTGAAATTCCATATCCACGTATGGTTTTATATAATCGTGAAGAATTGGTGAGTGGAAAAGCAATTTAGTATGGAGAGGGGTTTGGAGAATGGAGCAAAAGCAGTATAACTTGTACGATGTTGTGGAAATGAAGAAAGCCCACCCATGTGGTGAGAATCGCTGGAAAATTATTCGTATGGGAATGGATATCCGCATTAAGTGCGAGGGATGTGACCATTCAGTAATGATTCCTCGAAGAGAATTTGATCGTAAGGTGAAAAAAATACTTGTGAAGCACGAAGAATAGAGAGAAAGTAACAGTTGCAATGGGTAGCTGTTACTTTTTTTCGTTTGGAGGAAACTTGTCATTTTTTTCGTTACTATCTATAATGATGAAAGATTGAGACATAGGAGTGAAAAATATGGGATTAACGGCTGGGATTGTTGGATTACCTAACGTAGGGAAGTCAACTTTATTTAATGCAATTACACAAGCAGGAGCAGAATCTGCAAACTATCCATTCTGTACAATTGATCCAAACGTAGGGATTGTAGAAGTACCAGATGAGCGTTTAAATAAATTAACGGAATTAGTAGAACCGAAAAAAACTGTTCCGACCGTATTTGAGTTTACTGATATTGCAGGTATCGTAAAAGGTGCTAGTAAAGGTGAAGGTTTAGGAAATAAATTCTTATCTCACATTCGCCAAGTAGATGCAATTTGCCAAGTTGTTCGTTGTTTTGAAGACGAAAATATTACACACGTTTCAGGGAAAGTAGATCCAATCGATGATATTGAAACAATCAACTTAGAGCTAATCTTAGCGGATTTAGAATCTGTTGATAAACGTATCGAGCGTGTTGCGAAGTTAGCAAGACAAAAAGATAAAGAAGCAGTATATGAGCATGAAATTTTAGTTCGTTTAAAAGAAGCTTTTGAAGAGGGAAAACCAGCTCGTACTGTTGAATTTACAGAAGAACAAATGAAGATTGTTAAAGGCCTTCATTTACTTACAACGAAAGAAATGTTATACGTAGCAAACGTAAGTGAAGATGATATTATGGATCCTTCTGAAAATAAATATGTACAAATGGTAAAAGAATTTGCTGCAAATGAAAATGCTCAAGTAATCGTTGTATGTGCAAAAATCGAAGAAGAAATCGCTGAGCTAGACGAGGAAGAGAAAAAAGTATTCCTTGAAGAACTAGGCATTGAAGAATCTGGTTTAGATCAATTAATTCGTGCTGCATATGATTTATTAGGACTTGCTACTTACTTCACAGCTGGTGTGCAAGAAGTACGTGCATGGACGTTTAAACAAGGTATGAAAGCACCACAATGTGCTGGCGTAATTCATACAGACTTTGAGCGTGGATTTATTCGTGCGGAAACAGTTTCTTACGAAGACTTAATGACAAACGGTTCTATGACAGCTGCAAAAGAAGCTGGTAAAGTTCGTTTAGAAGGAAAAGAGTATATCGTAAAAGATGGAGACGTTATGCACTTCCGCTTCAACGTTTAATTTAATATTTCCTAGGAAAAATAAAGATATGAGCTTGGCAAATATATTATGTGTTTGCCAAGTTTTTTATGCATGGGTGAGTTGATTCATCTAACTTACTATGATATAATCTAAACTCGTGAGTAATTACTATAAATTAATTGCTCCTTGCCCATTATGGGCCGTTTAGACCAAAAGGAGGTGAAAGTGTAATGAGAAAGTACGAAATTATGTACATCATTCGTCCTGGCGTTGAAGAAGAAGCTCAAAAAGCTTTAGTTGAACGTTTCGCAGGTGTTTTAACAAACAATGGTGCAGAAATCATTAACACGAAAGAGTGGGGTAAGCGTCGTTTAGCTTACGAAATCAACGACTTACGTGAAGGTTTCTACATGATCTTAAACGTGAACTCTAACGCAGAAGCGATTAACGAATTCGACCGTTTAGCTAAGATCAACGAAGACATCCTTCGTCATATCGTTGTTAAAGAAGAAGAAAAATAATTGATATATAAGGGAGAGTGGTTCGATTGATGAATCGTGTTATCCTCGTTGGTCGTTTAACTAAGGACCCTGACTTACGTTACACGCCCAATGGTGTTGCAGTAGCTACTTTTACGTTAGCTGTGAATCGCGCATTTGCGAATCAACAAGGTGAGCGTGAAGCTGACTTTATTAATTGTGTAATATGGCGTAAACAAGCAGAAAACGTAGCAAATTATTTGAAAAAAGGTAGCTTAGCAGGCGTAGATGGACGTCTTCAAACTCGTAATTACGATGGACAAGATGGTAAACGTGTATATGTAACAGAAGTTCTTGCGGAAAGCGTACAATTTTTAGAGCCGCGTAATGGCGGTGGGGAGCAACGTGGTTCATTTAATCAGCAACCATCAGGAGCTGGTTTCGGTAACCAAAGCTCTAACCCATTTGGTCAATCTAGTAATTCAGGTAACCAAGGGAACCAAGGGAACCAAGGGAACTCTGGATTTACGAAGAATGACGATCCATTTTCAAATGTAGGTCAACCGATCGACATTTCCGACGACGATTTACCGTTCTAATACAGTAAATTAGTTAGTTTTAACAAAGAATGGAGGGAATAGACATGGCAGGACGCAAAGGTGGACGTGCGAAACGTCGTAAGGTGTGTTTCTTCACATCTAACGGCATCACTCGCATTGACTATAAAGATGTTGATTTATTAAAACGTTTCGTTTCTGAGCGTGGTAAAATTTTACCTCGTCGTGTAACAGGAACAAGCGCAAAATACCAACGCAAACTTACAGTTGCAATTAAACGTGCTCGTCAAATGGCACTTTTACCATATGTTGGTGAATAATAGCGTATGAAATGCACAGTAGAGTCGGACTCTACTGTGCATTTTGCTATGCTTTTCTTTTTTTGAAAGAGAGGTTAGATGATGAAGAATACGAAATTTATTACTGAGGGTGCAGCGTTGCTAGCGATATATGCAATGTTATTGCTTATATCTATGTATGTTCCAATTTTAGGTACAGTTGTAACGTTTGCGTTGCCATTGCCGTTTATATTGCTAACGATAAGATATAGATTATCTAACGCCTTTGTAATTTTTACGGCGGCACTTTTTATTACTGTTATTGTCAGTCAACCGATGAACCTAGTAAAGACAATTATGTTTGGATTGATAGGTATCGTTTTAGGATATATGTATAAAAAACAAAAAAAACCGGTAGAAATTTTGATGGCGGGGACGCTTGCGTACTTAATTGGTATTATGCTCATTTATGTTGCAAGTATAAAGTTTTTTAACATAGATTTAATGAAGCAAATGCAAAATATGCTTAATGAAAGTATGGCGCAAAGTGAAAAGATAGTCACTGCTGCTGGTATGCCTATTAGTAAGGAGCAAAAAGAATTATTTGCACAATTTAATGATGTGTTACAAACGTTATTCCCAAGTTTGCTTGTAATGGTCTCGGTATGTTTTTCTTGGATTACAGTTATGATATCAGGTAGTGTTTTGAGAAAACTAAAGCATGACGTTATACCTTGGCCTAAATTTAAAGATATACAATTACCAAAGAGTACTGTTTGGTATTACGTTATATTTATTTTGCTATCAACTTTTATAAAAGTAGAACCGACATCATATTTACATATGGTATTTTCTAACCTATATGTCATATTTGCCTTACTACTAGTACTACAAGGTCTGACATTTATCGCTTTTCTAGCGCATAGCAAAGGTTTTACGAAAGGGGTTCCTATTATTAGTTTTATTGTCTGCATGTTTATACCGATGTTGTTTCCTCTTGTGACAATCTTAGGTATAATTGATTTAGGGATTTCATTGCGTTCTAAAATAGGAGGATAAAGTAATATTCCTTATACTATTTTAATCTGTTTAACTAACTGAAAGGTGAGTTAGTTTTACTTTATAGGAGTTGTATACATGCCTGAATTTTATAAGAAACAGTGGTTTTTATATCCTGTTTATGTATTGGCATTTTTCGTGTTTGTGCTCATTGCCATCCTCTGTTATTTTCATTTAATTATGGGGATATCTACCTTTTTTATTTTTTGCATTGTACTTTTTGTTGTTATACGCTTTGAACTGACCTTTCAAAGGAATTTTGAGAAGTATACGACAGATATGATTACAAGAGTAAAGAAAGTGAGTAATGAAGCATTTAACCAAATGCCGATTGGTATTTTGTTATACAATAAGGATTATGGGATTGATTGGGCAAATCCTTATTTATCTTCATGTCTAGGACAGCATGCGTTAGCTGGATGGCACCTTTATGATGTATCAGAAACGTTGCTTCTTTTTATTAAGGGAGAAACTTCCGACGATATAGTCTCTTTAAATAACCGAAAGTTTCGCGTTTTTGTAAGGAAAGAAGAAAAGTTAATTTATTTCTTTGATGTAACGGAACAAACAGAGATTGAAAAGATGTACGAGGATCAACGCACTGTTTTGGCTGTCATTTATTTAGATAATTATGATGAAGTTACACAGGGATTAGATGATCAATTACGTACGAATATCACAAGTCTTGTAACATCACGACTAAATGAATGGGCCGTTAAGTATGGGGCATATTTAAAACGTGCATCTTCAGAAAGATTCTTCGTTGTACTAAATGAGAGTATTTTAGCGCAGATGGAGAAAGGGAAATTTAGCATTTTAGATCAGGTGCGTGAAGAAACATCCAAAAGGAATATACCACTCACCTTAAGTGTAGGTGTTGGATCAGGTGATTTACCTTTATCAGAGCTTGGGGCAATGGCTCAGTCCGGTTTAGACCTTGCGCTTGGCCGTGGTGGAGATCAAGTAGCTATTAAACAAGCGACAGGTAAAGTTAAGTTTTATGGTGGTAAGACGAATCCAGTTGAAAAACGTACTCGTGTACGTGCCAGAGTTATTTCGCATGCATTAAAGGATTTAGTATTAGAAAGTAGTAATGTCATTATAATGGGGCATAGGGCTCCTGATATGGACGCAATTGGTGCTGCGATTGGTATTTTAAAGGTAGCGCAATTAAATGAGCGCAAAGGATATATTGTGTTAGATGAAAATGATTCTGATAAGGGAATTAAGCGTTTAATGGATAAAGTGAAACAAAACGAAGAGTTATGGTCTCACTTTATTACCCCAGGACAAGCGATGGAATTTGCAAATGATGATTCATTACTTGTTGTTGTTGATACGCATAAACCTTCAATGGTGATGGAAGAAAAGCTGTTACATAAAATTGAAAATGTAGTTGTTATTGACCATCATCGCCGGGGAGAAGATTTTATTGAAGATCCATTGCTTGTTTACATGGAGCCATACGCTTCTTCCACGGCAGAACTTGTTACAGAATTACTTGAGTACCAACCGAAAAATTTAAAAATGACAATGTTAGAAGCAACGGCATTGTTAGCAGGTATTATTGTTGATACGAAAAGCTTTACATTCCGGACGGGTGCTCGTACGTTTGATGCCGCTTCTTATTTACGCTCACATGGTGCAGATACTGTACTTGTACAAGAGCTTTTAAAAGAAGATATGGATCAGTATTTACGGGTTGCAAAAGCTATTAAAAATGCGTACATTTATACAAATGGAATTGCGATTGCAAAAGTTGATAGTGATGATTACTACGATCAAGTGCTTATTGCGCAATCAGCGGACACATTATTAACAATGACAGGAATTATTGCGTCATTTGTTATTGCAAAACGTGGCGAGAATTTCATTGGAATTAGCGGCAGGTCTTTAGGTGAAGTGAACGTGCAGCTAATTATGGAAAATTTAGGCGGTGGTGGGCATTTAACGAATGCAGCCACACAAATGAAAAATGTTACAGTAGATGAAGCTGAGGAGAAGCTTCGATTTGTTATTGATGACTATTTACAGGGAGGCACACAATCATGAAAGTAATTTTTCTAAAAGACGTAAAAGGTAAAGGGAAAAAAGGAGAAATAAAAAACGTACCAGATGGCTATGCAAATAACTTCTTACTAAAACAAGGATTAGCTGCTGAAGCGACAAATAGCAGTATGAAAACTTTAGAAGCTCAAAAGCGAAAAGAAGAAAAAGATGCAGCAGCAGAGGTTGAAAATGCAAAAGAGTTGAAAGAAACGTTAGAGAAACTAACTGTAGAAGTAAAGGCGAAATCTGGAGAAGGTGGCCGTCTATTCGGTTCAATCACAAGTAAACAAATCGTAGATGCAATGCAAAAATCACATAAAATTAAACTTGATAAACGTAAATTTGAAATGGATGATGCAATTCGTGCATTAGGCTATACAAACGTTACTGTGAAGTTGCATCCGCAAGTAACAGCAACAGTAAAAGTTCATGTTAGTGAACAATAAAAATAAGTTAAGCAAGGAGGATTGCGTATGAGTGATGTAATGGCTGATCGTACCCCTCCGCATAATATAGAGGCTGAGCAGGCGGTTTTAGGGGCCATATTAATTGATCAAGATGCGTTAACGTCAGCATCGGAATTATTGGTACCTGACTCATTTTATCGAACGAAACATCAAAAGATTTTTGAAGTCATGCTTGGGTTATCTGATAAAGGAGAGCCGATTGACTTAGTAATAATGACGTCAGCAATGGCTGATCAAGGATTATTAGAAGAAGTTGGTGGGGTTTCTTACTTAGCAGAATTAGCAGAAGTTGTTCCAACCGCTGCTAACGTAGAATATTATGCACGAATCATCGCTGAAAAGGCGCTATTACGTCGTTTGATTCGAACAGCGACTCATATCGTGTCTGATGGGTATGAGAGAGAAGATGACGTGGATGGTCTTTTAAATGAGGCTGAGAAAAAAATATTAGAAGTATCTCACCAAACGAATGCAAAAGCATTCCAAAACATTAAAGATGTTCTTGTAGATGCTTACGATAAAATTGAACTTTTGCATAATCAAAAAGGTGAAGTTACTGGGATACCAACTGGATTTACAGAATTAGATAAGATGACCGCAGGTTTCCAGCGAAATGATTTAATCATCGTAGCGGCACGTCCATCAGTAGGGAAAACCGCATTTTCATTAAATATCGCACAAAACGTAGCGACGAAAACTGATGAAAATGTAGCGATTTTTAGTTTAGAGATGGGCTCTGATCAGCTTGTTATGCGTATGCTTTGTGCAGAAGGAAATATTGATGCGCAAAGACTGCGTACCGGTTCATTAACTTCTGATGATTGGGCAAAATTAACAATGGCGATGGGGAGCCTTTCTAATGCTGGTATCTATATTGATGATACACCAGGGATTAAAGTAAATGAGATTCGAGCGAAATGCCGTAGATTAAAGCAAGAACAAGGTCTAGGGATGGTTTTAATTGACTATTTACAGCTTATTCAAGGAAGCGGGAAATCAGGAGAAAACCGTCAGCAGGAAGTATCTGAGATTTCTCGTACATTAAAAGGGATTGCGCGTGAATTACAAGTGCCTGTTATTGCCTTGTCACAGTTATCTCGTGGTGTAGAATCTCGTCAAGATAAACGTCCGATGATGTCTGACATTCGTGAATCAGGAAGTATCGAGCAGGATGCTGATATTGTAGCCTTCTTATATCGTGAAGATTACTATGACCGAGAAACGGAAAATAAAAATACGATTGAAATTATTATTGCAAAGCAGCGTAACGGTCCCGTAGGCTCAGTAGAGCTCGCATTCGTTAAAGAGTTCAATAAGTTCGTTAACTTAGAACGTCGCTTCGAGGATGGACATGCGCCGCCTGCATAAAGATAGTATAAAAAAGAAATGCATTTCTTATAATAAGATGTGTTTCTTTTTTTTTATAGGAAAGATAAGGCTTTCATAGTGTGAAAATATAATTCTTACGAACGAAAATGTTTTTTAATAAAAAAATGTTCGCTTTTTGGTTGACTTCTTTTTCGGTTTTGGTACAATTATATTGTTTGAATAGATCGTTTGAAAATCGCGGAGGTGCTTTAATAATGTCTTCAGTAGTAGTTGTAGGAACACAATGGGGCGACGAAGGAAAAGGTAAAATCACTGATTTTCTTTCTGAGCATGCGGAAGTAGTTGCAAGATATCAAGGTGGAAATAACGCGGGACATACAATTGTTTTCGGCGGAGTTAAATATAAATTACACTTAATTCCATCTGGTATTTTCTATAAAGAGAAAATTTGTGTAATCGGAAATGGCTTAGTAGTAGATCCGAAAGCATTACTTGAAGAGTTAAAATACTTACACGATCGTGGTGTAAGTACTGATAATTTACGTGTGAGTAACCGTGCGCACGTTATTTTACCTTATCACTTAAAACAAGATGAATTAGAAGAAGCAAGTAAAGGTGATAACAAAATCGGTACAACGAAAAAAGGTATCGGTCCTGCATATATGGATAAAGCTGCTCGTATTGGTATTCGTATGGCTGATCTTTTAGACCGTGAAGCATTTAAAGAAAAGCTTGAGCGCAATTTAGTAGAAAAAAATCGTTTATTTGAAAAAATGTACGATACAGAAGGTTTCAGTGTAGAAGAAATCTTCGAAGAGTACTTCGAGTACGGACAACAAATCGCGCAATATGTATGTGATACGTCTGTTGTATTAAATGATGCACTAGATAACAATCACCGTGTATTATTTGAAGGTGCACAAGGTGTTATGCTTGATATCGACCACGGTACGTACCCGTTCGTTACATCTTCTAACCCGATTGCTGGTGGTGTAACAGTTGGAACTGGAGTTGGTCCTGCGAAAGTTACTCGCGTTGTAGGTGTGTGTAAAGCATATACAAGCCGCGTAGGTGATGGTCCGTTCCCTACGGAGCTTCATGATGAAATTGGTCATCAAATTCGTGAAGTTGGTCGTGAGTACGGAACGACAACTGGTCGTCCACGCCGCGTAGGTTGGTTCGATAGCGTTGTTGTAAGACATGCGCGTCGTGTTAGTGGTTTAACAGATTTATCATTAAATTCTATCGACGTTCTAACAGGTATTCCGACTCTTAAAATTTGCGTTGCTTACAAATACAATGGCGAAGTTATCGATGAAGTTCCAGCAAACTTAAACATTTTAGCGAAATGTGAGCCTGTATACGAAGAACTTTCAGGTTGGACAGAAGATATTACTGGTGTAAAATCATTAGACGAGCTTCCTGAAAATGCACGAAAATACGTAGAACGTGTTTCTGAGTTAACAGGAATTCAATTATCTATGTTCTCAGTTGGACCAGATCGTAACCAAACAAATATCGTTCGTAACGTATACGAAGCTTAATTGATATTTTTGAGAAAAAACTCATGTCCGCATGAGTTTTTTCTTATCTTTTATAAAAAAATAAAAAAAGTATTGCAAAAAACAAAGGAAACATGTTATGATACATCTTGTCGTCACGAAAATATGACGTTGGTGAGTATGAGCCATTAGCTCAGTTGGTAGAGCATCTGACTTTTAATCAGAGGGTCGAAGGTTCGAATCCTTCATGGCTCACCATTTTATTTTTCGTGGCCCGTTGGTCAAGTGGTTAAGACACCGCCCTTTCACGGCGGTAACACGGGTTCGAATCCCGTACGGGTCATGTTTTTTTTATGTTCATTTTTGGTCCCGTGGTGTAGTGGTTAACATGCCTGCCTGTCACGCAGGAGATCGCCGGTTCGACCCCGGTCGGGACCGCCACTTTTGTTTATACCACCATTAGTGGTTTTATATATAGTTTTGGCTCGGTAGCTCAGTCGGTAGAGCAGAGGACTGAAAATCCTCGTGTCGGCGGTTCGATTCCGTCCCGAGCCACTCTCAGGATATTAAGTGGGCCCACTTAATATCCTTTTTATTTGTGTAATTTTACAAAATTGAGTAGTTATTTTAAAATAGAATGAGAAGCCTCTAGCAGTTGAAGCTAGAGGTTTTTCTATAGATCGTATAGGATTCCGTGTAAAAGTGGATCATACATGAGTCTGTGAGAATAGAGGAGAAAGTACTTAAGCAAAAGATGTGGCCATATAGGGACATACTATGTAGACATCAATGTGTTTAGGGATATTGAACATATTTTTACCCCGCATTAACGGGCAGTAAGACCCCACCCAAAAATTCAACGAAGGTAAAGAAGTTAGGTGCGGGATCAACTGCACGTAAATGCCCGATTAAAGTTTCACTTTATAAGGAGGAAATAGACGATGATGGGAAAGAAAATTTTAGTAGTTGATGATGAAAAGCCGATTGCGGATATTTTGAAGTTCAACCTAGAAAAAGAAGGTTTTGAAATTGTAATGGCGCATGATGGTGATGAAGCGATTGAAAAAGCGAATGAAGAGCAGCCAGATATGGTTTTATTAGATATTATGCTACCAGGTAAGGATGGCTTAGAGGTTTGCCGTGAAATACGTAAAAGCTCAGAAATGCCGATTATTATGCTTACAGCAAAGGACTCTGAAATTGATAAAGTATTAGGGCTTGAGCTTGGAGCAGATGATTATGTAACGAAGCCATTTAGTACGAGGGAACTACTTGCTCGTGTGAAGGCGAATTTACGTCGCCATCAACAAGGTGGTGCTGCAGAAAAAGAAGAAAATACGGAAATGGTTATTGGACCAATCGTTATCAATTCAAATGCGTATAGTGTAACGAAACGTGAGGAAAATATTGAACTTACACATCGTGAATTTGAGCTACTACATTATTTAGCCAAACATTTAGGACAAGTTATGACTCGTGAGCATTTATTGCAAACAGTTTGGGGTTATGACTACTTTGGAGATGTACGTACAGTGGATGTAACAGTGCGTCGTTTACGTGAAAAAATTGAAGATAATCCAAGTCATCCTACTTTAATTGTAACTAGACGTGGAGTAGGATATTACTTGCGTGACCCAGAGCAGGAATAGTATATGAAGAAAGTTGGTTTTTTTCAATCTATTCATTTAAAATTTGTACTCATATATATGCTATTAATATTGATAGCTATGCAAGTTATTGGGGTATATTTTGTAAGAGAGTTAGAAAAGAGTCTTGTACAAGGCTTTAGAGATTCTTTAACGCAGCAAACGAACTTATTATCATATAACTTGAAACAAGAGTTTAAAAAAAGTTATACAAAGGCAGAAACAGAATCAACAGATGAAACGATTAAAACTTCAATTCGAAAATTTGCTTCTGATCGAAAGAAAGATATCCAAGAGGTAAGTGTATTTGATTCGCATAGAAAGTTACTCGCTATTTCAGATGAGTCAAAGCAAAACAAGGTAAATAGAACATCAACTGATATAGCTGTTCAACGGGTATTAGTACAAAAAAAGCCAGAAGTGAAAATTGAGAAGGATGGTCGTACAGGCCATCGTGTACAAGTTATGCTTACTCCTATTCTAGATGATAACGGCAAGGATGCACTTGGTGTTATTTACATTGTTGCATCTATGGAAGATGTTTATAAACAGATGAAGGATATTAATCAAATTTTTGCGACTGGAACCGTTATTGCATTACTCGTAACAGCTGTACTTGGAATTTTGTTAGCTCAAACGATTACGAGACCAATCTCAGATATGCGAAGACAAGCGATTGAAATGGCAAAAGGAAACTATTCAAGAAAAGTAAAAGTGCATAGCCATGATGAAATAGGACAATTAGCATTATCTTTCAATAATTTATCAAAAAAATTACAACAAGCTCGTTCTTCAACGGAAAGTGAAAGACGTAAATTATCATCTGTTTTATCACATATGACAGATGGAGTAATTGCTACTGACCGAAAAGGAGACATTATTTTATTAAATGATCCTGCGGAGAAGATGCTAAATGTTTCGCGTGAAACGGCGCTCGACCAATCTGTTTTAGAAGTATTAGGGATACAAGAAGAATTTACGCTCGATCATTTATACGAAGAGCCTGATTCCGTTTTATTAGATTTTAGTACGAGAAATGAGCCATATATTTTACGTGCTAGTTTCTCTGTTATTCAAAAAGAGACAGGGAAAGCAAATGGTTTAATTGCCGTATTATATGATGTAACTGAGCAGGAGCGTATAGAAAGGGAACGCCGTGAGTTTGTGGCAAACGTTTCCCATGAATTAAGAACGCCATTAACAACGATGCGCAGTTACTTAGAGGCACTTACGGACGGCGCGTGGCAAGATCCGAATATTGCACCGCAATTTTTAACAGTTACACAAGAAGAAACAGAAAGAATGATTAGACTTGTAAATGCGTTATTGCAACTTTCTAAACTCGATAGTACAGAACATCGTTTAATGAAAGAATGGGTCGACTTTACTGACTTCTTTAATAACATTATTGATCGTTTTGAAATGTCTAAAGAGCAAAACGTAAGTTTCAAACGATCTTTCTCTAAGAAATCCCGATTTATTGATATGGATACGGATAAAATTACGCAAGTTTTGTATAACATTATTTCGAATGCATTAAAGTATTCACCAGAAGGTGGAACAGTAACATATCGCTTACGTGATCGTGGGGAATTATTAGAGGTTAGTGTAAGTGACCAAGGAATGGGTATTCCCAAAGAAAACGTCGATAAAATCTTTGAACGTTTTTACCGCGTAGATAAAGCACGTTCAAGACAAATGGGTGGTACAGGACTTGGATTAGCAATTGCAAAAGAAATGATTGAGGCACATGGTGGCTCGATTTGGGCGAAGAGTGAGGAAGGAAAAGGGACAACTATTTACTTCACATTGCCAATGGCAGCAGATGAAGAGGACGATTGGGAATGAGTATGGAAAATGTTAAAACGATAGTTTTAATTAATTTAGTTGTAATTAGCCTATTTCTTACTTTTAACTTATGGACGTATGTGCCAGATTCCACGTCTATGCAAAATGCAAAATTTGTGCAGGGGAATGAAGGAATTACTCAAACTAAAATCGCTGATGTTGTCCGCCCTACTTCTATCATCGTGCATAAAGATAAAAATCATTATGGGAGCAAAAGAGAGGGAGATATAGAATCAATCTATAAACCTTTGGAAGCAGGGGAATTACATGATTTCAAAGAGATATCGATTGCTAAGGCTGATTTCCTTTCTTATGTGCATGGTGAAGGGAAAATTGAACTTGTTTTTCCTACCAACATCCCGTTTGATGCAGTTAAATCTATGTTTAATATGAAAGAAAAAAGTATAAATAAGCCTAAATATTTTAATCGAATTATTCTTGATCCTTCTAGAAGTAGGGATCAAGAAATTAAAATTAATTTTGTTTCTGATAGTGATAACTCTAGAATATATGAAGCAAAATTAAGTGGTGTGTATTTAAAAGATATTGTAAATGCACAAAATCAATTTATAGTATCGGCAAAACCTTATTTTGACTATCAAATTAATGATATGAAAAAGCTATTTTTACCAGATGGAACGACAGAATTAAGTAATATAACATATATTTCATCTAATTTAGCGGTTGATACATTTAAGAATGCTCTTTTTAGTGACCCACGTTATTTAAGCCCTATTACCGAGAAATCGAAAGAAACATTTACGGATGGTATTAGGTCCATGGAGATTGAAAACGATCATCATATGCTAAAGTATAAAAATTCTTCTGTTTCAAGTGAGAAAACGACAGATAATTTAATGCTTTTACAAAAAAGCTTTGATTTTGTAAATGGTCACAGTGGGAGTTTGGATTCATATCGTTTGGATTATATGAATAAAGGACAGACGGTATTCCGTTTACATGAAGATGGATATTCCGTATTCAATACAGATGGATTAGCTGAATTGAGACAAGTATGGGGATCAGAAGAAGTAATGGAATATGAAAGACCGTTGTTGTCTTTAAATACGAAAGGTATAGAACAGAAGGTTACTCTTCCATCAGGTCATGTTGTAATAGCATCTTTAGAAAATAATGCCGCGGTAGATAAAAGATTCATTAAAGACATTGGTATTGGATACAAATTATCACTAGATGGGCAAGTAGCTCGACTACAGCCAATTTGGTATGTAAAGTTTGTTGAAGATGAAGCGGGTAAACAAAAAATATATGAGTGGAGTGAGGGAGGACTAAATGGATTGGGATCGGATTAAAACCATATTTATTGTGACCTTTTTTGTTTTGGACCTCTTTCTCATTTTTCAATTCATTCAAAAGCAAGATAGTAATCAATTGGAGCTTATTGCAGAAACAAAGATAGATCAAGAATTAAAAGCAAATAAAATTACTATGGGTAATTTCCCTAAAGAACCGAAAAAAGAATCATTTATTAGGGCGGAAAACAAGGCGTTTAAAGAAGAAGATGTACAGTCTTTAAAGAATCAAACGGCGCATATACAAAATATGTACAGGATAGAAAGTAAGCTAAAAGAGCCCTTTTTAAATACAAAATCATTATCCAAAGATAAGTATAGTGATTTTTTGAAGAACTATGTATTGGATGGACAAAAGTATGAGTTTGGGGCGATGAAAGACTCTAAAATTTACTTCTTCCAAAAATATAAAGATAAGCCTATTTTCTATAACGATCAGGCAATGATTGTTGTGGAATTAAATGAAAAAAATGAACTCGTGTCGTACACGCAGACGATGCTAACTGATTTAAAAGAAATGGGCGAAAGTGAAAAAACGAAACAGCAAGAAATTATTACTGCTCAAACAGCTTTAGAAAATCTGTATTTAAAAAATAAAGTTCATGGGAATACACATGTAAAAGAAGCACAAATTGGTTATGCCACCCTTACCGCATCTACTTCTAATAACCAAGTACTCGCTCCAACATGGAATTTAAAAACGGAGCAGAAGCAGGACTTCTTTGTAAATGCAATCGAAGGACAAGTTATGGAATTAGGGGAAAGGGAAAATCAAGTGGTTGATGAACATACTGGAGTGAGAAAGAATGGGGTTGCATTTTAGCGTACTTGCAAGTGGAAGTACAGGGAATATGCTATATGTAGGAACAGATGAAAAAAAATTACTCGTCGATGCAGGTTTAAGTGGTAAAGCAACAGAGGCTTTATTTAAACAGGCAGAACTAAATATAAATGATGTATCAGGTATTCTTGTAACACATGAACATAGTGACCATATTAAAGGGTTAGGTGTATTGGCACGTAAATATGATTTACCTGTTTATGCAAATGAGAAAACATGGAATGCAATGGAACATTTAATAGGAAATATCCCAACTGAGCAAAAGTTTATTTTCTCAGTTGGGGATGTGAAAACATTCGGTGATATTGAGGTCGAGTCATTTGGGGTTTCTCATGATGCGGCAGAGCCGATGTTCTATGCTTTTCATAACAATAATAGAAAGTTAGCCCTTATTACAGATACGGGATACGTGAGTGACCGTATGAAAGGTGTTATTAAGGGTGCTAATGCTTTCGTGTTTGAAAGTAATCATGACGTGGAAATGCTTCGTATGGGACGTTATCCATGGAGTATTAAGCGACGTATTTTAAGTGATGTGGGTCACGTTTGTAATGAGGACGCTGCATTAGCGATGGCGGATGTAATTACAGATGAGACAAAACATATTTATTTAGCTCATTTAAGTTTAGATAATAACATGAAAGAACTAGCACGTATGTCAGTATCACAAGTATTAGAGGAAAAAGGATTTGGAGTGGGAGAAGCCTTTGAAATTCACGATACAGATCCGAAAATGCCTACAAAAATTCAATACGTATAATTCTTCATTTTAGTAAACAATAAAGGTGAATATAGTTGTTTTCAGGAAGATGGGTGAACAAATATGTCCTTTATTGATGAAGAAAATTATCGTATGAAACGTGCAAGAAAAAAGAAGCATAAAGGTATTGTTATTTCTAGTATAGCAGGAACAATTGTAGGAGCTTCGTTATTTGCATTTGGAGCTCCTTTATTTGCGAATGATGCGGGCGCGCTTCCGCAAGCTGAAGCAAGTGGAAGTAATATGGCCGAAGCTCAAGGAATTAAACAGATTAGCTTTGTTGATGCTGTTGATCGTGCGTCTGAAGCTGTTGTTGGCGTTATTAATATTCAACGAGATAATTTTTCAGAGGCAGATTCAGAAGCTGGTACAGGATCGGGTGTAATTTATAAAAAAGCAGATGGCCAAGCTTATATTGTAACGAATAATCATGTTGTTGCTGGAGCAAATCGTATTGAAGTAAGCTTAAGTGATGGTAAGAAGGTTCCGGGAAAAGTATTAGGAACGGATGTAGTCACAGATTTGGCTGTACTAGAAATAGATGCAAAGCATGTGAAAAAAATAATTGAGATTGGCGATTCTAATACTGTTCGTAGAGGAGAACCGGTCATTGCGATTGGAAACCCACTCGGGCTGCAATTTTCAGGAACCGTTACACAAGGCATTATTTCAGCTAAGGAACGTATTGTTCCTGTAGATTTGGATCAAGATGGACATTACGATTGGCAAGTAGAAGTATTGCAAACAGACGCAGCAATTAATCCAGGTAATAGTGGTGGTGCGCTTGTAAATGCGGCAGGTCAATTAATTGGCATTAACTCAATGAAAATTGCAGCAAAAGAAGTAGAAGGAATTGGACTAGCTATTCCAGTTACTAGAGCTGTTCCAATTATGAACGAATTAGAGAAGTACGGAAAAGTAAGGAGACCGTATGTTGGAATTGAACTTAGATCGTTAAATGAGATTCCAAATTACCATTGGTCAAAAACATTGCATTTACCAAGCAATGTAACAGAGGGAGTTTGCATTTTAGATGTGAAAAGTCCTTCGCCAGGTGTAGATGCTGGTTTACGAGAACACGATGTGATTGTAGCAGTAGATGGAAAACCGGTTCGCGATATTATTGGATTCCGTACGGCCTTATATGATAAAAAAATTAATGATAAAATGACTCTTACGTTTTATCGTGGTACAAAACGAGCAACAACAACGGTTAAACTAGGCATTCAAAAGTATTAAAAACAGGAGGGCCTACCTCCTGTTTTCTATTGTAGAAAAGTGAGGTGAAGAATATGAATTTACCTTGTTGTTTAGAACATGTTGAATTAGCTTTAGATATTATTGTGGATGAGTGTGAAGTTGCACCGGTTATCAACAATGTGGATAACTCAGAAAAAGAGAAAAAAACATGTGAATTTTGTCAAAACGAGGCGACATATGTTGTATCGAACACAGATTCTCACACAATATGTGGGTAACAATTGTGGATATGTGGATAAGTTATGTGGATAACATGTTTGTAAGGTGGGGAATGAGTGTGAATATCTCGATTATTTCAATTGGGAAATTAAAAGAAAAATATTTAAAACAAGGTATAGCAGAATACTTAAAACGATTATCTGCATACGCAAAAGTAGAAGTAATTGAATTGCCAGATGAAAAGGCGCCAGAAAATTTAAGTGAAGCAGAAATGTTAATTGTAAAAGAAAAAGAAGGTATACGTATACTGGATAAAATTTCTGACGATACGCATGTCATTGCGTTAGCGATAGAAGGAAAACAAAAATCATCAGAAGAATTTGCAGTAAGCTTAGATCGTCTTGCTACATATGGAAAGAGTAAAGTTGCATTTGTAATAGGTGGATCACTTGGACTAAGTTCAGAAGTAATGAAGCGTTCAAACGAATCTCTTTCTTTTTCAAAGATGACATTACCACACCAATTAATGCGATTAGTATTGCTTGAGCAAGTGTATAGAGCGTTTCGTATTAATCGTGGGGAACCGTATCATAAATAAAATTACTTTTTGTATATAAAAAGAGTAAAAAAGACCATTGGGCAAAAACCACCGATGGTCTTTTAAATATTAATAGGTAGTACGAAGGTTTCCTAAAATAAGTATGTTTCTATTTATAAAAAAGTGTGTTGTAATATGAAGAGGAAAAAGTATAAGTAGTCATAGAAGTGAGGAATTAAAGGTGAAGAAGTTTAAAAAGTTTTACTTGGAGATTACGAGTGTATGTAATCTTGCGTGCAGCTTTTGTCCGCCGACGGAAAGGCAGAAGCAATTCATTTCTGTGGAGGATTTTGCTAAAAGGTTAGACCAAATTAAACCTCACACAGACTACATTTATTTGCACGTGAAGGGTGAGCCATTGCTCCATCCAAAAATAGATCAACTATTAGATTTGAGCCATGAAAAAGGGTTTAAAGTTAATATTACAACGAACGGAACGTTAATTAATAAGAGAAGGCATAGACTGTTAAATAAGCCTGCTTTAAGACAAATGAATTTTTCACTGCACAGTTTTGATGGGCATCCAGGTTCGCAAGATAAAGAAGGTTATGTAAGGAGTATACTTTCCTTCATTAGAGAGGCGACAAGTCAATCGGATTTAATTGTTTCACTACGGTTATGGAATTTAACTCAGGATAATAAAACAAATGCTGAAATCCAGAAAAATAGAGATTTATTATCCATCATTGAAAATGAGTTTGGTCTATCTTATCAAATCGAAGAGAAGCTTACACCAGGAAAAGGTATAAAAATTGCAGAACGCGTCTTTATTAATCAAGACTATGAATTCCAGTGGCCAGCATTACATGAAGAAGAGGATGATGGAAAAGGATTCTGTCATGGTCTTCGAAATCAAGCGGGTATTTTAGCGAACGGAACGGTTATTCCTTGCTGTTTAGATGGTGAAGGGATTATTAACCTTGGGAATATTAATAATGACTCATTTTCTAATATTATAGAAGGTGAAAGAGCAACAAACATTGTCGATGGATTTTCGAAAAGAGTTGCAGTCGAAGAGCTATGCAGGAAATGTGGATACCGTAAAAGATTTGGAAAATAAATATGAAAAAAGCCCTCATAAAGTGAGGGCTTTTTTTATTCTTGATAAGAGCGTTCCAATTCATCAATTAAGGAACCGACGTAAGAAACAGCCCTGCGGATTGCATCTGGTTTTGACATATCTACTCCGGCATGCTTCATTAATTCAAGTGGTTTCATCGTACCACCAGCGCGAAGTACATCTAACCAGCGATCAACGGCAGGTTGCCCTTCCTCTTTAATCATTTGGGCTACCGCAGTAGATGCAGTGAGGCCTGCGGAATAGGTGTAAGAATATAAGCCCATATAATAATGAGGTTGGCGCATCCAAGTTAAGCCAGCACCTTCGTCAATTTTTACAGAATTTCCCCAGAATGTCGAAAGTACATTTGTTTTTATTTCAGTTAAAGTTGTAGCTGTAAGTGCTTCTCCTTCTTCTGCTAGGGTATATACTCTTCTTTGATATTCTCCCTCAAGTAAGTGAGTAACAAAGTTATGATAATATGTGCCAAGTAGTTGCAGAATCACCCATCTGCGCATTCTCTTGTCGTCAGTAGTCGCTAATAAATGCTGGGCTAATAGTAATTCATTCATTGTAGATGGTGCTTCAACAAAGTACATAGATGGACGTACATTCATAATACGCTGGTTTTTATTTGCTAAATAAAAATGACCAGCATGGCCAAATTCATGTGCTAATGTGAAGCATCCACGCATCGTATTTTGCCATGTAATTAAAATGTATGGATGAGAACCATATGGGCTTGAACAAAATGCTCCGGTGGATTTGCCTACGTTATCTGCAAGATCAACCCATCTTTCTTTGAATCCTTTTTCGATAATGGAACTATATTCATCGCCTAATACCTTTAAAGAATCTTGAATTAATTTACCAGCCTCCTTGTATGTGATGGTTGGATTAAATTCGGGATCTAAAGGTGCATGTAAGTCGCAGAACAGCATTTGATCGAGTCCTAATACTTTCTTTTTTAAATCTGCAAAACGGCGCATATGAGGCGCTAATTCTTTATAAATAATATCAAGTTGATTGTTATACATTTCAAGTGGAACTTTTTGAGGTTCTAAAAGCATATGAGTAACAGATTCAAATTTGCGTAAACGAGAGAGTGTTACTTGTTTTTTTACTTCAGTAGCATATGTTGTTGCCACTGTATTCTTATATCGTTTTAAGGTGGAAACAAATGATGAGTATGCTTTTCTACGTATGTCTACGCTTGGAGAGAACTCATATTTGCTTTCAAATAATGAAAATGATACAGGGAGTTCGTTTCCTTTTTCGTCTTGTATGGAGGTAAAATCCATATCGGCTAATTTAGTCATACCGTAAATTTTGTATGGAGAACTATGTACTTCGCCAAGTGCAGCAAGAGCTTCTTCTGTTTCAGGAGAGAGCGTGTGCGGCCTTTTTTGTAGGATGTCTAGTAATGATTTACGGAAAGGTTCGAGTTTTGTTTCTTCAGCTAAATATTTTTCAATTGTTCCTTCGTCGAATGAGAGGATTTCATTATGGATAAAGGACAGTGCAGTATGTACTTTCGTCCATAAAGCAGCAATTTTGGAAGAGTTCGCTTGAATAATTGGATTTGTACGATCAGTGGATTCTTTTAAATTTGCATATGAGTATAGTTTTGTTAACTCCATTAAAAGATCTTCTTCTAAAAGTAGGCAATGTAATAAGGTAGTGGGGCTAGTGTGTAATTGTCCTTTAAACGCATCAAGTTTTTTTATATCGTTTGTTAATACACGTAATGCAGTTTCCCACTCTTTATCAGATTCGTATAAATCAGAGAGGTCCCATGTTAGTTCAGTAGGGACTTCTGTGCGAATATGGCGTTTCTCAATTACATTTTTCATTTGTTATATCCCCCTTATTATAAGTATCTAAAAACATGATACTAGAAAATTCAGTAAAATGAAAATAATTTACATTTCTATGTATGAAAAAGAAGGACAAGCATAAAAATCCTTGTCCTTCGAGTTAAATTTAAAATTAATATACTTTATCACCGTTGAAAATAGAGTTTTTCACGACTACATAATCTACAGTACGAATTGAGTCTAATTTTGTTCCGCCAGCGTAAGAGATAGAAGATTGAAGATCTTGTTCCATTTCGATTAAAGTATCTTCTAAAGAACCTTTATGCTCAACGAACATTTTCTTACCTTCAACGTTTTTCTTCTCACCTTTTTGGAATTCAGAAGCTGAACCGAAGTACTCTTTATAAAGTTTGCCATCTTTTTCGATTGTTTCCCCTGGAGACTCTTCATGACCAGCGAATAGAGAACCGATCATAACCATAGTCGCCCCAAATCGAATAGATTTAGCTACGTCGCCGTGTGTACGAATACCACCGTCAGCGATAATTGGCTTACTTGCAGCTTTTGCACACCAGCGAAGTGCAGCTAGTTGCCAACCGCCAGTTCCAAAACCTGTTTTAATTTTAGTAATACAAACTTTACCAGGTCCAATACCAACTTTTGTTGCGTCAGCACCAGCGTTTTCTAATTCTCTTACCGCTTCTGGAGTCCCAACGTTTCCAGCGATAACGAAGCTTTCTGGTAAATGCTTCTTAATATGTTGAATCATGTTGATTACAGCATTAGAATGTCCGTGTGCAATATCAATCGTGATGTATTCAGGTGTAAGTTGCTCAGCAGCTAATTGTTGTACGAATTCATACTCGTCCTCTTTTACACCAACGCTAATAGAAGCGATTAATCCACGTGATTGCATATCTCTAATGAATGAGATACGTTTCTCTGGTTGGAAGCGATGCATGATATAGAAGTAATTGTTTTCAGCTAAATAAGTTGCGATTCTTTCATCAATAATCGTTTGCATATTTGCAGGTACGACAGGTAATTTAAATTTATGTTTACCTAAAGTGACAGTTGTATCACATTCAGAGCGGCTGTTTACAATACATTTTGCAGGAATTAATTGAATATCTTCATAGTCGAATACGTTTTCCATCATTTACACCCCTAAAATACGAATATTTTATTCATTTTGTTTAAAAATGTTCGTCCAAAAGATAATTTACATTATTTTCACTCATAAGTCAAAGGTTTTCATGTTTATATTTAAAAATTAAGGTTTAGCTACGTATGTTGTAAGTTCATGTAATTAAAATGTGTTTAAACATAGTATTATTTGATGTAAAATTATGTTTGGGAAATAAAAGTTAAAGAGGTAAATTTAGGAGGGGTGCTAATGAAGCGCTTAGTATATATGGATTGGTTGCGTGTATTAGCAACGATCGCAGTGGTTACAATTCACGTTTCTGCTGGTTATGTTTCTATGTTAGATGCAAATAACGTATCACGCTGGATGGCTGGTAACTTGTTTGAATCGATTTCACGTGCGAGTGTTCCGATTTTTGTAATGATTAGTGGAGCGTTATTGTTAAAGGGTACAAAAGATATTTCAGTCGGGGAATTTTTACAGAAGCGTGCAAGTAAAGTAATTATACCTTTTGTAGCTTGGAGCGCTATATTTTATGCATATGGAGCATATGCAGGATATTTCCCGGCATCTTTAAAGCAAGGGATAAAGCACTTTTTAACGGATACTATTGGGGGACATTTATGGTTCTTATACATGATTGTAGGGATATATTTAATTACACCTCTACTGAAAATATTTGTGAAGAACGCTAAAAAAAGAGAGATAGAATACTTTTTAATTTTATGGCTATATGCGTCTGTTGTAGTCAATTTAGTGAAATATTATTATCCTATCAACTTTAACATTGAATTATTTTACGTTACAAATTATGTAGGGTATTTCTTACTTGGTTATTATTTATCCAATTACGATATTTCGAAAAAATGGAGGAATATTTCTTACATTGGAGGACTTGTAGGATTTATTAGTACATTCTTTATTACATATTACTATACAGTAAAAGCAAATGGACAGTTAGAGCAGTTTTGGTATGGATATTTTGCGCCAGGTGTTGTACTGATGGCGATCGGATTATTTATATTTTTCAAATATGCATTCCAAAAGTCAGAAAGAGAATTACCATTGTTATTCCGTTTTATAAATCAAGCAAGCCTTGGAATCTATATTCTTCACTTCTTCTTATTAAATAACTTGTTGTACATGGTTTTCCCTAAGGTAAATGAGCGTGTACATGCAATATTGGCAATACCTATTAATGTAACGATTACAATTGTTCTTAGTCTGGTAATTACGTTAGTATTGCAAAGAATACCAGTTGTGAAAAAATTAGTTCCGTAAAAATGAATACAGTATAGATAGGGCAGACTTATTATTAAGGCTGCCTTTTCCTATTTTAAAATTATACTTAGATAAATTTAGGTTGAAACGAATTGAAAACAGTGGATTAATATAGTATCTTACTATAGTCTAAAGTGAGGTATGAAGAACATAATAGGTTAAATATAAAATCAAATGAGGTTAATATATGAGTAAAAAAAGCTTTAGTAATTATGCATTAAGTAAAGAAGTAAGACGAGCACTTACTGGTTTAGGATATGAGCATCCGACAGAAGTGCAAGGAGAGGTTATTCCAGTTGCATTGCAAAAGAAGGATCTTGTTGTAAAGTCGCAAACGGGAAGTGGAAAAACGGCTTCGTTCGGAATACCACTTTGTGAAATGGTAGAGTGGGAAGAGAATAAACCACAAGCATTAGTTTTAACACCAACGAGGGAACTTGCTGTTCAAGTGAAAGAAGATATTACGAATATAGGGCGATTCAAAAGAATTAAAGCTGCTGCAATTTATGGTAAATCTCCATTTGCACGTCAAAAATTAGAGTTAAAGCAAAAGACGCATATTGTAGTGGGGACCCCAGGACGTGTGTTGGATCATATTGAAAAAGGGACCCTTTCTTTAGATCGATTGAAATATTTAGTGATTGATGAAGCAGATGAAATGCTAAATATGGGCTTTATCGATCAAGTAGAGGCAATTATTGATGAATTACCTACAAAAAGAATGACAATGCTATTTTCAGCAACCCTACCGGAAGATATTGAAAAGTTATCCCGTACATATATGAATGCACCAACTCATATTGAAATTAAAGCAGCTGGGATTACAACAGATAAAATTGAACATACCCTTTTTGAAGTAAGGGAAGAAGAGAAGCTTTCACTTCTTAAGGATGTAACTATGATTGAAAATCCAGACAGTTGCATTATTTTTTGTCGTACACAAGAAAACGTAGACCATGTATATAGACAGCTAAAACAAGTTAATTATCCTTGTGACAAAATACACGGTGGTATGGTGCAGGAAGATCGTTTTGAAGTTATGGATGATTTTAGAAAAGGAAAGTTCCGTTATTTAGTAGCAACTGATGTAGCTGCGAGAGGAATTGATATTGATAATATTACACATGTTATTAATTACGATATTCCATTAGAAAAAGAAAGCTATGTACACCGTACTGGAAGGACGGGACGAGCTGGTAATAATGGAAAAGCTATTACATTTATAACGCCTTATGAAAATAGATTTTTAGAAGAGATTGAGGAATATATCGGATTTGAAATTCCAAAGGAACTGGCACCTTCAAAAGAAGAAGTTATAAAAGAGAAAGCAGTATTTGAAGAAAAAATATATGCTAAACCAATTATAAAGAAAGATAAAAATGCAGACCTAAACAAAGGAATTATGAAATTGTACTTTAATGGCGGAAAGAAAAAGAAAATTAGGGCGGTAGATTTCGTTGGTACAATTGCTAAAATTCAAGGTGTTTCTGCTGATGATATAGGTATTATTACAATACAAGATAATGTTTCGTATGTTGAAATATTAAACGGAAAAGGACCACTTGTTTTAAAGGTTATGAGAAATACAACGATAAAAGGTAAACAATTAAAAGTTCATGAGGCAATTAAGTAAACAAAAAAACTATCCACTATAACAGGTGGATAGTTTTTTTATTTAAGATTCTTTTAAATCATCAATCAACTTCTCAGCTAAGCGCCTATACATATTACTCATCGACACAAATGATGTTAGTAATAAAAATTTCTCTAGATTCGGATCTTCTAAGGAAGAAATTTCACTTACTTCTGAAAAAAGATTATTTACGTCTTGTGTAAAGCTTTCGACGTTTTTTTCGGTAAGAGAAAGATAATCTTTATATAATGTATTTAATTCGAATGAATCATCGTTTAATAAGGATTCATTTATATTTTCTAAGGAGCTTTTTATGTCATTAATGGAAAGGGCTCCTTTTAATTGATAAATTAAGCTGATTAAAATCATATGCTCTTTTGAGTATTTTTTATTTTTGATTGGAATAAACAGTTTCCCTTTTGCGTAATTGTTAATCATTGTTTTTGTTAATACTTTTTCATCATCGGTTCTTGTTGTATCCGAATAAGTATTTTCAAATAATTGGACAACCTGGTCTACATACAAGTCGACATTTGGAATATCCTCAAGCGTAATGTTTTTTTCTAAATGTAATGTTTCAAGCAGTTTATTTATATTTTCCACGTAGAACCCCTCACTTTTATAACTTAGTGGAGCATAATGTTTAGTTTATCTCTAAATATGGTATTACGAAACAAATGAATTGTAAATGTTGACCTCTAATAATAATGCGTATATAATTACATGTAGTTATTGAAACTACATGTAATTATATGAGGGGTGTATATATGAATACTTATGTAAGAGAACCAGTTAATGCTTTTACCCACTTGGGAGGAGCTGTATTATCATTTATTGCATTATTAGCTATGCTTGTAAAAGTTTCTATTAAGATGCCATCTTTTGCGGCAATTACAGCTGTTATTTTGTTTGGTATCGGAATGATGGTTCTGTATACAGCATCAGCTGTATATCATAGTGTTGTAGCCAGTGAACGTGTTATTTATTTCTTTCGGAAGCTTGATCACTCTATGATTTTTATATTGATTGCAGGTACATATGCACCATTTTGTTTAATTACATTACATTCCGCAAACGGTTTATTATTATTTTGTTTAGTTTATGCAACTGCCATTTGTGGTATTGTTTTTAAAATGTTTTGGTTTAGTTGCCCGAGATGGTTATCAACAGCAATTTATATTACAATGGGCTGGTTAATTGTTCTGTTCTTTGCACCGTTAGCTGCTAACTTAAGTGCAGGAGGTATCGTGCTTCTAGTGCTTGGAGGCATTCTTTATACAATCGGTGGATTTATTTATGGAACAAAGCCAAAATGGTTAGAGTTTAAACATATGGGGCATCATGAAATTTTTCACGTGTTCGTGTTATTGGGAAGCCTTGCCCACTTTTTAAGTGTATATTGCTACGTAATTTAACAATATCAAATTTTCGAGTGATTTTTATTTTTCTTGATTAATAAAAAAAGATATAAACACATACGTATGTTGAAGAGCTGTATAACTTAAAGGTTATGTGGCTCTTTTTTATATAAATAATAATTCGAAATAAATATTCTAAATTATCAGTCTTTTGTGGTAGGATAGATTTGTATTGAGGTTATAAAATTTTATAATTAATAATAAGTGGGGGACTCTATATATGGCGATACTTATAACGGGTGGAGCAGGATATATTGGTAGTCATACGTGTATAGAATTATTAAATAATAATTATAAAATTATAGTCGTAGATAATCTTTCAAATAGTTCAATCGAGTCTTTAAACCGAGTAAAAGAAATAACAGGAAAACAATTTGAATTTTATAAAGAAAGTGTTTTAAATCGTGAAAAAATGAATGAGATTTTTTTGGAAAATAGCATTGAAGCGGTTATACATTTTGCTGGATTTAAAGCAGTGGGGGAATCGACTACAATTCCTCTAACATATTATTATAATAATATAATAAGTACAATCGTACTATGTGATGTGATGCAGAAACATCATGTTAAAAAGTTTATTTTTAGTTCATCTGCAACTGTATATGGAATTCCAAAAACGTCACCAATTACAGAAGAATTTCCGCTGAGTGTGACAAATCCATATGGGCAAACAAAATTAATGATTGAGCAAATTATGCGTGATGTGGCAAAAGCTGATGATGAATGGAGTATTGCGTTACTTCGTTATTTCAATCCCTTCGGAGCACATAAAAGTGGTCGTATTGGAGAAGATCCAAATGGGATTCCGAATAATTTAATGCCATATGTAACGCAGGTGGCGGTAGGTAAATTAAAGGAACTAAATATATTCGGAAACGACTATCCAACAAAAGACGGGACAGGTGTCCGTGATTATATTCACGTTGTTGACCTTGCAAAAGGACATGTAAAGGCACTTGAGAAAGTACTTGAGACGAAAGGAATAGAGGCATATAATCTTGGCACAGGTAAAGGGTATAGTGTGTTAGAGATGATAAAGGCTTTTGAGGAGGTTTCAGGTAAAAAAATACCTTATAAAGTGATAGGGCGTCGTCCTGGTGATGTAGCAGTATGTTTTGCTGATGTATCTAAAGCGAAACGAGAATTAGGATGGGAAGCAGAATATGGGTTAGAAGAGATGTGTGTAGATTCTTGGAGATGGCAGGTAAATAATAAAAACGGCTATCAAATGATTTAAGGTAGTTAGTAAAGCATTCTCTTATTAATTTGTAGGATATTTTATGTATATAATAAATTGTTTTCTTTATTATGTTGCTTGAGGTCAGTAATATGTTCAATTTAGGAAAGAGAATGTAATAAAATATTACTGACCATAGCATTTGAATGGCAACCGGTTCTATTGAAAAGTATTCCAATACTTGTATCATTGTTAAAGTGCGTTTATAATCAAATAATCTTGTTAGCTTTTTGCTTGAATTACGTATTATTGAAAGCGTTTTTATTGCGTGATATATTTTGATTGACATCATTACTGTATGAAATGTATGAAAAGGGTTTTTCTATTGTTTTTTAAGGTAGGAAGTCTGACTTATTTTCGAAAAAACTTCGTATGTAGTTGTAAGTAAGAAGGAGAATAAGGAATAATATAATTTTTACAAGACGGGGAGGGTACAGTGTGAAAATGTAAGGTTTTCACATGAGGATATATGGGGTACGTAGGATTATTACTTTCGGGTGCAGCTTTATTTTTAAATAGTCTTGTTATATTAGGGAAAGCAGAGATGAAAAGTGCGGGTGTTTTTAATTTATTTGTGGGTGCACTACAAATTATTATTCCGTTCTATTTGATCATGATTTCTGACCAAAGCAATTGGACAGTGTATTCATATGCAGCTACTTTCTTATTTGGATTAACCTATTTATATGTAGGTGTTACCTTTATAAAAGGAATGGATAGTAGCGGTTTAGGTTGGTTTTGTATTTGGGTAGCAATTATTGCTTTATTCTATATGGTTGTTTCATTTGTTCAATTTCACGATGTTGTTAATGCATTAACGTGGTTTATGTGGGCATTACTTTGGTATTTATTCTTTGTATTAAATACACAAAAGAAGAATATCAATCAATATCTTGGAAGAATTGCCTTCGTACAATCATGGGTAACATTGACGTTGCCTTCACTCTTTTATTTTATGGGAGTATGGGGAGAGGGATTCGTATATGAACTATGGGTTTATGTATCCGTAATTTCTATTTTATACTTCTGTTATTGTATTTATAAATATCGAGTACGTTAATATATTTTCTGTAGAAAAGCATGGAATCGTTAAACGAATTCCATGCTTTTTCTATATTAGCATTTATAATAGAGAGGTAGTATTTTACAATTTATCAAAATGGGGATGATGAATTTGAAAAAAGTATTGGTGCTAGGGGGAACAAGATTTTTTGGTAAACATTTAGTAGAAGCACTTTTGCAAGCTGGACACGATGTAACAATTGCGACGAGAGGCATTACTGAAGATTCTTTTGGAAGTGTAGTAAACAGATTGATTGTAGATAGAGAAGACGAAAAACAACTAGCTGAGCGTCTAAAAGATAAAAGTTATGATATCGTATACGATAATTTATGCTATAGCTCGAATGCGGCGAAGATAGTATGTGGAGTGTTACGAGGAAAAACGAAGAAATACATTATGACATCTTCAATGGCTGTTTACGAGCCAGCACTAGGCTTATTAGAAGAGAACTTTAATCCGTACGAGTATGCCGTTACGTATGGTGGTAGGAAGGATTTTACTTATAGTGAAGGAAAGAGATTAGCCGAAGCGGTTTCATTTCAACAAGCAACATTCCCAGTTGTTGCAGTACGTTTTCCAGTTGTTATTGGAGAAAACGATTATACGAAAAGGTTACAATTTTACGTTGAACATATTGTGAAGCAAGAACCTGTCGCCGTGAATGATCTAGATGGAGAGTTATCATTTATACATGAAAAAGAAGCAGGAGAATTTTTAGCTTGGTGCGGGATGAAGGACATAGAAGGGCCAATTAATGCTTGTAGCAACGGGGTAGTTTCTACTCGAGAAGTTATTCATTTCATAGAAGAAAATACGGGAATAAAAGCACTTGTTCAAGAAGTAGGAGATAATGTAGCACCTTATAATGAAGTGATTAATTGTACATTACATAATGGAAAAGCTAGTGAATTAGGATTCCCGTTCCGAGAATTGAAAATAGAAATAGAACAAGTATTACGTTATTACATACATGCAATGAAATAATCATAAATCCCCCGGTGGCAATCCGGGGGATTCTGGAGGATTTCGACAATACTAATTTTACATTACCAAACTTACCTTATACGCACGACTAATGTTTTTGTGATCGCATTGCTTGTAAATACTTTTCATTTACCTGGTCCCAGTTCACTGTATGCCACCAGTTGGTAACAAATTCTGGACGCCGATTTTGATACTTTAAATAATAGGCATGTTCCCATACATCGATGACGAGTAATGGAATTTTACCTTCTTGCAAAGGTGTATCTTGATTGGGTGTACTCATAACGGAAAGTTCCTCACCGTCCAGAACAAGCCATCCATAGCCACTTCCAAAACGACTAATAGCTGCTTTGGAAAGTTGATCTTTTAAGTTGTCAAAGGTATTGAAATAATAATCAATTACTTTTGCAACGTCTCCATTAGGCTCACCGCCACCTCGCGGGCTCATTACTTCCCAAAAAAGACTATGACAATAGTGACCACCACCGTTATTTCTGACAGCTGTAACAATTTCCTTTGGTAAAACGTCTAAATTACATAGTAATTCTTCTAAAGACTTATTATGTAATTCCGTATAGTTTTCTAAAGCGTCATTTAAATTGTTTACGTATGTTGCATGGTGCTTTCCGTGATGAATGGAAAGCGTGTTGCTATCGATATATGGCTCTAGTTCATCATAGTCATATGAAAGCTTTGGCAATTGAAATGAAGACATAACATTCCCTCCTTTCTTATTAAAAAGTTGCTCTAGGTAAAAATAATTTACCTGAGTCAAAAATACACCTATTTTTTATACAAGTCAATAGTAATCTCTTTAATTTTCTGAAAAATATTACAATAAAAGTAACACTTCGACTTTCATTTGTGACTCTTATTCTTTTTGCTTATACTGTAAAGTAGTAACGTTTTGTTGAAATAGAAGGAGATCGTTTATGAGTAAAACGAAACAATTAATAGAGGAAGCGAGTCATTTTATTACGGTTTGCTATAAAGAGCTTAATAAAGAACAATTCATAGAAGAGAGAATAAAAGAAATTCAAGTTGAGATAGAGAAGACGGGGACGTATGAGCATACATTTGAAGAACTTGTTCATGGATCACGAATGGCATGGCGCAATAGTAATCGATGTATCGGAAGACTATTTTGGAGTAAGATGCACATATTAGATGCACGTGAAGTAAATGATGAGGAAGGTGTATACAACGCATTAATTCATCATATTAAATATGCAACGAACGATGGGAAAGTTAAACCGACAATTACAATTTTTAAGCAATATAAAGGTGAAGAAAATAATATACGAATTTATAATCACCAATTGATTCGGTATGCAGGGTATAAAACAGAAATGGGAGTGATTGGTGACTCCCATTCCACTGCGTTTACGGATTTTTGCCAGGAACTTGGCTGGCAAGGAGAAGGTACGAATTTCGATGTATTGCCACTTGTTTTTTCTGTCGATGGAAAAGAACCTGTATATAAAGAAATTCCTAAAAAAGAAGTGAAAGAGGTACCAATTGAACATCCAGAGTACCCAATCTCATCTTTAGGAGCAAAATGGTATGGGGTTCCAATGATTTCAGATATGCGCTTAGAAATTGGCGGTATTTCCTATACAGCTGCTCCATTCAATGGATGGTATATGGGGACGGAGATTGGAGCGCGTAACTTAGCGGATTATGATCGTTATAATTTACTGCCAGCTGTTGCGGAGATGATGGAGTTAGATACATCGAGAAACGGTACGTTATGGAAAGATAAGGCGTTAATTGAATTAAACGTAGCTGTGTTACATTCCTTTAAAAAACAAGGAGTTAGTATTGTTGACCATCATACTGCTGCACAACAATTTCAACAATTTGAGAAGCAAGAAGTAGCTTGTGGTCGTGTTGTAACGGGCAATTGGGTGTGGCTCATTCCACCATTATCCCCAGCTACCACTCATATTTATCATAAACCGTATCCGAATGAAATTTTGAAGCCAAATTTCTTTCATAAATAATATTTAGTATAGTTTTTTTTATGCAAATTATAATTTTTTTTAATTACTGTTACGTAGCAAATGGAAGCCTTTACTCTCGGTTATTTTTGGAAGGAGCTTTTTGAACCAAGGAGTTCCTTATGTTATAATCAAATTTCTGTTTCGAAGACCTTATAGAAATATAAGGTCTTTTGTTTTGCTTTTTTATGTAATAGGAATAGAAATTTTCTTTTAAATAAGGGATTTAGCATATTTTTAGGGACAACATAAGTGTGTAGAAAATTGATGAATTATTATGCTTATATAATCATTGTGTTTTGGATGTAAACAATAAAACATAATAAAGTTGTTTTTTTAGATTGCTGAGGAAGGAGGAAGTGTAAATGAGAATGAAGAGTCGAAAAACGGATTGGCCTGTATTTCTTATTAGTGGTGGCTCACTTTTATTATTTGTAATTGCAGTTATTTTAAATAAAAGTTACGTAGAGGGAGTCATTAATAGCAGTTTTGCAGCTTCAATTAAATATTTTGGTGCCTTTTGGCAAGTTTTATTAATTGGTACATTTGTTGTTGCAATGTGTATGGCATTTTCGAAATATGGGAGAGTTAAACTTGGGGGGCTAGAAAAACCTGAGATTAGTACGACAAAATGGCTCGCTATTATTATGTCTACATTACTTGCTGGAGGTGGCGTTTTTTGGGCAGCCGCAGAGCCGATGTACCATTTGATGACGGTGCCACCAATACATGAAGGTATAACTGCTGGGACGCAAGAAGCGGTAATGCCTGCTTTAGCACAAAGTTATATGCACTGGGGTTTCCTGGCTTGGACGATTTTAGGTACAATTAGTGCGGTAGTTATGATGTACGGGCATTATCATAAAGATATGCCGTTAAAACCTCGAACGCTTTTATATCCTATCTTTGGGGAGAAATTGCGAAAGAGTTGGCTTGGAACAATGATCGATGTATTTGCCATTATTGCGGTAGCTGCAGGGACGATTGGTCCAATCGGATTTTTAGGACTACAAGCAAGTTATGGGTTACAAGCATTGTTTAACATTCCTGATGTGTTTACTACTCAATTAGCTATTATTGTTTGTGTAGTAGCTGTTTCTACTATATCTGCGGTAACGGGAATTGATAAAGGGATTCAAATTATAAGTAATTTAAATGTTAGGTTAGCAGTTTTATTAATGGTATTCGTATTACTGTTTGGACCAGGTGGATTTATTATCGATTCATTTGTTTCTTCGTTTGGATTTTATATAAATGAATTTATTCCAATGAGCACATATCGTGGTGATACAGCTTGGTTAGGGTCGTGGACAATCTTTTTCTGGGGATGGTTTATTGGATATGGACCGATGATGGCAATTTTAGTGAGCCGAATTTCAAGAGGAAGAACAATCCGAGAAATCATCGTTGCAATTGGAATTATTGCACCTATTATTACAACGTTTTGGTTTACTATACTAGGGGGATCAGGTGTGTTTTATGAGTTAATGAGTCCTGGTTCTATCTCGGTGGCATTAAGTAAATCTGGTATGCCAGCGGCTATGATTGCAATTACAGAGCAACTGCCACTATCTAATATTATTGGACCTGCATTTCTTTTATTAACAATTTTATTTGTAGTAACAACAGGAGATTCAATGGCTTATTCGATTTCAATGGCAGTGACTGGAGATGGAGATCCTAGAATTAGTTTGCGAGTTTTTTGGTCGCTTATTATGGGCGCAGTTGCGGCGATTCTTTTATATATGGGTGAGGGAAGTATTAACGCCTTACAATCCTTCATTGTAGTGACGGCTGTTCCGGTATCTATTCTGTTATTCCCGATGCTATGGCTAGCGCCTAAAGTCGCAGGGGAATTAGCGTTAAAACAAGGTATTGTAAAAGAAGAAGATAAAACTAGCTTCTTGTTCCAAAAAGCTAGTAAATCAAAATAAATAATTGTATTTATATAAAAAGAGGAAGCATTTCATTTGAGATGCTTCCTCTTTGCTATTTATTTAACTACTGTTCATACTCTGTACATTTTCAATCTATTCTAATACTTTATCTTTCGTCTCTGGAACACATAATAACATCGTAACTAAACCGATTGGATAGATAATGAAGATGAGAGATAATGCTCCCATTAAATTACCACCTGCAGCAAGTAAGCCGATAATAACAGGCCCAAATCCAGCTAAACCACGTCCTGTACCGAAAATAAAGTTTTCTGCTGTAGAGCGAGCTTCAGCAGGATAGTTTTCGGCTAAAACTGCCCCGAATCCTCCCATCATGCCATTGGCAAAGAATCCAAGCAGTGCACTTCCCCATAACAATGATGTTGAGTCTGTGAATAAGAAGAAGTAAATGAGACAGTATATAGTACCACCGACATAATAGATTGTAAAAGTTTTACGGCGGCCAATTTTATCGGCTAGAATACCAAAAGTTGCAATTCCAATTAGCATGCCAATTGTAGAGATGAACATCCAACCGCTCGCTTTTGCTAATGTGTAGTTATATTTATTCGCTAAAATAGTTGGCATCCATGTGAAAATTCCATAATATCCGAAGTTCTGGATGAATGACATAATAATAAGACCAATTGTTGTTATCGTTACTTTTTTATTGGCAAATAACTTTCGAAGTGGGAACTTTTTCATTTGCTTTAGTTGTTCTGCCTCGGTAGTTGTTAAATTACCTTCAGCTTCTTTTTGTAACAATTCTTTTTTGTATCGTTGTTTTTGTTCCCATATTTTCGGTTCACTTAAACTTTTGCGGACGTAAACAGCTAATAAAGCGGGAATGAGTCCAAATAAGAAAACAGCTCTCCATCCGAAATGCGGGACGATAAATGCTGGAAGGAGTGAAGCGACTAGTACGCCAAATTGCCATCCAAGTGCAACAACGGATGTCGCCTTAGCGCGCATTTCTTTAGACCATGTTTCAGTTACGATGGCCATTCCAATCCCGAATTCACCACCAACTCCCATTCCAACTAAAAAGCGAAGAATTAATAATTGCCAATAATCTGTTGCGAAATAAATAAGTGCTGTTGCGAGTGAAAATAGTAAGATTGTGAAGGCCATCGTACGGATACGCCCAAATAAATCAGCAATAAATCCAAATAAATAAGACCCGATTAGCATTCCTATTGTGGTAGCTAATGTCAAGTTTCCACCTTCAACAGGGCTCAAATGAAATTCTTTTAAAATGTAGACCAGTACGAAAGATAAGAGCAACATATCTAAACCTTCTGCTGCATATCCTAGCGCAGAACCAAACAATGTTTTATATCTTTTCTCCTTCGTTTCCTCTGTTTTTGATTGTACATCAGTAGTAACGTTCATCATTACTCCTCCTTATTTTCTTCTACAGTCGCTATGGAAGAATAACAAAAGGCCTTCTCACCTGATATGATGAGAAGGCCAAAAAAGCATACGTATCTCTAAAAAAGACCATACGTATAGTATATTCCGACTTCCTTCTCAACCTCACGGGGTTGGGTTAAAGGACTGTATTATATTACTTTATTTTTAGCACTCTTCTATTAGGTTGTCAAATAAAGAGGGGATAGTTATGTGTAAAATATTTCAAAAGATATTGCATTCTTCTTGACGCCCACTTCATTATTTTCCCATAATAAAACTAACTCATATAAAAAGGAATGAATCACAGATGCTAAATTTAGTACTTATGATGATTGAACGTGTCGGACTTATTGTTATTTTAGGATTTTTACTTTCTCATATTAGAACGTTCAGGCGCCTTCTTCATAGACAAGATGGGTATGTAGATAAGCTTAAGCTTATTTGTATTTTTTCAGTGTTTACAATTGTCAGCAATTACACGGGAATTGAAATTGCGGGGAATACAATTATGAATGAAAATTGGCTACAAGGTGTTTCGTCATCTAGTACAATTGCGAATACACGTATTATGGGTGTTGGAATTAGTGGATTGCTTGGTGGTCCTATCGTCGGAATTGGAGTAGGATCGATTGCTGGTATTCACCGTTATATGCTTGGCGGGACGACAGCGCTAAGTTGTGCAATCTCTTCAATTTTAGCAGGTGTTATAACTGGGTATATTGGACACATTTTCAAAAAATATAATCGTGCAATTACGCCTAAATTTTCAGCGGTTTTAAGCGTGTTTATCGTTTCTTTAGAAATGATTATGATCTTATTAATCGTAGAGGATGGAATTAGTATCGTGAAAACAATTGCGATACCTATGATCCTTGTAAATAGTTTCGGAAGTTTTATTTTACTTTCTATGATACAAGCTATTTTGCGCCAGGAAGAAAATGCGAAAGCTCTGCAAACGCATAAAGTATTACGAATTGCTGACAAAACATTGCCATATTTTCGCAGAGGATTAACAGAAGATTCTTGTAAACATGTGGCACAAATTATTCACCGCTTTACGGGAACAGATGCGGTATCCTTAACAGATACAGAAAAAATATTAGCTCACGTTGGATTAGCGTCAGATCATCATATTCCTTCACACAGTTTAATAACAGGTTTATCAAGATCAGTATTAAAAACAGGGAAAATAATGAAAGCGAAATCACGTGAAAGTATTAATTGTCAGCATGAAGGGTGTCCATTACAAGCGGCAGTTGTTATTCCACTAACTTCACATGGGAATACGATAGGAACATTAAAGCTTTATTTTAAAAACTCTAATCAATTAAGTCGTGTGGAAGAAGAGCTAGCGGAAGGGCTAGCAAAAATATTCTCTACACAGCTTGAGTTAGGTGAAGCAGAGTTACAAAGTAAGTTATTGCAAGATGCCGAAATAAAAGCGTTACAAGCACAAATCAATCCGCATTTTTTATTTAATGCGATTAATACCGTATCAGCTTTATGCCGAACAGATGTAGAAAAGGCAAGGAAGTTATTATTGCAGCTTAGCGTGTATTTCCGTTGTAATTTGCAAGGGGCACGTCAGTTGTTGATTCCACTAGAACAAGAATTAAACCATGTACAGGCATACCTATCACTAGAACAAGCAAGATTCCCAAATAAGTATGAAGTAAAGATGTATATTGAGGAAGAGTTAAAGACAACATTAGTACCACCATTTGTTCTTCAACTGTTGGTTGAAAATGCGTTGCGACATGCTTTTCCGAAGAAACAGCCAGTATGCGAAGTAGAAGTGCATGTTTTTGAAAAAGGGGGCATGGTTCACTTCGAAGTAAAAGATAATGGACAAGGAATTGAGGAAGAACGCTTAGAACAATTAGGAAAAATGGTAGTGTCGTCAAAGAAAGGGACTGGAACAGCTTTATATAATATTAATGAACGACTTATCGGGTTATTTGGGAAAGAGACAATGCTTCAAATTGAAAGTGAATTAAATGAGGGGACAGAGATTACTTTTGTTATTCCTAAAAAAATAGGGGAGGAAGAACGGAGTGTTAAAAGTATTAGTAGTTGACGATGAAATGTTAGCACGTGATGAATTGAAGTATTTATTAGAGCAAACGAAAGAAGTAGAGATAATTGGTGAGGCGGATTGTGTAGAGGATGCATTAGAGGAATTAATGAAAAACAAACCAGATATTGTTTTCCTAGACATTCAGCTATCTGATGATAACGGATTTGAAATCGCAAATATATTAAAGAAGATGAAAAATCCCCCTGCAATTGTGTTTGCTACTGCCTATGATCAATATGCGCTGCAAGCATTTGAAGTAGACGCGTTAGACTACATTTTAAAACCATTTGATGAAGAACGTATCGTACAGACATTAAAGAAATATAAAAAGCAAAAACAAATAAAATTAGAAACAAATCAAGAGGTAAAGAGTGTAGACGTAACGACCGAGATGCATAAATTAGCATTACCAATTGAAGAATCGATTGTACTCGTGAATATTGAAGATATTATATATGTAGGACTTGTGGACGGAAAAGTGACAGTAAAAACAATGAGAGAAACGTATGTAACACACGATACACTTGTAATTTTGGAAAAGAAGTTGCCACAAGCAAGTTTTATGCGTGTCCATCGCAGTTTTATTGCAAATATTAATCATATTACGGAAATACAACCATGGTTCAATTCTACATATAATTTAATTATGAAAGAAGGATCAAAAGTACCTGTTAGCCGTACATATGCAAAAGAACTCAAAAAGCTACTTCGTATTTAAGAAGTAGCTTTTTGCATTTCATCTGCCTATTTTTGTAACTAATTTTGTATATTTGACGTTCCGCTATGCAAACGCTTACAGTTTTGTTTTTATCTTATACAATAAAGGTACCAAATCGAAAGAGGTGGCCAAAATGAGTACGAAAAAAGTATATAGTTTCTTATCACAAGCATTCATATTTTCAGCTATTATGTTAGTTTCTAATATTATTGCAACGCATTTACCAATTCCGATGCCTTCATCGGTGATCGGATTAGTTATTTTATTTAGCCTATTATGTTTAAAAGTTATTAAATTGGAACAAGTTGAATCACTCGGAACGGCTTTAACAGGTATTATCGGATTCCTTTTCGTTCCATCAGGTATTTCGGTTATTAATTCTCTCGGTGTAATGGGACAATATTTTGTACAAATTTTAACTGTAATTGTTGTCGCAACAATTATTTTACTCGCTGTAACAGGATTATTTGCACAATTTATTTTAGGAAAAGACGATAAAGAAATAGAAGATACGAAAGAATTGAAAGTAGTAAATAAAGGACGCAAGCACGGAAAAGTTGCGTAACCAATTTAGTATATATTGCTAGGAGGGAATGAACATGGCAAGCACAATGACTCCATATTTCGGAATCGTCGTTTCATTAATCGCATACGGAATCGGAACATTATTATTTAAGCATTCAAAAGGATTCTTCTTATTCACACCATTATTCGTAGCGATGGTATTAGGGATTGTCTTTCTAAAAGTAGGTAACTTTACTTTTGAAGAATATAATACTGGCGGAAAAATGATTAGCTTCTTCTTAGAACCAGCAACAATCGCGTTTGCAATTCCATTATATAAACAAGTGGATAAGTTAAAAAAATATTGGTGGCAAATTTTATCGGCTATCGTGGTTGGATCTATTTGCTCAGTAATTGTCGTGTTTATTGTTGCAAAAGCAATTGGTTTAGATACAGCAGTAATGAATTCAATGTTACCACAAGCAGCAACAACAGCAATTGCATTACCAATCTCTGAAAGTATTGGTGGTATACCAGCAATTACATCGTTTGCAGTTATTTTTAACGCAGTTATTGTATACGCATTAGGAGCATTATTCTTAAAAACATTTAGAGTAAAACATCCAATTGCAAAAGGTTTAGCACTTGGAACAGCAGGTCACGCATTAGGAGTGGCAGTAGGAATTGAAATGGGTGAAGTAGAGGCAGCTATGGCAAGTATTGCTGTAACAGTAGTTGGGGTTGTAACTGTAGTTGTCATACCGATGTTTATGCCATTCATTGGATAGTAAAACTTACTTAAAAAAACGAGAAAAGCAAGCTATTTGTAGGACAGATTTCTACTGATAGCTTGCTTTTTATGTTACAGTAGTGGTAAGACCTATGTTAATAAAATGTAAGTTTCCTTAAATCTTCATTAATACTGTGTAGAATACGTTTTGAATTAGGTCATTGTATTGTAAAATAAGAAGTAAGCTACTATAGGATCTGCTAAGAGAGATCTATAATAAGCTTATAAAAATCTTTATATGAATGAATAATTAAAGGTAGAGAAGAGAGAAAAAATCTACTTATTAACGTTTTACTTTATAGGACAGGAGAGAGTACTCGTCGATTATGCAAATAAAAAACCTGTTTCAAAGCAAAGGATTTCAGAGGTTTCTCGTATTAGTAATACTTGCTCTCGTGTTATACGGGCTGCAAAGTATGTTGAATTTAATTTTAATTACGTTTATTCTCACATATTTAATGGATCGATTCCAAAAGTTTATTTCTCGCAAATTAGATCATTTCATGCCCATTAACCGAAAAATTATTATAGCGTTTCTATATGTAATGTTAATTGGTGGAATTGCTATTACGCTATTTAAATATTTACCAGTATTAACGATACAAATTTCACAATTGATTTATCAATTTAACGTATTTTTAAGAAACCCACCGGATAGTGAATTAATTAAGTATGCAGTTAATGCTGTCAATCATATGGAACTTTCGAAATATGTAGGACAAGGCGTTGACATTTTGTATAAATCGATTACGAATGTTGGGAAATTTGGCCTTCAAGTGTTACTTTCTTTAATTTTAAGTTTATTTTTCTTATTGGAGAAAGCTCGGATCGTTGCTTTTACTGCAAAATTTAAAGAAAGCCGACTTGCAATTTTCTATACTGAAATTGAGTACTTCGGTAAGAAATTTGCACGTTCATTCGGAAAAGTAATCGAAGCACAATTTTTAATTGCAGTTGTTAACTGTGTTTTATCCGTTATTGCACTATGGATATTAGGATTCCCGCAATTATTAGGTTTAGCGTTAATGATCTTCTTACTCGGTTTAATTCCAGTAGCTGGGGTTATCATTTCGTTATTCCCGCTTTGTATGATTGCTTACAATATTGGCGGTATTATGTACGTTGTTTATATTTTAATTATCGTAACAGTAATTCATGCGCTTGAAAGTTACGTGTTAAATCCGAAGTTCATGTCGCAAAAAACAAACTTACCGATCTTCTATACATTTATGGTATTAATCTTCTCAGAACACTTCTTAGGTGTATGGGGATTAATTATCGGTATTCCAATCTTCATTTTCTTATTAGATGTCTTAGATGTGACAAGTGATGAAATAGAGAATGAAGCCAGAAAAAATAAGGTGAAGTAAAGAAAAAGCATCGATGTTCGATGCTTTTTCTTTTATAACATGATGTTTTTTATGCCATACTGTAAGCAGAAGATAGAATAGGGGTGAAATAATGGCTGTAAATGAAAAGGTAGAGTTAGCTACATTTGCTGGAGGGTGCTTCTGGTGTATGGTTTCGCCATTTGAAGAGATGGAAGGAATTATAAAGGTTGTTTCTGGTTATACAGGTGGTCATAAAGAGAGTCCAACATATAAAGAAGTATGTTCAGAAACGACGGGACATTATGAGGCAGTACAAATTACATTTGATGCAAATAAAATGCCGTATGAAGAGTTATTAAATATATATTGGAGACAAATTGATCCGACTGATATAGGAGGACAATTTCACGATCGTGGACAGTCTTACGAAACAGTAATTTTTTATCACAATGAAGAACAACATAAAAAAGCAGAGGCTTCAAAAGAAGAGCTTGCAAGGAGTGGACGCTTTTCAAAACCAATTGCTACAAAAATATTACCAGCAGCTACGTTTTATCCAGCTGAAGACTATCACCAAGGATATCATAAGAAAAATACATTCCGCTATGAGTTATACCGTAAAGGATCGGGACGAGATGCTTTTATTAAACAACATTGGCCAAAAGATAATACTCATTTAAAAGAAAAACTCAATGAGATGCAGTTTTATGTAACACAGGAAAATGGAACTGAGCCACCCTTTCAAAATGAATATTGGAATCATAAAGAAGAAGGACTTTATGTAGATATCGTCTCAGGTGAACCGCTATTTACTTCTTTAGATAAATTTGATAGCGGGTGTGGATGGCCTAGCTTTACGAAGCCAGTTATGTCAGCAAGTGTGAAAGAAAAAATGGATGTCAGTCATAATATGACGCGTACGGAAGTGAGAAGCAAAGAGGGAGATTCACATCTAGGCCATGTATTCCCGGATGGCCCAGGACCAAATGGTCTTCGTTACTGTATTAATTCCGCAGCCCTTCGATTTATCCGAAAAGAGGAATTAGAGAAAGAAGGATATGGTGATTTTTTAGTCGTATTTGGGAATAAAAAATAACCTCGCAATTAGCGAGGTTATTTTTTATTTTACTTTTTTCTTTTTGAACTTGCTTAATACTTCATAAACGATTGGAACAATAAGAAGTGTTAATAACGTTGAACTTGTTAATCCACCAATTACTGTTACACCAAGTCCTTTAGAAATTAAGCCGCTACCTTCAAATCCTAATGCAAGTGGGATAAGAGCACCGATTGTTGCAATTGCAGTCATTAAAATAGGGCGAAGGCGTGTAGCACCAGCCTCTAATAAAGCTTCACGTGTTGATAGACCTTCATTTTCTTTATGAATAACACGGTCGATAAGCACGATTGCGTTTGTTACAACGATACCGATTAACATAAGTGCACCAATCATTGCAGAGACACTTAACGTTTCACCAGAGATTAATAAGGCAACAAGAGCTCCGATAATTGTGAATGGTAGCGAGAATAAAATTGCGAATGGTGCAAGGGCACCGCCAAATGTAACGACAAGAACGAAGTATACAATGGCAATCGCAGCTAACATCGCTAAGCCAAGTTGCTTGAATGATTCTTCAATATCTTTTGTAACACCGCCCATAGAAACATCTACACCGGAAGGAAGATCCATTTTATCTACTTCTTTTTGAACAGCGGCAGATGCTTTTGAAACGTCATCAGATGTTAGTTTTGCACTTACTTCTGCATAAAAACGGCCATCGCGGTGTTTCACTGTATTCGAAGTTTCTCCTTCTTTTACAGTCATAACATCTTTCACAGCCACTTCAGTACCAAGTGGCGTTGTAATTTTACGATTTGTTAAGTCATCGATTGTTGCATAATTTTGTTTTTCAGCTTCGACATATACGTTGACATCTTTACCGTCTTTTTTTATTGTTGTCAGAACAGGTCGATCATGTTGATTAGAAAGTCCCATTCCGATTTGTGCAGCTGTTAGACCCATTTTACTTAGTTTTTCCTGATCTGCGACTAAAGTGTACTCTGCATACGTTTTTGCAATACTAGAGTCAATATCCTTTAAGTCTTTATTTTTCTTCATGATATTTTGAATATCTTTGACAATAGGTTTAATGTCTTCCGAGCTATCTCCGTAAACGTATAGTTTAATTTCATTACTACCGCCACTCGCTCCGAAGTCTTGGTTTTTCCATTCGCCTTTTCCAGACATCTTCTGTAAATCTTTAACGACTTGCTCTTTTTCTTTTTCGAAGTTTTTCGTGTCGTTATCATATTGCACGAAGAACATTGCTTGATTTGATTGACCAGGACTCATTGGGTTTTCGCCACCTAATGAGAATTGAATTGTTTTGACGTCTTTATTATCTTGGAAGTGCTTCTCAGCTTTCGTTGCAATTTTTTCAACATCTTCTAACGTTTGACCTGGTTCAGGGTTGTACGTTGTAATGATCATTTTTTCTTCTTCAGATGGTAAGAAACTTACACCGATAATTGGCACAAGTGCAAGACTACCAACTAATAGAAGGACAGCAATGCTTGATGTGATGATTTTATGATTTAAAGCCCATGCAAGTATGCGTTTATACCCGTTTGCTAATTTACTTGGTTTTTCTTCATGATGTACTTCTTTTTCCCTCATGCTCTCTTTTTTAAATAAAGAGTGAGCTAACATCGGCACGATTGTAACTGCTACTAGTAACGATGCTAATAAAGCGAAGACGATAGTTAAGGCAAATGGTAAGAACATTTCACCAATCATACCTTTTACTAGTCCAAGCGGTAAGAATACAGCAATTGTTACAATGGTAGAAGACATAATTGGGATAAACATTTCCTTCGTAGCTTCACGAATTAAATCTTTTCCGCGCAGTTTCTCTTCTGATAACGACATTCGTCGGTAAATATTTTCAATAACAACAATGGAGTCATCAACAACGCGTCCAATAGCGACTGTCATTGCTCCAAGTGTCATAATATTAAGCGTAATATCCATTTGTTTTATGACTAATACAGCAATTAATAAAGAAAGTGGTATGGAAACGACAGAGATTAATGTTGTTCGGATATTTCGTAGGAACAGCATAATAATAACAATCGCAAATATAGCACCAAAAATAGCTTTGCTCAGCATTGTTTCTACTGATTTCTCAATCGGTGCACCTTGGTCGAATGTTGAAATAATCTCTAAGTCTTTATATTTTTTCTCAAGGTCTTTTACTTTATCTTTCACTGCATTTACAACATCAACAGTATTCGCGTCAGCAGCTTTCACAATTTGAATTCCAATTGCTTCTTTTCCATTTGTTCGAGAAATAGATTCTGCTTTTCCGACTTCTTTAATGTCAGCAATTTCATCTAATGTAACTGTCGGAATCCCGTTCATAGCCGCTGGATTCATTTGCGGTGTTTGTGTACCAGCTCCAGCGTTTTGACTACCTTGACCGCTCGGTGATGAAGGTATAGCTGGGATCTTTAATTCTTTTAATGCTTTCATTGTTGTAATATTTCCATCTACAACAACTGATTTTTCTGTGTCTTTAAATGTATATAAGCCAAGTGGTAAAGATACGTCCGATCCTTTAATTACATTTTTTACAGTATCTTCACTTAAACCTAATTCTTTCATCTTATCTTTCTTGAAGACAAGTTGTACTTGATCTACTTGTTGACCTGAAATTTGAACAGATGCGACCCCATCAAGTCCTTTTAATCCGGGAACAACATTTTTTTCTACATTTTCAGTTAAGGCAGCTAAAGATTCATTTTTACTTGCTACGCTTAACGAAATAACTGGAAAGGCATTGAAGTTTACACGTGAAACTTTCGGGTCTTTTACACCTTCTGGGAGTTTCACATTTGTGAGAGCTTCTTTAATTTCTGTTTCAGCTTTTTCCATATTTTTATCAAAATCATATTCTACCTGAATAGAAGATGCGTTTTGAAAAGATGATGAACTAACAACGTTTACACCACTTAAGTTTTGTAGTTGCTCTTCCATCGGTTTTGAAACTTTGTCAGCTACTTCTTCTGGTGTAGCACCAGGATAAACCGTAGTTACTGTTACAACAGGTGTTGTAATGTCAGGAATTGTTTCCAGCTTCATGTTCAGCCCAGAATAAATACCTGCAATGGTAACAATAATGGTTAGTAGCCAAACTGCGAACTTATTTTTTAACGAGAAATTAATGATTTTGTTCATGTTTGCGCTCCCTTTGTATTGTATTGACCAACTGGTCAGTCTAATACATAATATAACTGACTGATTGGTCAGTCGTCAATGAAAAGGGATGGTATAATAAATTCATAATAAGATGCGAGATTAAATTTAGGAGAGACATGATATGAAAGAAAAAGAGCGCTTAATTATAGAGATGGCTATGAAGTTATTTGCGACTAAGGGTGTAAATGCGACATCAGTACAGGAAATTGTGACAGCTTGTGGCATATCTAAGGGAGCTTTCTATTTATACTTTAAATCGAAAGATGAGCTTTTATTAGCAACACTTCGATATTACTATGACAAGATTCAAAATAAAATGCTGGATATTGAAAATGAATCGTTATTGCCGCGTGAAAAATTTGCAAAGCAATTGCGTTGTCAGTTTAACGATATACAAAAGCATAAAGAATTTATTATTATGCATGCGAGGGAAAATGCTATACCTTTTAATAAAGAAGTAGAAGAGTTTATGATGAGGATGAAGTTAGAGTCTCACGCATTTTATCGGAATAGTTTATTGTCTATTTATGGTGAAAAGGTTATGCCTTATTTATTAGATTTAGTCATTATGGTAGAAGGTATATGCCGTGGATATTTAGAACTAATCATTTTACAAGCACCAGAAATTGACTTATCTTACGTTTCTGCATTTATTTTGAAAAGAGTAGATGATTTAGTAGATGGATTGGTAAAATCTTCGGAAGAACCTGTGTTACATGAAGAAAAGCTTGGGGAATTTCTTTGCAAATCAGAGCTTATTAAGGAGCAGGTTAAGGAACACTTTTTAAAAGAAATTATTGTTTTTAAACGCACATTAGCTGATCAACTAGAAGATGAGGAATTGCTTGTTACATTAGATGTTTTGGAGGCAGAAATGAGATTGCAAAATCCAAGGATACCGGTCATTCAAGGAATGTTATCTAATTTAGAGATATATCCAAATTTAAAAGAATTTCGTTTGAGGATTATGGGGTATTACAATATAAAAAGGTAACAATGATGGTTTTCATTGTTACCTTTTTTATTATGCATTCACTTTTTCTTTTGTTTGTGTAGTCTCTTCTTGCTCAATATTGATTGTTTCTTTTACGATATAAATCGGACGGTTTTTACTCTCGTCATAAATACGAGCAATATATTGGCCAACGATTCCTAGACCAAGTAACTGAATACCGCTAAAGAATGTAATAGCAACCATAATAGATGCCCAACCTGTTTGCGTACCAGTGCCAATAATTTTTACAGTAATTGTATATAGTAAGACGATTATTGAAATAAGAACTGATAATAAGCCTAAAGTCATAACGATACGTAATGGTTTTGTTGAAAATGCAATAATGCCATCTGATGCAAATTTAATCATTTTCTTTAATGGATATTTTGTTTCACCAGCAAAGCGCTCATCGCGTTCATATTCAACATACGTTTGACGGAAGCCAACCCAAGACATCATACCGCGGATGAAGCGATTTCGTTCAGTCATTTGATTGAAAACATCAGCTACTTTGCGATCGATGATTCGGAAATCACCAGTATCTTTTGGGATATCGATATCAGACATGTAGTTTAAGAATTTATAGAAATATTTAGCTGTTAAAAGTTTAAACCAAGTTTCACCTTTACGTTGTTTACGTTTCGCATAAACAACTTCATATCCTTCTTCCCATTTTGCAATAAGTTCAGGAATAACTTCAGGTGGATCTTGTAAGTCTGCATCGATAATTACAATAGCGTCACCTTTTGCAGCAGCAATACCAGCTGTAACGGCTATTTGGTGTCCAAAATTACGTGCAAAATTAACGATTTTTGTACGGTAATCATTTGCTGCAATCTCAGATAAGATTTCCATTGTACGGTCTGTGCTACCGTCGTTTACAAAGACAAACTCGTAATTAATATCATTTTGAAGCATAACGGACTTTAAACGGTTATAACATTCTTGTGCTACTTCTTCCTCGAAGTACATAGGAACTACAACCGAAATTAATTTTTGCATGTTGTATCCTCCGTATTTTTAATAAGTTGTTCAAGTTTAATTAGTAGCCTTTTCGGTTTGGTTGAATGTCCAAATTTTATTAAGGACAAAGTTTATAACCATTCCGACACCAATTGCGAAGATCTGTGCAATTAATGCATTAAAAGTAAGTTTATCTACTAATATAAATAAACATAATGTATTAAAAGCCAATACAATTAAATTTACAGTTAGAAATTTAAAGAACATTGACGTGCTTTTATTATTAGGTTTAAACACCCAATTTTTATTCCAATAGTAGCTATTGGCAACACCAATTAAATAGGCAATGGTATTCGCAATAAGGTAGTTCATCCCGAATTTTAATAATATCCAAAAGCTAATAATTGTAATGAGTGTATTAAAGATCCCTACTAAACCAAACTTTAAGAGTTTCTCCATAATAGTATCCTCAACTTTATAAAATATATAAATAAAACAGGAATGTAAAAAGGTTGTTCGTACATAACAACTATCAATTATATCATAGTTTATGCTAATATGTTATATGTTTTGGGTAGATATCATTTTAGGATATAAAATAAATCTGTTCATAATAAAAATGATTATTTTAAATTGGTATACTAGGAAATATAAAAGCAAACATGGAAATCATGATAATATTAATGTATAGTAGCTGGTAGTGTAATTTTTTTAGGAAATATAATGTTTTCCCATATAAATATGTTAAGGAGTGAGTTTTTTTGGAACGTTTTTCTGGATTGTTTTCAACCTTTTCTACACGTGCCATATACGGCATTTATAGCTTTTTCGTTGCAATATTAATTTTTGATTATTTTTCAGATACTCAAAAATATAATTATGTAATGATATTAGTTGGAGTTTTATTATTATGTACAATTGGAAACTTTATACTTAGCAGTGGATCGCTATACCTTGAAAGAGTAAATGAAAAAATATGTTTTTTTGTACTGCTAATTATTTGTGTAGCAGTGAAAACAGCGTGGATTCTTACATATAAGATTGATCCGATTGGTGATTATGAAGCCTTTTTTAATACGGCAAAAGCATTAGGTGACAACTTTGTTATTCATGATAGATATGTTGCATTATTTCCACATATTTTTGGATATGCTTCATTCTTAAGTATCTTCCTGAAAATATTTGGGGCAAACTTTATGATTCCGCCAATTATTAATGTTGTTTTAACTACAATATCGATGGGATTAATATATTTTATAGCTAGAAGAATTGGTGGAGTGAGAACAGCGATAACAGCAAGTGTTTTATGGATTCTCTTGCCATCACAAACGATGTATAACATGTTTGCACTTTCAGAACCGTTGTATTGTACAATATTGTTATTGGCCTGGGCAATTATGATAATTGTTTATGATAAAATTGAAAATATAACGATTGCAAAGGTTCTTATGTATTCAATTCTAGTAGCTGCATTACTTGTATTAATAAATATGGCAAGACCAATTGCAGCAGTGCCAATTATAGCCCTAGCAATATGGATGTTTATTATAGATACAAAGCATATTGGGAATAAAAAGCTACTTATTAACAAGGTGGCATATGTAGGGGTTATCATTATTGGATACTTAATGATGTCTTCGGCGGTAAATCATTATGTAACATTACGTTTAGGTGAAGAGATAGCAACAGTGCCGGGATACAATATTCATGTAGGATTTAATAAGGGAGCTTCAGGAACATGGAATCCAGGAGATTCAGCATTACTATATCATTATAGTGGTCAACCAGGATGGAGTGCTCAGGACGTTCAAAAGCAAATGCTTGAAGAAGCGAAAAAGAGAATAAAAAATGATGATATAGATTTCGGGAAACTAATGTATGATAAATTTATTATCTTTTTAGGGAACGATGATCAAGCTGTTAAATATGCAGATCCAATTATGGATCATAAAGTACGATATACTATAATTTCTAATGTTTTCTATTACTTTTTACTAGCTACTTCACTGTTCGGGGCATTAGTAGCTATAAAAAATAAAAATAAATCTTCACTTCTCATTATTTGTTTATACACGATTGGGCTAACAATGGCACAAATGATAGTAGAAGTAGCACCGAGATATCATTATTCGGCTACAATACCTATGATCTTTTTAGCTGCTTTTGGCATTAATCATATTTACAATAAAAAAAGGATATAAATAAAAAGGCATGAGCTCGGTATTGCATCGAGCTCATGCCTTTTTTATTTGGCCTTATCTTATATTTTTGTAGTCTTTCTTTTAGACATGAGACGATAAACTACATATAGTCCATAACTTTGAATGATTGTAAAGCTAGGGATGATAAAGTATCGGTATCTTGTTTGATATTCGATTAAGAAGTGAATCGTTATATAGCCAATTATTAATAATAAAAATAGTGTGTAATGTGTGTTGTTTTGCTTAGTTAGTATGAGATAAAAAGTTGCTAACGTGCCAAATAACATAGTTGTAATATATATATATTTATCGTATGTCTTAAGGTCGTCTTGCAAGGTAACCATATCATTCTCTGTGTTACTTAGTGTTGCCAGACTCCATACTGGGGCGGAATCATAATCTGCCCACATAATCGTGAATTTATCACTAAATAAAGATAAAACCTTTTGTGGATCAGCTAGTCGCTCTTGAATCAATTTCTTCTCAACGGCTTCTCGTTCTTTTCCAAGCTCAAAGGACATAACATATTCTACATCTGCTGAAGAATATCCACCTCTTGTTTCGTGATTAAGTCCTACGGTGAATTTCCAGAGAGGATCCCTGTTAGATAGCGGATATTGGGTAATTCCGGCAGATATAAATGAAGAACTTATAATGTAATGAACAAGGTAAAAAATGATGAAAATCCCAGACAATTTTTTTATAGAAGTTAAAATATCCTGTTTTGATTTTCCTAATATACCTTGTAAAAAGACATAAAGAGCTACTGCAATCAAAACTAAAGCGCCAAGTGGACGCATAATATCTCCTAAAGCTAGGGAGATCCCTATAAAAATCCACATATATTTATGGGTTAGGCCTTTTGTAATTAATAAATAAAACCCAAGATAAAATAGGAATGTGGCAATATGTTGATTCGTTAGTAATGAGCTCATTACAATGCTTGGGATATATAATGCATATAGTAATCCAGCCATTCTTCCAGACCATTCATTAAAAACATATGAAGTTATTTTGTAAATTAGCAAGGTTGTTCCTGTGCAATACATTATATTTAAAAGTTTTAGAAGGAAAGGCCCTTCACCGAATAAATTAATAATGAGGGCTTGGTACATTGTAAATCCAAGTTGATAAACCCATGAAGTATAATAGTCATCTTGTGCAAAACTAAAATCGCCTTTAGTAGCTTGAATAGCACTATTGTACATCACTGAAAAATCTGATTCGATAGGAGTTGGAACGTAGAGAACCCAAATTAATCGAACAGAAAAAGCTAAAACAATAAGTGAAACGGTAAATATAAATGTAGACATATACTTATTAGAAATATAGCCAATAAGCAAAAATAGAAGGCCTATTAGAATAATAATCGGGATGATAATAAAGGAATGTGTGTCAGTTTTTTCTTGAATTACGACTATTGATTGCCACGTTATAGCAGCAGAAATAATTAGACATAGTACTAATAAGCACTTTACAAAAAATATATTAAGCTTTAGGGGGAATGTACGTTGCATTACTAAAAACTCCTTATCATACTGTATGTTTATTTTAAAACGAAATCCCTTTACACGCTAAATAGCAGTGTAAAGGGATGTTTTTTAGGGGATTAAGAATTTTCTTGGGCCCATTTCTCTACATCCCAAGTTTTTGTTATCCACTCTTCATAAAAGTCTGGTTCGTGGCATACAAGAAGAATTGTTCCTTTGTATGCTTTCATCGCTTTTTTCAACTCTTCTTTTGCTGTAACATCAAGGTGGTTTGTTGGCTCATCAAAGAGTAGCCAGTTACTTTCTTCACCCATTAGTTTACATAAACGAACTTTTGCTTGTTCGCCACCGCTTAATTGATTCAGTGGACGAGAGATATGTTCGTTTTTTAAACCGCATTTCGCTAACATTGCACGTACTTGATGCTGGTCTAAGCTAGGGAATGTATTCCAAACATCATCAATGGGTGTTATATTATCAGCTTTTACTTCTTGCTCGAAGTATGATGGGTTTAAGAAGTCACCAAGACTTGTTTTTCCGCTTAATGGTTTAATCTTACCTAAAATCGTTTTTAACAGTGTTGACTTACCGACACCGTTACATCCAACAATTGCAATTTTTTCACCACGTTCAATTGTCATTGTTAATTTCGGTAATAACGGATGTGTATATCCAATCTCTACATTTTCCCCTTCGAAGACAAATCGACTACTTGCACGACTTTCTTTAAAGGAGAACTCAGGCTTAATAGCTGTTTCAGGACGATCGATACGTTCCATGCGATCAAGTTGTTTTTGGCGGCTCTTTGCACGGCCTGTTGTTGAGTAACGGGCTTTATTTTTTGCAATAAAATCTTCTTGTTTTTTGATAAACTCTCGCTGCTTTTCATAAGCATTGATATGTTGATTTTTATTGATTTCTGCCAGCTCTAAGAATTTTTCATATGTTGCTGTATAACGCGTCATTTTTGTGAATTCTAGATGGAAAATAACATCGACACATTTATTCATAAATTCCGTATCATGGGAAATTAATAGGAATGCATGTGGATATTCTTTTAAATAACTTGTTAACCAATGGATATGTTCAACGTCTAAATAGTTGGTAGGCTCATCTAATAGTAATACTTCTGGTTGCTCAAGTAGTAACTTTGCAAGTAATACTTTTGTACGTTGTCCACCACTTAATGCCGCAACATCACGATCTAGACCAATTGCATCAATTCCAAGGCCGCGCGCTGCTTCTTCAATTTTAATATCTAATAAATAGAAGCCACCTGCTTCAAGGGCATCTTGAATTTCTGCCATTTGTTCAAGAAGTTCCTCTAATTCTTCTGGTGTAGCAGTTCCCATTTTTTCTGCAACTTCATTTAAAGCTTTTTCTTTTTCAAATAAAGGTAAAAATGCATCTGCTAATACGTCACGGATCGTGCGACCAGGTGTTAAAATCGTATGTTGGTCTAAGTAACCGTAATTTGTACCAGGTGTCCATTCTACACGACCTTCGTCATGGATAAGCTGACCAGTAATTATATTCATAAATGTTGATTTACCAACACCGTTTGCTCCGACTAATCCAACGTGTTCTCCTGCAAGTAAGCGCATGGATACATCTCTAAATAATGTACGATCACCAAATGTATGGCCTAATTTTTCAACAGTTAATAAGCTCATAATGTCCTCCGTTCATTTCTAAATAGTGTCTTGAATCATGATACTAAATTCTTGGATATAATGCTATCATTTCAAAAATATATAAGGTAACTGACAAGCAAGGTATGCGATTACAAAAGAATGACGGGTTGCTTTGCAAGAAATAAGCGATGCAAGAGAAATAAAAAAACAAGGTGTAACCATTTAATAAAAGTGGTTACACCTTGTTTTTTATTTTAAATATCCACGAACAATACCGCGTAAGCGATTTGCGTGGAATTTACGCTTATCATTAGAAATGTTTTGTGTCATACGGAATGTTGCGGCAGCGACAGCACGTATGAAATAAGGGAATCCATAGTGTAAGCGAATAACCCTACCAAAACCACCAGCATAAGAAATAGCACGTTTTAATGATTGTTCATTAATAATTTCCTCTTTTACAGGATGGTATACGAACAGATCTTTTCTAAATAAACCAGTGTAATTTTGTTTCATCCCACGTAGTACAAAGTCAGTTTCTTCACCAGCTCCATAAATCGTGCCAGAACCAACACCTAAATCTTCATCAAATGTACCTACAGCTTGTACAAATTGTTTTGTGAAGAATAGTGTGAAAGAAGGCCCCATGAATCCATACTTATTATTTAAAATAATGTCTGTATTCGGTGCGTGTATTAAAGAACCTGTACCTTCAACATTTGTAGTGTTTGTCGAGATGAAATGAACATCTTTATTAGAGTTGAAAGTTTCTAATATACTCTCTAAAACATTTGTTTCATAAATACAATCATCATCTGGAAAAGCGATGAAATCACCATCTGCTACTTTTAATCCTGCATTTCGAGCTCTCGATAGCCCTTTAATAGGTGTATAAATGTAGTTAATAGAAAATTTATCTTTATATTCATCAAATAAATCAGAGATTGGCGTATCATTTTGATCTACTACGATAAGTTGAAAGTTTTTGTAAGTTTGTTGTTCAAGTGATTTTAGTAAGTCAAGAATATCATCACGTCTGCCACAAGTAGCCATGATTAAAGAAAATTTCAAGTTTAACAGCTCCTTTTAGAGATTGCGTTTAAGCTTTTTTGAATCGTGCTAATATCTTTTCAAGTAGTGAAAAGAGAATTTCATCCTTTGTTATAAAGAGGATAAGGGCATACGTTAATCCACACGTTATTATGACTAGGATAACTTGTAGTATTTGTCCAGATACGATTATATCAATAACGAATGCTATGGGGACAAATGTTAGGGAATAAAATAGATATTTAAGTTTTTGTATATCAAATAACGTATAATTCACTTTTAATTTCTTTTTCACATAAATATATTCAAATGTGATTAAGAAACAATTCGCAATTGTTGTTGTGAAAATTGCGGTTGTTGGTGTAAGTATATGGAAGAATATTAATGCAATATTGGATGCCAAGTTGATAAATCCACAAATGAATAAAAATCGCACTAAAATGCTTTCTTTCTTTTTCACATAAATAATTTGATTCGATAAAATGGACTCAATACCGACTGTAATCATATAGAAGGCGAAAACAATTAATGTATTACCAGCCTCAGCAAATTGTTGTCCACCGTAAATAACAACAGCTCCATGAGCAATGAGCATTAAACCAATTGCGGCAGGGAATAGGGTAATGAAATATACTTTTGAAATTTTATTTAGTAAAGACTCATATTCCATTTCAGACGCGTTTCCTGATAAATAAGACAGTCTTGGAACGGTTACTTGTACAACACTTAACATAAGTGTATTAATAATCATCATAATTTGAAAAGCCATTACGTAATATGCAACTTCTTCTTTTCCAACATATACCCCTAAAACAAGACGATCTAATTGAGTATATAAAATATTAGCATTTGAAAAAATCAAGACTAATAGTAACGGTTTTAAATGAGGAATAATTGTTAAGTCGGAAAAATCAAATTTCACTTGGCGTTTCACATATATAAAGCTAATAGAGTGGTTTAAAAATGTCGATAATACTAATAAACCAGCATATGTTTTGTAATCGTCAACCCCATGAATGAAAGAGAAAAGAAGTACGACATAGATTAATCGAACGATAACTGTTTTTTTAGTGATGAAGTCATAATTTTCATATGCCTCATTGAACCATTCCACATAAAACATGTTAGATATAAAATTAAAACCGAAAATAAGAAGAACAGGAAATAAACTTTCATGTCCGTATCCAATATAACTAAAGAGCACAAAGCCTGATAAAGCTAAAATACTAGTTGTGAAGTTAATTACATAGAGACTTGTAAATAACTTAGAAACTTTCTTTTTATCGTTTTTAATTAAGCTAATTTCACGTAAACCATATTGATATACACCAAATACGGCGAACACGAAGAAGTAATTGAAAAAAGTTTCAGCAATGTTAACGGTTCCGATTGAATTGGCCCCTAATGTTCGATATGCGTAAGGACCAACTAAAATTGGAAGTATAATATTAAACGTGTTGAGCAGTATTTTATAAAAAATATTTGAAGCAATTGATTTCTGCATAATTTCACCTTTCCATTAAAATAATCCAGTTTTTTCACTAGAGTTAATTCTCTCAATATAATGAAGTGTAAGGTGTTTTCTACACTGTTTACAAATCCTTAAATTGTTTGTTGACCACCCGTATAAGTGTACCCTACATAAACTTTGTAAAGCAACTGTTGATGGGATCGAACTGTATTATAAAGTGAAACTTTAATCAGTGGGGGGGTGTACATTTCCTATTGATTATCAGCACTCATCAATTGGGCGTTTACGGGCAACAGGGCTCCCGCCTAAAGTCTTTGCTACACGGTAGTTTTACAGCCCGAAAATAGCGGGATAAATGAGATTTTATCAATTAGAAAAAGTTAATAGCGAACGGGTATGTATAAAAATATTACATAATATGTGTGAAAAGGAGTAATGGTTGTATGAAGGTGTGAAATTGTTTATAAAAAATGAGCGAATATGTGATAGCTATTCGCTCAAAAGATGTTTTAATGGTGAAGGCCTATATACTCCAAGGTTTACTTAAAGTTAAAACTTCAGCCATTTCTTTGCTTTTTACACGCCCTTTTTTTCTACTTTCTGCACGCTCAGAACCAGTTGTGTGTAGCCAATGTTCTTCTTCCGTTTCAGGTAGTACTTGTGGGACAGATGAAGGTTTTCCATCTTTTAATGCAACGAATGTAATGAAACATGTTGCAGCTATTCTACGTTCGCCTGCTAATAAATTCTCTGCAATTACTTTTACGAACACTTCCATCGAAGATTTTCCTGTATAACATACGAATGCTTCGTAACAAACAGAATCTGCTTGGTGAATTGGAGTTAAAAAATCAACAGAATCGATAGATGCCGTTACGCAATGTTTACGGCTATGTCTTGCAGCTGCAATTGAAGCGATACTATCAATTTCCGCTAATAATTTTCCTCCGAAAAGTGTTTGATGATTATTTAAATCATTCGGAAAAACACGTGTTGTTTTAATTGCTTTGGATTCTCGCATGAATTTCTTTTCCATATGGTCAGCCCCTATTTTCTGTTTTCAATCAGAATGACATGTATTGTAAGTGGAGTACAAAAAATTAAAAATCAATAGATATTTAATGAAGTAAAGAATTCCAGAAGAGGGTTAGTAAAACTTCTGTATTTGTATTCATGTAACTGAAAGAAAATTTATTACTATATAAAGTGTAGTGTAAAAGAGGATTCGCTTACATTGCAAGTGAAAAAATTAGGACCCTGTATTTGTCATAGAAATTCCCTATCAGCTGTGTACCTATTCATGATAGAATCGTTTTGTTATGAATGGAAATAGAGGTGCAATGGACATATGAATCATATACAAACAAATTTTTCGTCTTTTTTTAGTAAAATAATGATTGGTGCGATGCTCGCATTTTTTGTTTATAGTTGTTGGTCAGCGTTTGAAACAAGTAAACAATTTTTTGGTGACAGTACAACAAGTGTAACAATTGTATTGGTTATTTTTGTTATTCTTATGCTGTTAGTGGCATCGATTTTACAGTATCGTTTTACAGAAAAACAATTTCTTGTTTTTCTTATGAGTACATCTATAATTGTGAGACTTAGTATGGTTCTATTTGTAGACGTTCCGATAATTGGTGATATGAAAGCTATGTTTGAGTCTGCAAAGCAGATTGCAATTGGTAATAACGTAGAGAGCATAGCGCAGTTACCTTTTATTATTTATGAATCAATAATTATTCGTGTATTTGGCGATACAGTATTCGCATTGCAGTTATTTAATATTTTATTTTGCACAGGGACTGCATTTTTCATTTATCGTATTGCAGCAATGGTTTTCGGAGAAGAATGCGGCCGTATTGCGTCTGTATTTTACGCTTTATATATTCCGAATATATTTATGAGTTCCTTATTAACATCAGAATCGCTCGCAATATTTTTATTTTATTTGGCTTGCTACATACTTTTATATAAAGGTTTAGATCATCCTTATATGTGGGTGCTTTCAGCAATTTTATTTGCATGCAGTAATATGATTTTCCCAATAGGATTATTTCTTCCTATTTTTATTGCTGTATATGTGTTGTTAATTGAACTCTTTCAATCAGCAATGAAGCAAAAAGTACTATTAAAGATGATAGGGATACTTATTCTATTTTATAGTGCTCATTTTGGTGTGAGTTATGGAATTCAGACAATGGGAATGTCACAATATACAATTTCAAATGAGACGTATGTTCAATCTGTTTTAATTGGAAAAAGTAAAAATGAGGAAAAAATAACAAAGAATCAAAACGTAACAGAGCATATTGATCAAAAGCTAAAAGAGATTGAAGAAGAAAGATTTAAACTTTTAAAGCCAGTAATTAATCAATTCTCAGGTGAGGGAATACATTCTATTCTATTTAAATGTGAAAAACTTATATATATAGCGGTAACATTATTTATGTCGATAGCTTTATTACACTTTCTTATTAAGAAACAACAAAATGAAGGATATATGTTGTTCGTTTTGTTAATTGGCGGATACGTATTGTTAAGGCTCTTCCAAGTAGATATGGCATATTACAATCTTATTGTGCCAGCCTTGTTTATTTTGCAAAGCTTTGGTGTTTATATGAGTTATGTTTATTGTCAAAAAATATTCTTCAGAAAATAAAAAGAATCCAGTTTGGATTCTTTTTTTATGGATGGAAGATGAGGACTAAGAGTCAGCAGAGATGAAGAATCTCTACTGACATAAGCTTCACCCTATCTATTCAGTTCTAGTTGTAAACTATCAGCTGTTAGAGCCATTTTTGAGGAATCGTCTTGAATTCCTTTCATTACTTGTGAAATGGTTTCTAACTCATTTTCAATTTTTTTATTCTGTTCTTTCGAGTTAGACATGTCTTTTACAATTTCTTGGAAGTATTGATCTGTTGCAGACATACTATCCGTTCCTTCAGATACGAGGGAGCTAATTTGTTTCACTGAAGAAGAGACACGAACAATTTGTTCATTTGTTTTTTCAACGAGCTTTGTAACATTGAATATAGATTCTTTCGTTTGCTCTGATAACTTGCGAATTTCTCCAGCTACAACAGAAAAGCCTTTGCCAAATTCCCCAGCACGTGCAGATTCAATAGCAGCATTTAGTGCGAGCAAATTTGTTTGCTCTGCAATTGATTTTACAATGTCTATAATCTCGTTAATTTTGTTAGAAATATCGAGAAGTTCATGAGTATCTGTAATAATCGTTTCCATGTTTGTTTGAATGTATTCCATTCGTTTATTCTGTTGATTTAATTGTTCTTTCCCTTTATTCGCTTTTTCTTCTGATGTTGTAGCTAATGATGTACCTGTTTTGGCAATTTCTACAATAGTTTCAGATTTAGCGGTTAACTGTTGAATAGAAGCACTCGTTTTTTCAGATACAGATGCTAGTTCTGTTGCAATATGCGTAATGGTCATAGCTGTTATTTCTTTTTCTTTTTCATGTTCTTTTTGCATTCTTTCATATTCAGATTCATAAGCCGCAATAACGAGCTCTTGTTCAAGGGTGAATAATTTGTTTATTACGTTTATAGAATAAGAAAAATCGTCAATTGTTGTAATTTTTGTTTGCAAAATCTTCATGATAGAGCGGAATAATTCTTGATAAGCGGCAGTATACCATTTTCTATGTAAACCAATTTGTACATGTCTTTTGGCAATTCTAACACGTTGTTCAATAAAATCTTCGTGCATATCTCCGCTGAATAATTCCTTTATATGTGTTTTTAAAGTTTGCTTTAGTTTTGGAATAGAGCTATAACGTTCAATAATAGTAGTTAAATTAGGCTGCTTTGTAATATTGGCATAGAATTTTTCCGTAATCCAATCAATTTCTTCATAAATAAAGGGCTGTAGTACCTTTACGATTTGTAAATCTTCTTTTGAAATATGTAGCATATCCATTTGAATTTTCAGTTCAGAATTAGTAGGCACGTTAAAAGTGATTTTTTGATCCTTACTTAATTCAAGTATACTGGCGTTTGTTTTATTTGTATGTTTTTTAAAAAACCGAAGCATCGTTCTTCCCCCTGTGTATAAAGCGTTTTCATTTTTGGTTCTAATATAATTATATATTTTTATATACAATTACTCTATATTAGTGTGTAGAATAGTATATAAATTAAGAGAATTCTGTATAGAATTCTCTTAATGGCCTTTATTAATTTTAGCATGTGTTTTAAAGAAAACAGGGAAATGTACATTATATATTACAGTGACAACACGAATAATAAATGTTACTAATAAACAAACATAGAAAGCTAGTACGTGTGCCCCCATTGCATATGTGATTAGGAAACTAATTGCTCCTAAGATAGAAGCGATTGCGTAAATCTCTTTTCGGAATACGTAGGGGATATCTTGAGCGCAAATGTCACGCAAAATACCGCCTCCAATACCTGTAATGACTCCCATTGAAACAACTAAAAATGAGGCGTCAACATGATGTGACATTGCTGCATTTGCACCAATAGCTGTAAAAACACCTAAGCCAACAGCATCAGAAAGCATAATAACGACTTGCAGTTTATTGATACGCTCAAAAAACATACAAGTAAATAATGCTGATAATACGCTTACGAAAAAGTAAATGGGTTTAACAAATGCGACAGGAGGCAGGTTACCGATCATAATATCACGAATAATACCGCCGCCGAGCGCTGTAGCTACAGCTAAACAAAGGACACCGAATAAATCTAAATCTTTTTTTAAACCAACTAATGTACCGGAAATAGCAGCGGCGATAATGCCAAGAAACGTAAATATGTCGATTAATAACATTGCTGTAATCCCTTCCTCCTAAAGATGTTCCAGAGAAAAAATATACACTAAAGTTATGTAAATAACAATGCATTTTCTTTACATGTAGAAAAAAAGAAAAAATGAGGAAAGAAAGCGCTTGAAAATGCAAATATGCTTTTTTCTATAAGGTAAGGCTGGGGAGAAATGTGAGGCGTTTAATTAAAAAATATATGTTATAATAAATATTTGAGATAAGAAAAAATATTAACAGTATAGATTGAAATTAGGTAATAGTTATGGAGGTTCTAGATGTTAAGCGAAAATAGTAAAAGTAATAAATTTGAAAATTTTCTATTAATCTTTATTTTGTTGCAACCAATTTTAGATTTGCTCACGGCATTCTGTATAATGGTTTTAAAAATTGATACGACCATTGGAGTTATTACACGCTTATTCGTTATGTTCCTAAGCGGGATATATATTTTAATTCAAACGAAGAAACAAGGAAATATAAAATATATATTGTATATAATCTTAGTAGGAATAGTCTTCACCATCGGATTGGTAAATAACAAGCTTACAAAAGATCCTATGGTACTTACAGAGGAAATTAAGTTTATAGCAAAAGCATTATATCCGTTTGTTATGCTTACTTGTTATGTATTTGTATTTAAGTCTTTAAAAGAGAAAAGCCATTCAAATTCAAAAATGCGTGACTATGTTACGTATGCATCGCTAATTATAGGAGTAGTCATGGTAGCTTCGATTACTACTGGAACAGATTATAATAGTTATGAATGGGTAAAGTTAGGATCACGCGGTTGGTTTTATGCAGGTAACGAGCTAGGATCTATTTTAGCCATCATGTGTCCAATTGTTATTTTGTATTCAATTGAAAGAACAAAAAGTATAGGTAAAGCGTACTATTGGATTCCTTCAATTTTAGTTGTTTATTCACTATTTGCAATTGGGACAAAGGTTGGCGTAGGAGCAATCTTTGGATCAATGGCTATCGCAGTTGTTATGTGCTTTATTCAGGCATTTATACAGCGTAAAGATGGAAAGAAACATGCCTATTTATTAAATGGTTTTCTTGCAATAACTGTATTTGTAGGCATATTGGCATATACACCTTTTTCACCGTTTATGAAAAATATGGGATTCCATTTCCAATTAATTGAACAAGAACAGAGTGCGAAAAAGGAAGAGAAAAAGAAGGAGGAAGCTAAAGAGCACAAACCTCCTGTGACAGAGCAAGAAAAAGAGAAAGAAAAAGCAAAAGAAAAAGTAGCGGAGAAGAAAGAAGAAACGCAAGCTCTTATTTTTAGTGGGCGTCAATTATTTGAACAGATGTATAAAGATTTCTATAATGAAGCCCCAATGTCTCAAAAATTATTAGGAATGGGTTATGCTGGTAACTATAAAGAACAGCCGAAATTAATTGAACGTGACTTCCACGATTGGTTCTATTCTTTCGGAATCATAGGGTTCATTTTACTTGTAATTCCATTCTTATACTTTGGTATTAAATTTATTGCATGTATATTTACTAAATTTAAACAAATATTCACAGTGAAATATGCAATGATGATTGCAGCAATACTTCTCGGATTAGGTATCTCATTCATGGCTGGTCATATTTTAATTGCACCTGGAGTGAGTTTCTACTTAGTAATAATCATGGCATATTTAATAGTTGACTTGGAAATTGAATGATAGAAAAATAAAAGCTAGCATATGTTAGCTTTTATTTTGTTATAGTAAATAAAAAGAAAAAATGGGGGATGTAAGAAATGAAAGTGTTGCATATGAATGCTGGTGCAGAAGAAGGTGGGGGGAAAACACATATTATTTCACTTTTATCTCAATTTTCAAAGGAAGAAGTGGAATTAATGGTATTTGAAGAAGGTGCGATTGCTAGAGAGGCGAGAAACCTTGGTATTCAAGTGCATGTTTTTACCCAATCATCTCGGTACGACCTATCAATTCTTTCAAAAATAAAAGCATTTATTAATGAAAATCAATTTGACATTGTGCATACACATGGCGCACGAGCAAATTTCTATCTCTCCCTCTTGAAAAAAGGTATAAAAGCGAAATGGATAATGACTGTCCACAGTGATCCAACTTTGGATTTTATGAAGAGGGGATTAAAAGGATGGGTATTTACGAAGTTAAATTTACGTTCTTTCAGGAAGGTAGATTTATTCTTTGCAATTACGGAAAACTTTAAGAGAAACATAATAAAACTAGGTGTACCAGAAGAGAAGATTTGTACGGTTTATAATGGAATCGAGTATGATAATACTCCAGCAAAACCTTATGATAAAAGTGAATTTGGCATTGATGAAGGAGTATTTACAGCTGTTCAAGTAGCGCGTCTTCATCCTGTTAAAGGTCATGATATTTTATTTGAAGCGTTACAAAAAATTAAAATTCCAAATATAAAGGTGCTCTTGCTTGGTGATGGACCTATAGAAGCAGAATTAAAAGAGATGGTGAAACAAAAGGGCTTAGAGGATAAGGTGATTTTTCTAGGTTTTCGTACAGATTCAAAAGAATTGTATGCATCTGCACACATTAATTTGTTAACCTCTTATAGCGAAAGCTTCCCTCTTGTTTTATTAGAGGCGGCTAATCAACGCTTAACATCTATTGCAACAAATGTAGGTGATATGAAAAAGTTAATAGTTGATGATACGTATGGATGGATTGTACCGATTGGTGATGCAGATTCGTTAGCAAACGCGTTAGAAAATGCTTATGAAAAATGGTTGAATGGTGAATTAGAAGCGATGGGAAATCGTTTATATAATCATGCATCTACTCATTTCTCGCTAAAGAATTTGTATGAAGATACTTATAATGCATATAAAAAACTTTTACTGAAATAGAGAGGATAGTTAATCATGGAAGTAAAAACGGTTGATATTCTAGGTGTTCCTTTTTCTACAATGACAATGGATGAAACGATCCAATATTTGAAGGGACAACTAGAATTGGAGCGAACTCATACTTTTCAGGTAGTAACAGCAAATCCTGAAATTGTTATGTGTGCAAAAAAGGATGAAACATTCCATAAAACATTATTAAATACAGATTTAATTACACCTGACGGTATTGGAGTTGTAAAAGCAAGTGGTATGTTAGGTACACCTGTAAAGGAACGTGTAGCAGGTTTTGATTTAATGTGTAATCTATTTGCAAAGTTATCAGAGGAGAATAAACCGGTATCTGTTTTCTTACTTGGTGCAAAACCGCATGTTGTACAAGCTGCAGCAGATCATTTAACGAAGACATATTCAGCTGTATCTATTGTGGGTACACAAGATGGGTACTTTAAACAAGAAGAAGAAGAGAGTATCGTTTCTCGCATTCAAGAAGCAAAACCAGATTTATTACTTGTCGCGCTTGGTTTCCCAAGACAAGAGAATTTTATCCAAACTAATAAGCATCGTTTAGAAACGAAGATGGCTGTTGGAGTGGGCGGAAGTTTAGATGTATGGGCTGGAGAGGTAAAACGTGCACCAAAATGGATTCAAGCGATTAACTTAGAGTGGTTTTATAGATTGTGTAGTAATCCAACGCGCTGGCGTCGTCAGTTAGTATTAGCGGAATTTTTAAAAGAAGTCATGCGTTCGAAAAAGTAGCGGAATATCGCTACTTTTTTATTTGGTCATTTTTAATAAAGTGAGGTTTTGCTCATCCACCACTGATGGTTAACCCTCACCAATTGGACGTTTAATGGCAGTTGGTCTTCAATTTAACCTTTTTGTTTCAGCTGAATTTTGAGGTAGGAGTCTTACTGCCCTCAAATAGTGTGATAAGTATTTTACTTTTGGGGAATGATGAAGGAGAATTTTTTGAACGAAAGTATTTTACTTATACAATTCACACATGTAAAATGATGTGTAAAGACAGCTGTGTAAGGAGGACTTCTTGTGGGCAAGGTGAAAGAAATTTCGAAGCGAAAGCTACTTGGTATAGCAGGGCTTGGATGGTTATTTGATGCAATGGATGTTGGAATGCTTTCATTTGTAATGGTAGCACTGCAAAAAGATTGGGGATTAAGTACGCAAGAAATGGGCTGGATAGGCAGCGTTAATTCGATTGGTATGGCAGTCGGAGCGCTCGTTTTTGGAATACTATCAGATAAAATAGGGCGGAAATCAGTCTTTATTATTACATTATTACTATTTTCTATCGGTAGTGGTTTAACTGCTTTAACGACGACACTTGCGATGTTCCTTGTTTTACGATTTTTAATTGGTATGGGGCTTGGCGGAGAGCTTCCAGTCGCATCTACATTAGTATCAGAGAGCGTTGAAGCGCATGAACGTGGCAAAATAGTTGTGCTATTAGAAAGCTTTTGGGCAGGTGGATGGCTAATTGCAGCCCTTATCTCGTATTTTGTTATTCCGAAATATGGTTGGGAAGTTGCAATGGTATTGAGCGCGGTTCCGGCACTATATGCTTTATATTTAAGATGGAATTTACCGGATTCTCCCAAATTTCAAAGGGCTGAAAAAAGACCATCTGTTATCGAAAATGTAAAGTTAGTTTGGTCTGGTGAATATCGTAAGGCAACAATTATGTTATGGATTCTATGGTTTTCTGTTGTCTTTTCTTACTATGGGATGTTCCTTTGGTTACCTAGTGTAATGGTATTAAAAGGATTTAGTTTAATAAAAAGTTTTCAGTACGTACTTATTATGACGTTAGCTCAATTGCCAGGATATTTCACGGCTGCTTGGTTTATTGAACGACTTGGTCGTAAGTTCGTTTTAGTTACGTATTTAATCGGTACAGCATGTAGTGCTTACTTGTTTGGAGTGGCAGAGTCATTAACGATATTAATCGTAGCAGGCATGTTACTATCCTTCTTTAATTTAGGTGCTTGGGGTGCATTATACGCTTATACACCGGAACAGTATCCAACGGTTATTCGTGGTACAGGTGCAGGGATGGCAGCAGCATTCGGTCGTATTGGTGGTATTCTTGGGCCGCTATTAGTAGGATATTTAGTTGCTTCACAGGCTTCACTATCACTAATATTTACGATTTTCTGTGGATCAATTTTAATTGGCGTAGTTGCTGTAATTGTACTTGGGCAAGAAACGAAGCAACGAGAATTAGTATAAGGTGAAAGTTTAATCGGTGAGGGATTTATCCCCACTGATTATTAGCCAGCACCAATTGTGTTTTTGGGGAAGTAACACTCATTTCTTCGCATTCAGTGGGTGTTACTTCCTACAAATAATGGAATGAAAGGGTAGGGGGAACCGTTGTGGTTTCCTTTTTTCTGTTTTTTTAGATAAATAATGGTATAGTAAGAAAAAGGGAATGTTTCTTATAAAAGCGAATGTATACAACAAGACATATGGACAAAAGAATTAGGTGGTTGAAGAAATGAAAATTTTACTGATCATGGAAGAAGCAGAAGAGCGAAGAAGTTTAGCTGAAAAATTTACTGAAAATATAAGGAATGTAGAATGTTTTGAAGCGAATACGGGAACAGAATCATTATTGATCATGAAAAAGCATACACCAGATTTTGTTTTCTTGAATTCAAAATTACTAGATGGAACTGGTTTTGAATATGCGAGTTTATTACGGGAAGTAAATTGTTATACGAAATTGATTTTTATGGGTGAAGATATAGAAGAGTCGATTACGGCATTTCGGTTTCAAGCATTTTATTATTTACTACGCCCATTTCGTGAGGAAGATTTGCAATTCCTTTTATATAGAATGTGTAAAGAGCAAGGCGAGAAAGCAAAGAGTTATTTGCGAAAACTACCGATAGAAGGTCAAGAGGGAATTCGGTATATTTTCCCTGAAGATATTGTATATGTAAGCAAAAATAAGGAAAACAAAACGGTTTCAATTTATACAACAAATAATCAGTATATTTCAACATATACACTTCAAGAGCTAGAAAATAAGCTAAATGTATATGATTTTTTACGTGTGCATAAAAGTTATTTAATTAATATGTCATATGTACAAGAACTAAAACCTTATTATAATGGCACATATAATCTGTATTTAGATAAATATGATGAGCAACCGATTCCAGTTAGTCGTAATTATGTGAAACGACTTCGAAATAAGATTGAATTATAGTAGGTAATGCGAATTTTTTAACATGATAAACTAAAAATCCTTCATGATAAGGAGGATTCAAATTAAATATTCAGAAAATTTAGTACAATCCCACTAAGCGATAGTATTAGGGGGATTGTATGTGAAAACATTGAAGTCGATTTTACTATGGGGAGTTATTGCAGCAGTAGGCGCAGGTGCTTTTGGTGTAATAGCTTTATCACAAGGTGAAACTATTAATGCCGTGTGGCTCTTAGTAGCCGCGGTATGTGTGTATGCAGTTGCTTACCGCTTTTATAGTAGATTTATAGCGAGAAAGGTATTTGGTTTAGATAATAATCGGCAAACGCCAGCCCATACATTAAACGATGGAAAAGATTATGTTCCGACAAATAAGTGGGTATTATTTGGGCACCATTTTGCAGCAATTGCTGGAGCAGGCCCTTTAGTAGGACCGATTTTGGCAGCGCAAATGGGATATTTACCAGGGACAATATGGATTATTGTTGGGGTAGTTGTCGCTGGAGCTGTACAAGATTTTGTAATTTTATTTGCTTCGATGAGACGGAATGGTAAATCTTTAGGAGAAATGATTAAAGATGAGATCGGTCCTGTTACAGGGCTTATTGCAATGATAGGCATTTTAGGCATTATGATTATTTTATTAGCGGTATTAGCATTAGTGGTAGTAAAGGCGCTTGTCGGAAGTCCTTGGGGAATGTTTACAATAGCAGCAACGATTCCTATTGCTATTTTAATGGGAGTGTACATGCGCTACATTAGGCCTGGCCGGGTTGGTGAAGGGTCAGTAATCGGAATTATTCTACTTATACTGTCTCTTATTGGGGGACAGTATGTAGCAGAGCATCCAACGCTTGCAAGCATGTTCACGTTTAGCGGTGAAACGATTGCTATTATGCTTATTGTATATGGATTTATCGCATCGGCCTTACCAGTTTGGATGCTTTTAGCACCACGTGATTATTTAAGCACATTTTTAAAAGTCGGAACAATTGTTGGATTAGCAATTGGTATTTTAATTGTAGCACCAGATTTACAAATGCCAGCAGTTTCGAAATTTATCGATGGAACAGGTCCTGTTTTCTCTGGAAACTTATTCCCGTTCTTATTTATTACAATTGCTTGTGGTGCGGTGTCTGGATTCCATGCTCTCGTTTCATCAGGTACGACACCAAAGATGATTGAACAAGAGGGACACGCACAGCCAATCGGTTATGGGGCAATGTTAATGGAATCATTTGTAGCTGCGATGGCGATGATTGCAGCTTGTGTATTAACACCAGGAACTTATTTTGCGATTAATAGTCCCGCAGCGCTTATCGGTACGGATGTCTCGCAGGCAGCTCAAGTTATTTCCTCATGGGGATTTGCTATTACACCAAATGAACTAAAAGATCTCGCTGTAAACGTTGGAGAGCAAACGATTTTATCACGCACAGGTGGTGCACCAACGTTAGCGATAGGTATGGCGTATATTTTCTCACAAGTAATAGGTGGAACAGCCATGATGGCCTTTTGGTATCATTTTGCAATCCTCTTTGAAGCTCTATTCATTTTAACAACAATTGATGCTGGAACGCGTGTAGGCCGATTTATGATTCAAGATATTTTAGGACATGTATATAAGCCATTTGGGAAAACGGATTCTACATTAGCGAATGTGATAGCTACAACGTTATGCGTATTAGGATGGGGTTATTTCTTATACCAAGGGGTAGTTGATCCGCTTGGTGGAATTAATACATTATGGCCACTTTTCGGTATTGCAAATCAAATGTTAGCAGGTATTGCATTATTACTTGGAACGACAATTTTGTTCAAAATGGGGAAAAAGGCATATGTTTGGGTGACACTTATTCCAACTGTCGGATTGCTTATTGTAACGATGACAGCGGGTTATCAAAAGCTATTTCATGAAAATCCTAAAATAGGATTTCTATCTCATGCAAAGGTGTTTCAGGGAGCATTAGATGAGGGGAAAGTGTTAGCACCAGCTAAAAATGTCGCTCAAATGAAACAAATTATTTTCAATGATTATATTGATGCAGCGCTTTGTGGAATTTTTATGATAGTTGTAATCGCTGTATTAATTTCTGCGATTCGAATTTGGATTCAAGTATTAAGAAATAAGCCGATGCCGCTAAAAGAGGCACCATATATTTCTAGAGATGAAAGTGAGTCGAGGAACTATTATGCTTAAACGACTACGGAAAGTATGGGGAAAAAGGAAACACTTTATTAGTTTACTCGTTGGGGTACCAAGCTATGAAACATATGTAGAGCATATGAAAAAGCATCATCCAGAAGAAGAAGTGGTATGTCAAAAACAGTTTTTTGCAGAAGCGCAAGAAGCTAGATTTAATGCAAAGGGTGGAAAGATATCAAGGTGTTGTTGAGGAAAAGGGCGAATTTTCGTCCTTTTTTATTTTTTGCTGTTTCACGTGGAACAGCAAAAAATAAATAAAAATCTTTGGGAATTATAGGTATTTCGTATACAATAAAATAAGGAAAGGGATAGATAGAAAAGTAGGGAGATTATTTTATGTTAAGGGACTTATTTGTAAACACAACAATTATTCTTTCCTTTATTTTTGTTAGAGGTCAGCTTTTAAGAGATAAACCGTTAAAAGAAGGGTTCTCTTTTTGGCAGAAATGTGTAGTAGGTATTCTTACTGGAATATTAAGTGTACTGTTGATGCATTTTGGTGTACATATTGAAGATATTATGTTGGATCTACGTTATTTAGCTGTTATTTTGGCAATTATAATTGGAGGTCCGATAGCTAGCAGTATAACAGTTACTATTATATTAATTACCCGATTATTTTTTACTGAGTACTCTTTAGCCTCTGAATTGGCTTGTTATACAATTGTATTGATAGGTTTTGGAATTATTTTCATTTGGCGGATGAAAGCTTCTATATTTAAAAGATGGATCTGGTTTAATGTATATAGTTTATCTATTTTAACGGTTCCACTTTCTATTTTATTTAAGGATATGTCTATAGTAGCATTCTATTTAGTTTGTAGTGGCGTTGCAGCATATATCACATTTATAAGCGCAAATTATGTATTGCAATCCAATGAGTTATTTCAAACGATGAAGCAATACGCAACGATAGATGCACTGACAGGTTTAGGAAACGTAAGACAGTTTGATTTAGAGATGAATCGTCATATTGGTAATAAGCGTATGAAAAATGATTCACTTTGTTTACTACTTATAGATATTGATCACTTTAAGTGTGTAAATGATACGTATGGGCATCCTGCGGGAGATGAAGTATTAAAACAAATGGGGCATATTTTACGAGAAGTTTCAATGTTTCCAGATTTGGCTTTTCGAAAGGGTGGGGAAGAGTTCGCGCTTTTGATACCGCAGAAAGGATTAGCTTATGGAATGCGTATGGGGGAAAAAGTTCGCACGGCTGTTGAAAACCATCCATTTCAATTGCTAAATGGAACTAAAATAAAAATTACAGTTTCAGTAGGAATTTCAGTGTATGAAGAATCACCAGAGCGATTTATTCAAGCTGCTGATGATGCATTATATTACTCCAAAAGAAATGGTAGAAATCAGGTTAGTTCTGCATCTTAAAGATAAGATGACCAGAAGAGCTTATAAAAAAACACCCACAGAGAGGAAATATATAAACTCTGTGGGTGTTTTCATTTATATGTTAGACAAGTTCTTTTGATGCAACGAATTTACGATATGCACCGTGATGTGTTGGGCCTACGTATTCGTTGATCTTGAATGAATAACGGATAGCAGCTGTGATAAATTCTTTAGCAGTTTTTACTGCTTCTTTCACAGTTTTTCCTTTTGCAAGTTCTGCTGTAATTGCAGCAGAATATGTGCAACCTGCGCCGTGTGTATTTGTCGTATCAATTTTTTCTGATTCTAGAAGGTCGAATGTTTCTCCATCATATAGGACGTCGATTGCAGTTTCCGTACCAAGCTTGCTACCGCCTTTAATTAGGACGTATTTCGCACCTAAAGCGTGGATTTTTTTTGCTGCTTCTTTCATGTCTTCAAGAGAACTAATCTTTACGCCACTTAATTGGTAAGCTTCAAACAAGTTTGGTGTTACAACTAATGCCTTTGGAACAAGAACGTCACGTAAGCAATCGTTCGTTTCAGGATGTAATGCTTCATCAGCACCTTTACATACCATAACAGGGTCCACTACTACATTTTTGAAATTATGTTTTTCGATTGTTTCAGCAACCATTTCAATAATTTCTACTGATCCAAGCATACCTGTTTTTAAAGCATCTACTCCAACACCGTCAATTGTCGTTTCTAATTGTGGTTTTAATGTAGAAGCTGGGATTGGGAATACGTTATGCGCCCAACCGTTATGTGGATCCATCGTTACGATTGTCGTAAGAGATGTCATTCCGTATACACCAAGTTCTTGGAATGTCTTTAAATCTGCTTGTATACCAGCACCGCCACTTGTGTCAGAACCAGCGATAGTAAGTGCTTTATTTAATGTCATTATGAAATCCCCCTCAAGTGATATAATGAAAACTATGTTTTCACCATTATATCAATGTTACGAATAAGTACAAAGTGAAAAGTAGATGATTTACTTTAGGGGCGATTTAAAATCTTGTATGTAGGAGACGAATTATGTTTCAAGAGAATCGTACAAATGAATTAGTTATATTAAAAGAGATTGCAGAGACGTTGAACACCTCAAATGATACATATCATGTGCTGCAAGCTGTGTTGGAAAAACTGTTGAATGTAACAGGTTTAACGACAGGATGGATATTTCTTGCGGATGAAAATGGCAGATATACAAAATTAATTGATTATCAATTACCAGAAGGATTAAGATTTGAAAATAAACGACCGATGTGTGAGGGGAATTGTTGGTGTTTACACCGATTTGTAGAAGGGAAACTAGAGAAAGCCGTTAATATTATTGAATGTAAGAGAATTAATAATGCGATTGAATATAACTGGGGAGATACAGAAGGGATTGTGCATCATGCGACAGTGCCGCTAAAAGCGGGGGGAGATGAATTTGGCGTATTAAATGTGGCTAGTCCAGGTAAAACGCATTTTTCTGAAGAAGAGTTAGTGCTATTACAATCAGTTGCTTTCCAAATTGGAACAGCATTAAAACGTACAAAATTGTATGAAAATGAAAAGAGAAGGGCTCATTATTATGTAAAGTTAGACCGCTTTATTCAAGCTTTAAGGACGATTCATAAATTTAATGCATTGCCAGAGGAGATTGTAAAGCAAATAGGGAAGTTATTTTTATGGGAGCAAGTTGTATTCTTTATTAGAGAAGAAAATGAACTTGCTGTAAGGGCCTCATGTAAGATAGATGAGATACAAGAGGATTTGAAGTCAGCGGCACAGGAAGCTCTGAAAAAAGAAGAGCCTGTTTTGTTAAAGAGTCAGGTTGGGAATATCGTACATCCTAATCGTGCGGTTATTGCCATTCCCATACATATTCAAGATCATATATTTGGCGTACTAAGTGTAAGTTCGAATAATGGAGAATTTGATATAAATACGATAGATGTAGTACAGGCGTTAGCCAATCATATATCGTTAATGATAGAGAACTTAAGGTTAAATGAAAAGCGCCGAGAACTTGTACGACTGGAAGAACGTAATCGTTTAGCTAGGGATTTACATGATTCTGTTTCACAAAAATTATTTTCATTAACCTTTATGACAAAAGGTGCCGAGGCGGTTTTAAAAGGTCAAAATGAAAAGGTAGACCAATCTTTGCATGAGATACGTGAGTTATCGCAAGGTGCTTTAAAAGAAATGAGGACGTTAATTTGGCAACTACGTCCAGCGGGATTAGAGAAAGGACTATTACCAGCTTTAAAACAATATGGTGAAAGTTTGGGATTGAAAATTCGGGAACAAGTTACAGGTGTTCGTGATTTGCCACGCGTAGTAGAGGAAGCGCTATGGCGAATTGGACAAGAAGCTTTAAATAACGTAAGTAAACATGCGAATGTCAGAGAAGCGGCGATTTATTTCAAAGTGACGGAGAAGAATGTATCATTAGAAATAGTCGATCAAGGAAACGGCTTTGTAGAGAAGGATATAAAAGAGAAGAAATCACTCGGTATGACTACGATGCGCGAAAGAGTAGAATTAGTCGGTGGAACAATTAAAATTGTAAGTGATAAGAAAAGAACAATTGTAAAAGTAAATGTACCATTATGATGTGAAAATGAGGGAAGTTTGTGAAAATAAAAGTATTGTTAGTTGATGATCATACAGTTGTTTTAAAAGGATTAGCATTTTTCTTAAGTACACAGGAAGATTTAGCGTTAGTTGGAGAAGCAAATAATGGGAAAGAAGCGTTAGTGAAAGTAGGGGAGACGAATCCTGATGTTGTATTAATGGATTTATATATGCCCGAAATGGATGGTGTCGAGGCGACGGCGTGCATCAAAAAAGAATATCCAAATGTGAAAGTAATTGTATTAACTAGCTTTTCTGATCAGGCGCATGTTTTACCAGCGTTAAGGGCGGGGGCAAGTGGGTATATTTTAAAAGATGTAGAACCGGATCAGCTTGTTGAAGCTATTCGAAGCGCATATAAAGGTAATATTCAATTACATCCAGATATAGCAAATACTCTTCTCTCTCAAACATTACCTGTGGAAGAAAAGGAAGAAGAACCTTCTATTCAAGTGGATGTGCTAACGGCGAGAGAAAATGAAGTGTTGCAGCTATTAGCGAAAGGAATGAGTAATAAAGAGGTCGCTTCTGTTTTAGTTATTACAGAAAAAACGGTAAAAGCTCATGTAAGTAGTATTTTGAGTAAGTTGAATTTATCTGATCGCACGCAAGCAGCATTATATGCAGTGAAAAATGGAATTGTATAAGACAAAAGTCGTAAGACCTAGTTCGCCTTTAGAAGGTGGACTTTTTTTATGGAAAAATACGTCTATGTGAGGACGAAATTGTCTTGATATAAAGATAAAATATGTTTGTAAGCAACAAAACAACAATTACAAGGGATACCTTTTTTGAAAGCATATAACAACAGAAGAGTGAGTACCAGGAGGAAAAACAATGGCAACAGTTTTATTTGTAAAAGCAAACAACCGCCCAGCGGAACAAGCAGTTAGTGTGAAATTATACGAGGCATTTTTAGCAAACTATAAAGAAGCACATCCAAATGATGCAGTAGTAGAACTTGATTTATATAAAGAAGAATTACCATATGTAGGCGTAGATATGATTAATGGTACATTCAAAGCAGGTAAAGGATTTGATTTAACTGAAGAGGAAGCAAAAGCAGTAGCAGTTGCTGATAAGTATTTAAATCAATTTTTAGAAGCTGATAAAGTCGTTTTCGGTTTCCCATTATGGAACTTAACGATTCCAGCAGTACTACACACATATATTGATTATTTAAACCGAGCTGGCAAAACGTTTAAATATACGCCAGAAGGTCCAGTTGGTCTAATTGGAGATAAGAAGATTGCATTATTAAACGCGCGCGGCGGCGTATATTCTGAAGGTCCAGCAGCTGAAATAGAAATGGCTGTTAAATATGTAGCAAGCATGATGGGCTTCTTCGGTGCAACAAATATGGAAACAGTAGTTATTGAAGGACATAACCAATTCCCAGATAAAGCAGAAGAAATCATTACAGCTGGTCTTGAAGAAGCAGCTAAAGTAGCAAGTAAATTTTAATTGAAAATAGAATCGTCACTCGAAAAAAGTAGCATTAACAGGTAAACGTTAATGCTACTTTTTTTATATTTTAAGTTCATCAGCCAGTTTTTCTAATTGAATTCGATCTTGTATGTAATAGGTTCTTCCGTCTTTTTTTAAGTAATTTTGCTGGCAAAACTGGTTTAATACGTATAAAAGATGGCGGTAGCTGACATTTAAGTATTCCGAAGCCTCGGTATGTTTTTCTGTATAACTGTTATTTTGTTCTGTTAATAGAATAAAAGCCGCTAATCGATTTTCGAACGGATAACTATTGTTTTTGGCGTAACTTTCTGTTCGGCTAATTGTTTTTTCGCCGATAAATTTACATAGTTTCTGTAGAAAGGTAGCATCTTGCAATAAAAGATGCTGACAATCTTTAAGAGGGAGCGCTAAGCACATACAATCTTCAATCACTTCCACCGTTTTCGTAACGGATTCAACGCCAATTAACCCTAATTCTCCAATGAACGAAGGTGCTTGAATAAAGTTAATTAAGGAGACCTTCCCGTTTTTGTGACTCATATATATTTTCGCTTTTCCGGAAATTAAGTAATAAAGATAAGGAACATCAACGCCTTCATTACATATTCTTTCTCTCTTTTGAAAGGAATGTAGTTCAGCATACGGTAAGACATTAAAAGAAAAAAGAGTATGGACGTTGTAAGTTTGCATGTAATGAGAGATTTCTTCGCTATTTTTGCTGACTTTCATATTTTCACCTCATGTTTAGTATGAGATATCTCCTATTATGTTTACAAGAAGGAATGATACGATTTACGTAAATTTGTTTTTGTAGAAAAGAGAGTGTGAAGGGCTTATGAAAAAATATAAAACATTGCTATTTGATGTAGATGATACATTGTTAGATTTTCAGAAGGCGGAGAAAATGGCGTTACGTATGCTGTTTGAAGAGAAAGGGATTCCTCTAACTAGCGAGGTTGAAGGGCACTATAAAAAAATTAATAAAAGTCTTTGGGATGCTTTTGAGGAAGGTGAAATGAACCGTGATGAAGTTGTAAATACGCGGTTTTCAATTTTGTTTAAAGAGTACGGGGAAGAAGTAGATGGAGTATTATTCGAAAATAATTATCGTAGCTACTTAGAAGAAGGAAACCAACTTATGCAAGGTGCGTTTGAATTTATAAGTCAAATTCAAAGTGAGTACGATTTATATATAGTGACAAACGGTATTTCTAAGACGCAAGATAAACGTTTACGTAATGCAGGATTACATGCCTTGTTTAAAGATATTTTCGTTTCTGAAGATACGGGATTCCAAAAGCCGATGAAAGAGTATTTTGATTATGTTTTTGAACGAATTCCTAATTTTTCCCCTGAAGAAGGGCTCATTATTGGGGATTCGTTAAGTGCTGATATGAAAGGTGGATATGTAGCGGGAATTGATACTTGTTGGTTTAATCCAGAAAAGAAATCAAATAATAGCGAGATTGTGCCAACATATGAAGTACAAAATTTTGAAGAGTTATACGCGTTATTGAAGCAACGTGTGTAATAAAAATAGGCAGTGGAACTTTTGTCCCTACTGCCTATTTTTATTCGTTTGTAGCTTCGTTATTTTTAGGAAGTGGAAATGCATTACCAATCGCTGCCGCTCCAAGCATCGGTAATAGTAAATTGAGCGGGAAAAACATGAGTAATAGTAATGTTATAGCAATTGGTTTTCTTAATGCATAGCTTGAAATTGCTGTCGTGACGATGGCTACCGAAGCGATTGGATCTATCGGGATAATGGAAGCTATAGCATATCCGATACTAGATCCAGCAAATATAATTGGGAAAATATGTCCACCGCGCCAACCTGTATTTAAACAAACGGCAGTAATACATAATTTTAAAACACCTGAAAGAAGTAGTACCCAGAAAGATAAATGACTCCATTCAACGACTAAATCTTTTAATTGGTGTTCTCCTGAGAATAACGTGTACGGGAGAAAAATTCCTGTAATTCCTAATAAAATACCACCGATAATTCCAAGTGATAGTTTGTATTCCCTGAAGGGATGGATTAATTTCTCTAATGTGAATTCAAATTTGAAATAAAAGAAACCAACTATAGCACCAATACTAGCAAGTGGTAGAAAGGCGATCCATTCATTAAGAGAAAGGGAACCTTCCCCAAAATCAACGATAAAGGATCCGCGATTATCGAATTTACTAAGTAATAAATAAACGGAAAAGCCAGCGAAAGTGGTAGCTAAATATACAATTGCTTTTTTTCCTTTAGAAAATTCGTTAATTTGCTCACCCTCATTTTCATTTGGAGCTAAATAACCGAATAATGGCGCGTTAAAAATTACACTTAAAGTAGCGCCAATTCCAACCTCTGTTAGTTCATTCATTCCTTTTAAGGCAAATGTAAAGCGATCCCCTACCCATGTACAAAGTCCACCGATAATTCCAACAAGTGCTGCTTCGGGACCTAAGCTAGCTCCAAATATTAAAACGATAATCGCAGTTAAAGTAGCTTTATGTACAAAACGGTATTCAATTCTACCAGTTTTTTTATATTCACCCATCACTTCCGGCATAAGACGTGGATATATGCCGAAGTATTTTTGGGTTAAACCAACGAGAATACCACCGATAGTTGTTACACAAATAGTGTAATACGGGGGAGAAGAGAAAATAGTAGGTAAGTATCCCCAAATAAAGTGAATGCCGATATTTATTGTAACTAAAAATAGCCAGACTGTAGCTCCTACTATAGAGCCTAAAAGAATGCCGTATAGGACGAGTATATAGTGCATGTCCTTTGTGTTTGTCATGTTATACCTCCGTTATGTAAGTTTTAATGTCGAAAGGATTAAATATGCTACTGTGAAAGGAATATGTATAGTATCTTTTTGAGAGGTGGGCTTATTCAATATATTGAGGTCTCGTGAGAATTTGAAATGTATACAGTTAAACTACTTACTTAATTTTATATAGTAATCGTGGGTTTTAAAAGGTCTTTTTCAAATGGATATGGAATATATTTCTTTTGTTATGCATGTCAAATTCTTTGTATTTAATTTAGAACATTCAGAAAAACTGATTGACATTGGGAAATTATTGCTATAAAATCAACGGTAATTGCATAGTCTTATCAAGAAAAGGTGGAGGGACAGGCCCGATGAAACCTTGGCAACAGCCGTATAACGGAATTGTGCCAAATCCTGCAGGTAATAATCCTGAAAGATAAGAAAGAGCCTTTAGAGCGTGTTTTCAAACTGCTCCTTTCTTGTTTTCAGGAAAGGAGCGGTTTTTTATTTTGTATAAAAGAAAGGAGAATGAGAGATGGGAGAATCATGGGGAAAAGGAACAATTTGTGTGCAAGGTGGCTATACACCAAAGAATGGTGAACCGCGTGTTTTGCCACTTTATCAAAGTACAACGTATAAATACGATACTTCAGATGATTTAGCAGCGCTATTTAATTTAGAGGCAGAAGGATATATATATACGCGTATTGGAAATCCTACTTTAGCTGCATTTGAGCAAAAGTTAGCGGATTTAGAGGGTGGTGTAGGAGCTGTTGCAACGGCTTCTGGGCAGGCTGCTATTATGCTTGCTGTTTTAAATATTTGTAGTAGCGGAGACCACTTGCTTTGTTCTTCCACAGTTTATGGCGGAACGTTTAATTTATTTGGAGTAAGTTTGCGTAAGCTTGGTATTGACGTTACGTTCTTTAATCCGAATTTAAGTGCTGATGAAATTGTGGCCCTTGCTAATGATAAGACGAAACTTGTTTATGCAGAGTCGTTAGGAAATCCAGCGATGAATGTTTTAAATTTCAAAGAATTTTCAGATGCAGCGAAAGAGTTAGAAGTACCTTTTATCGTGGATAATACATTAGCAACTCCTTATTTATGCCAAGCATTTGAGCACGGAGCAAATATTATCGTTCATTCTACGACGAAATATATTGATGGTCATGCAAGCTCTTTAGGCGGCATTGTCATTGACGGAGGGAACTTTGATTGGACAAATGGGAAATATCCTGAACTTGTTGAACCGGATCCAAGTTATCACGGCGTAAGTTACGTTCAAAATTTTGGTGCAGCAGCGTATATTGTGAAGGCACGTGTTCAATTATTAAGAGACTATGGAAACTGTATGAGCCCATTCAATGCGTATATTAGCAATATCGGCTTAGAAACGCTACATTTAAGAATGGAGCGTCATAGTGAAAATGCTCTCGCAGTTGCTAAGTGGCTTGCTAACCATGAACGTATTGAATGGGTGAATTATCCGGGATTAGATAGCAATGAAAATTACTCGTTAGCACAAACGTATTTGAAAAAAGGTGCTAGTGGTGTTTTAACATTCGGCATTAAGGGCGGATTAGAAGCAGCGAAAGAATTTATCGCAAATGTAAAACTAGCAACTCTCGTAACGCATGTAGCGGATGCACGAACTTGTGTTATACATCCTGCTAGCACAACGCATAGACAATTAAGTGCTGAAGATCAGCGTCTAGCTGGCGTTACATCAGATTTAATTCGTTTATCGGTTGGTATAGAAGATGTTTCTGATATTATTGCAGATTTAGAAGCAGCGCTAGTCGGAGGCAAAGAACATGCCGATCATAATTGATAGAGATTTACCAGCTCGCAAAGTGTTGCAGAAGGAAAATATTTTTGTAATGACGAAGGAGCGAGCAGAAACACAAGATATCCGGGCATTGAAAATTGCTATCTTAAATTTAATGCCTACAAAGCAAGAAACAGAAGCGCAATTACTTCGTTTAATTGGCAACACACCGTTGCAATTAGATGTTCACTTACTTCATATGGAATCACATTTGTCTCGCAATGTAGCGCAGGACCATTTAACGAGTTTCTATAAAACATTTCGTGATATTGAGAATGAGAAATTTGATGGACTTATTATTACAGGAGCACCAGTTGAAACTCTTTCTTTTGAAGAGGTAGATTATTGGGAAGAGCTTAAACATATTATGGAGTATTCAAAAAAGAATGTAACATCTACGCTTCATATTTGTTGGGGGGCACAGGCTGGCTTGTATCATCATTATGGTGTTCCAAAGTATCCTCTTAAGGAAAAAATGTTCGGTGTATTTGAACATGAAGTTCGTGAGCAACATGTGAAATTGTTACAAGGGTTTGATGAATTGTTTTTTGCCCCGCATTCTCGTCATACAGAAGTACGAGAGAGTGATATTAGAGAGGTGACAGACTTAACATTATTAGCAAATTCTGAGGAAGCGGGTGTTCACCTTGTCATTGGGCAAGAAGGAAGGCAAGTGTTTGCGCTCGGGCATAGTGAATATAGTTGTGATACGTTAAAGCAAGAATACGAACGGGACCGCCAAAAAGGGTTAAATATTGATGTGCCGAAAAATTATTTTAAGCATAATAATCCAGATGAGAAACCAATTGTAAGGTGGAGAAGCCATGGGAATCTATTATTCTCTAATTGGCTGAATTATTACGTGTATCAAGAAACCCCTTATGTATTATAAAAAAAGATTGTGTAACACGTGGCAACGTTTTCTTTGTAAAGATTAACTTTTATTTTTCCGAATGTTCAAAAAACATTGTTTTTCAGATTTTTTACTCATATAATTTCATCTAAACACAATTTTTGAGGGGTGGACAGTATTATGAAAGAAATTCAAGTTGGTTTATTAGGTCTTGGGACAGTTGGTAGCGGTGTAGTTCGTATCATTACAGATCATCAAGAGCGACTTATCCACCAAGTAGGTTGTCCTGTAAAAGTAACGAAAGTACTAGTACAAAATATTGAAAAAGAGAGAGAGGTAGAGGTACCTTCTACTCTATTAACACAAGATGCAAATGAAATTTTAGATAATCCAAATATTGACGTTGTCATCGAAGTGATGGGTGGCATTGATGATGCAAAAGCATATATTTTGCAAGCCTTACAGAGCGGGAAGCATGTTGTGACTGCCAATAAAGATTTAATGGCGTTACATGGGGCGGAACTCTTAGCGGTAGCAAAAGATAATAAAGCAGATTTGTTTTATGAAGCAAGTGTAGCCGGAGGGATTCCGATTTTACGAAGTATCGTAGAAGGACTTTCTTCAGATCTTATTACGAAAGTAATGGGAATTGTAAATGGAACGACAAATTTTATTTTGACGAAAATGTCAGATGAAGGGAGAGCATATAACGACGTGTTAAAAGAAGCCCAACAACTTGGATTTGCAGAAGCAGATCCAACATCAGATGTGGAAGGTTTAGATGCAGCGAGAAAAATGACGATTTTGGCTACCCTTGGTTTTTCTACAAATGTAGAGCTTGGAGATGTGAAGGTAAAAGGGATTACTTCTATTACAGAAGAAGATATTGAATACAGTAAGAGTTTAGGATACACGATTAAATTAATCGGTCTTGCGAAGCGAGATGGTGAAAAATTAGAGGTGACAGTTGAACCGACACTACTTCCAAATACACATCCTCTGGCGGCCGTACAAAACGAATATAACGCTGTATATGTGTATGGTGAAGCGGTCGGAGAAACGATGTTTTATGGGCCAGGTGCAGGAAGTTTACCGACAGCAACAGCTGTTGTTTCAGATTTAGTAGCTGTAATGCAAAATATTCGATTAGGTGTAAACGGAAATAGTGCGGTATCCCCGCAGTATAAAAAAGTATTAAAAGAGCCAGACGAAATTGTTGTGAAGAAATTTTTAAGACTTCATGTAAAAGATGAAATTGGTGTATTTGCAAAAATTACTTCATTATTCTCTGAGCGTGGCGTTAGCTTTGAAAAGATTATTCAAATGCCGCTTGAAGAGAAAGGGAAGGCTGAAATTGTAATTGTGACGCATCGTGCGTCTCTTGCTGATTATGATTATATTCTACATACGTTGCAAGGGTATGAAGAAATAGATTGTTTGAAAGCAAACTATCGAATTGAAGGGGATGCTAAGTAGTATCTCTTCTCATAAAACAGAAAGAGCCTGTTAAGCAGCTTGCTTAATAGGCTCTTTTCTATTTAAAATCTTCGTACCAATTTGAATAAATGCTTGGATAATCCAGCCTGTTGTAAAGGATAAGATGATTGTTCCAAAATAGATAGGTCCATCTAATAGGAAGCTTAATGTTAAAAATAAAAACGCTAACGAAATTTCTGTTCTTCTAAATGTCCATTTCTTTTTCTCAGCAACGGTTAAAACGAAAGCTTCTTGAGGTGCTGCGCAAAGGTTTGTAGAGACGTAAAGACCAATCCCAGCTCCAACGAATAGATTTCCGCAAATAAGTGTTATATATTTTGGAAGAGAACGGATAGCGTCCATAATAGTTGGAATGGAACCAATCCAATCAACAAAAAGAGAAATAAGAACCATCGTTACAATTGTACCAATTGTTATTTGTTTTTTATTCCAAAAGAGTACGATAAGAGTAAATGCAAAGTTAATCATGAAAATCCAAAAACCGATACTTATCCCGAAATTTTGATATAGTGCAATAAAGAAGGAATCATAAGGGCTAAGTCCAAAGGAAGTAATTGTCGTCATCATATTAATACCGATGGCGAGAGTGAGTAGACCGCCAATGAAAAATATATATTCTAATTTGAATCGAAGCATAGTTGTATATCCTTTCAAAATGTATTTGCTAGGAAAGGATATATTGTGGAAAGCTTACCAGGTCAAGGGAGAATTTTTGCAGGGAAGGGGAAAATGAGATGACGAATATAAGGAAGATTGCTGAGCTTGCTGGGGTATCTGTTTCAACTGTTTCACGTGTACTAAATAATCATCCATATGTGAATGAACAGAAACGAAAAGAAATTTTAGCAATTATAGAAGAATTAAATTATACGCAAAATGTAAATGCAATTCATTTAGTGAAAGGAAAAACGAATGTAATTGGCGTTTTATTACCGCACGTAAATGATCAATATTATAGCGCTATTATCGAGGGAATATCAAAGGAAACAGCAAAGAATAATTATAATATGATGCTTTGTCAGACGAATTATAGTGAGGAAAGGGAATTAGAAATTTTAAATATGTTAAAAATGAAAAAACTTGATGGGGTTATTATATGTTCGCGGGCGAATAGTAAGGAAAAGCTTGAAGAATATACGAAATTCGGCCCTATTGTTATGTGCGAAGAAATCGACTCGAATTTCATTTCGAGTGTGCATATTGATTACTATAAAGTGTTTTCGCGCGGAATGAAAAGCTTAATAGATGCGGGCCATACAAGTATTGGGTATTGCATTGGAAGAAGTAATAGCATTAATAGTCAGAGAAGAAAACAAGCATATGAAGATTCGCTTCAACAGATTGCTGTAACACCGATAGAGGCTTGGAAGTTTAAAGGCTGTTTTACAGTGGAAGATGGGCGTAATGTGATTAGGGAATGGACATGTATGTCAGTAAAACCAACAGCGTTTCTTGTATCTTGCAACCATATTGCCGCGGGGATGGTAACGGAAGCGAAAAAACAAGGCATTCGTATTCCGGAAGATATTACGATTATCGGTTGTGATGATCAAGATGTGGCAGATATTTTAGGCATTACGACGATTTCGTATTGTAGTAAAAATGTTGGTGTGAAGGCATTTGAATTATTATATGAAAAGATTAATGATGAGCAAATCGATATAAGGCACGTAGAGTTATTGCCAGAATTAGTACATAGGGAAACAACATAATAGATAAGCTTTGAAAATCGCTTTTCAAAATTGCGTTTGGTATAATTATGGACAATCTATGAGGGCTAAAAGGGGTTTTGATATGAGATCAAAAGTAGTAAAAGTAATTCTACTCATTACAATTGCATCTTTCTGTTTATTTGCATATGGCTTTGTTTCAGGTGTAAATGATGTATTAAATCCGAAAGCTTCAAATTTAATTAAAAAGACCGATGTAGTGGCAAAAGAGAAAAAGAAAACGGGAACGTTACAAATCGTTAGTTTAGGTGATTCATTAACACGCGGTGTTGGTGATAAAGAAGGAATTGGCTATGTTGGACGGATGAAAGAAGATTTACAAAAAGATTATAAGCAAAAGGTTGCATTAACAAACTTAGCTGTTAGTGGTGCAAAAATGCCCGACCTATTAAAACAAATTGAGAGTAGTGGCGCTCAATATTCAATTAAGCAAGCAGATGTAATCGTTTTAACAATTGGAGGAAATGATTTATTTCCAGGGTGGGAATCGCTTGAAAAGATAGATTTAGAAACATACCGTCCTGATACAGCGACGTTCCAAAATGAAGCGAAGAAAATAATAGAAGAAATTCGTAAGTTAAATACAGATAGCCCTATTTTTTGGCTTGGTTTATACAATCCTTTTGAAGATGTAGAAGATTTAAAAGGTTCTTCAAACATCGTTGTAGACTGGAATGCATCTTTAGAAAAATTAGCGATAAATAATAAAAATGTGTATATTACACCGACATTTGATTTATTCCAAAACCGTGGGAAAGATTTATTATACTCCGACCATTTCCATCCGAATGAAATAGGATATACATATATGGCGGACCGATTAGTTCGAAATGTTGCGAGTAAATTAAAACTAGAACAAGGAGGGGTAAAATGACGACGATACTTTCCGTACGTGACGTGAAGAAGGTAATTGGAAAGAAGACAATTGTAGAGAATATTTCCTTCGATGTAAAACAAGGGGAAGTGTTCGGCTTCCTAGGGCCGAATGGTGCCGGAAAAACAACTACAATTCGAATGTTAGTTGGATTGATTAAAGAAACAGAAGGCACGATTTCTATCGGCGGTTATTCTATTAAGGAAAATTTCAGAGAAGCGATGCGTCAAATTGGGAGTATCGTTGAAAACCCAGAACTGTATACCTATTTAACGGGATGGGAAAATTTAAAACAATTTGCCCGTATGTTAGGTGGTATATCAGATGAACGTATTATTGAAATTGCTCAAATGGTTCATTTAGATGAAAGAATTCACGATAAGGTAAAAACATACTCACTCGGTATGAAACAGCGTCTTGGTATTGCGCAAGCGCTTCTTGGAAATCCAAAATTGCTCATATTAGATGAGCCAACAAATGGTTTAGACCCAGCTGGGATTAGAGAACTTAGGGAATTTATACATAAGCTTGTGAAAGAAGAAAATATGAGTGTGTTTATTTCAAGTCATTTGCTAAGTGAAGTGCAAATGATATGTGATCGCGTTGCTATTATTCATAAAGGAAAGATGATAACAGTTGCCAAGGTTGAAGAGTTAATTAAAACAGCAAGTGATCGTGTAGAATGGATTGTTACACCGATTTCTAAGGCGAAAAATATGCTAGAAGATGCTGAGGAAGTAAGAGAAGTGAGTATAGAAGGTGATCGATTACTATGCCGCATGAATATCGCATCTATAAGTAATTGGAATAAACATTTTGTAGAAAACGGGATAGATGTACATAGCGTTAAGGAGCTTGTATTTACGCTAGAAGATTTATTTATTGAACTCACAAGGGGTGAGCAGCATGCGTGAATTTGCGAATCTAGTCTTAAATGAATCGGAAAAAATTTATCGTAAGAAACGTATTTTTGTTGTCATGCTTATTTTAGCAATCTTGATCCCACTTTTCGTGTATGCGCAGTATCGTGAAGTAGAAACGACACAAAAAAGGCTCGGTACGACGGATTGGAAAGTTTCATTACAACAACAAATTGTTGATTCTCAAAACCGCTTGAACAATTCTAGACTACCAGAAGAATGGCGTGATTGGCTAAAGGTAAGAGTGGAGCAGCAACAATATTATTTAGATCATGATATTAACCCGATGGCACCGGGCGCACCCACTTTTGTAAGGGCGTTTATTGAGCAAGGAATTACGTTGTTTATTCCGCTTCTCGTAATGATTGTCGCTATCGATATTGTTTCAGGAGAGCGAAGTGATGGAACGATGAAGATGCTACTTACACGGCCGATTCGGCGCTGGAAAATACTTCTTAGTAAGTACGTGACGATGTTATTTTTCATTTCACTCATACTGCTTCTTGTCGGCTTGTTTGCTTACATATTATCTGGGCTTGTATTTGGATACTCGGGATGGAATTTGCCTGTTTTAACTGGGTTTGTTATTGATAAGGAAACGTTAAATACGAATTTTGTACACCTTATTCCGCAGTGGCAATACGTCTTGATGGCGTATGGGTTAGCTTGGTTTGTTGCTATCGTTGTCGGAACTATATCATTTATGGTTTCTGTTTTAATTCGAAATACACCAGCCGGTATGGGCGTTATGTTAGCCGCATTAATCGCAGGTGGCATTTTAAGCTCGTTTGCAACATCTTGGGAGGGTGCGAAATATATTTTTAGTGTGAATTTATCATTAACAGACTATCTATCAGGAAAATTACCTGCATTACAAGGCTTATCGATGGGGTTCTCTTTAATGAATTTAACGGTTTGGGCAGTTATATCCCTTATTATTTCGTTTGTAGTATTTACAAAACAGGATATGGTGAATTAATTGGACGGGAAGTGAAAGCATGAAAAATGTTTTAAAAAATGATTGGGAGCCATTATTGGCACCAGAATTTGAGAAAGAATATTATCGTAAGCTGGCTGATTTTTTGAAAGAAGAGTACAGTACACATGTTGTTTATCCAAGGATAGAAGATATTTTTAGCGCTCTACAGTATACAAGTTATGAAAATACAAAGGTCGTTATTTTAGGGCAAGATCCATATCATGGACCGGATCAAGCACATGGTTTAAGCTTTTCAGTACAGCCCGGCATTAAAACGCCACCGTCATTGCTAAATATGTATAAAGAACTTCGAGATGAATATGGTTATGAAATCCCGAATAACGGTTATTTAGTAAAGTGGGCAGAGCAAGGGGTTTTATTATTAAATACGGTATTAACAGTTCGACAAGGTGAAGCCAATTCTCATAAGGGAAAAGGTTGGGAGCATTTCACAGATCGTGTAATTGAGCTATTAAATGAACGTGAAAAACCGGTTATTTTCATATTGTGGGGACGTCATGCACAGGCGAAGAAAAAGTTAATTACGAATACGAAGCATCATATTATCGAGTCTGTACATCCGAGCCCATTATCGGCAAGACGTGGTTTCTTTGGTAGTAAGCCATACTCTAAAGTAAATACGATTTTAGCTAATATGGGCGAGAGAGAAATTGATTGGGAAATTCCAAATTTGTAAATAAAAAAGGTAGTTAACAGTCGTTAACTACCTTTTTGTTATTATTGTTGTTCGTTCTTTAATTTTGCATCTAGTACAAACGTACCGAATGGGATAACTGATGAAACAAATGCCCCAAGTGCCCATGCAATTGATTTGCGGTGTACGATTGTTACTTGAATTACCGCAAAGATGAATAGAATAAATAAAACACCATGAGCCATACCTGTAATTTTAACGGCTGTTGCAAATCCTGCAAAATATTTTAATGGCATTGCTACAAATAATAGTAATAGGAAAGAAATCCCCTCAATTAAGCCGATTGCTCTTAATCGTCCGATTGGTGTAGATAACATGAAGTAGCCTCCTTTAATGTATGCTTGTATATAGTAAATTTGTATTCTTTTTCAAAATAAAATAGTCTATTTTGTTCCATTATATACAAAAAGAAAGTTTACACTACGAGAATAGTGCAAAGTTCAAAATATAGTCACAAAAGCATGAGAATTTAAATAAAAACCTATTTGAAGTGTTTGACTTCAAATAGGTTTTATGAGTGAAAATATTAAACAAGTGCTTCTCTTTTTAGTACGAACTTCTCTACAACTTTTGCAACGCCATCGTTCATATTTGTATCTGTTACGTAGTTTGCAATTTCTTTAATATCATCTGGTGCATTGCCCATTGCAACACCAAGACCGGCGAATTCGATCATTGCCTGATCGTTATAGCTATCGCCCATTGCGATAACTTCTTCGCGCTTAATGCCAAGTTTTTGAATCAGTTGGTTTAAGCTTGTTCCTTTTGTAACACCGGCTTCAGTAAATTCTAAGAAGAATGGTTTAGAACGCATAACACTTAATTGGCCTTCTAGTTGTTTTTGTAGTTTCTTTTCTACTACAACAAGTCGTTCAGCTTCTTTATTCATTAATACTTTTACTACAGGCTCTTTAACAGCAGCTTTAAAGTCATCTACTACAACAATTGGCATACCAGTAATATCGCCCTCAATTTCAGTATAAGGATTATTTTCTTCTGTTACGATATCATCGCCAATATAAGTATGAATCCATACATCTTCAGTTTTACTAATTTCAAATAGGTTGTGAACGATTTCAGGAGATAGCGTACTACTAAAGATTTCTTCGCTTGTTTTACAGTTAATAATTTTTGCACCATTAAAAGATAGAATGAAACTACCGTATTCTTCTAAACGAAGTTCTTTCGCTACATTGCGCATACCAAATGTTGGACGTCCAGAAGCAAGTACAACTTTTACACCTTGCTCTTGTGCAGTCATTAGAGCCTCTTTCGTACGAGGTGAAATGGTATGGTCGTCACGTAATAAAGTATCATCTAAATCTAAAACAATCATTTTATAAGTCATATTGAAAATTCCTCTCTTTGTTGAAATAGAAATAAAGTTTTATGAAGATATTGGGGAATATATAGTAAGACATCGAACTTCTTTTTGTGAAGCTAGAAGAAGTTCTGTATTTTTAGTATAAATTACCACGAGCACGTTGCCCATGATAATTTATACTGCTAATGCCCGATCGGTGAGAGCTAATCATTAGTAAAGATGAATAGCTCTCATTGATTAAAGTTTAACTTTATCATTATCGTAACAACTCTAAAGATAGAGTGCAATAATGGAAGTTTTCCAATTTACGATGGTTGTTTTTCTGTAGAACGAGAAAATAGTATTTCGAGCAAAATTGCCATTACAGATCCAAGAACAAGACCGTTACTTAAAAACGATGCTAGAAACGGCGGGAGTGTAGAAAATGCTCCTGCTGGAACAAACATAACTCCGACTCCTGTAAAGATTGAAAGACCTGCTACTTTAAATAACCGTTCTTTATCTTGTACTGTTTCGTATTCGCGAAAGGCAAGGCCAATCATGCTTGCAAATACAGGGTAAATGGCAGCATATCCGACTGCGACAGGTATCGCCGCAAAGAATGAAGTAATCTTTGGGAATATACTAACGAAAATAATAAAGCTTGACCCTAACATAAATGGGAGTCGTTTATAAATATTAGTCGTTGCAATAAATCCTGCTGATCCAGAAATCGCGACAGGTCCAATAGCTGAAAAAAGGCCTCCTAGCAATTGATTTATTCCTGTTATAATACCGGCTTGTTTGAAACGATCTGGTGCTGCATTCTTTTCATACTTAGAGACAATCCTTTGCACAACGCGAATACTTGCTAACATATTTGTTAGAAGTAATAGTGTAACGAAAACTACCGTAATTGCCATGTTCCATTCAATACGAGGCATTCCGAAAACAAATAGAGACGGAAAACGGATTATATCTGTCACAGGCGTTACTGGATTTGATAATCCGAAGCATGCGAATAATATCCAGCCGCAGACGATACTGAAAAGAACGGAATATTGTCCAATAATAGGTAGCTTCATGATGAAAAAGGATAGTAAAATAACAATGAGTGAAAGAATAAATACGTCAGCTTGTACCTCTGTATGTTGTCCGTCAAGACCGAACATTCCCTTTAAGAAGGACCCGCTAAGTTGCGCGACGAGAAGAAATAAATATGTTCCAATTACTGTCGGTGTAAAATAGCGCACTAGTTTATCGATGAGTCCAAAAACACTAAGAATAATACAAATGATACCACTTAATAGGAAGGCGTACTGAAGTACTTTAAGCGTTTCGTTGCTGGATCCAAATAATACGACACCTAAACTTGCATAAAGAGAGAAAATGCCCCACCAAAGGCCTGCAGGACCTTCTTGAATAGGAAGTTTATGCCCAAATATAGCTTGCAGTAGGCCGGCAAAGCCAAGAACAAATAATGTTCTTTGTACGAATGCAATAGCTTCAGCGCCATCGAGACCATAATTAGTTGCGACGCTAATTGGTACAATAAGGCTCCCAGCTAAAATAAATAGCGCCCATTGTAAGGCGGAAAGAAATGTTTTCATTATATCAACCTCTTTCATAGATTCCGTATCTAGTATATATGTATTTCATTTCCACTGGCAAAGATTGTAGATAGAGAAAAGAGTTGAAACACGATATGAATGCACGGAAGCAATTATGGATAGCAGTTATATGTATGACCTTTGTTGTAATTCTAGGAACGTTAGGATTTATGGCGATTGAAGAGATTAGTTTGTTTCAAGCATTTTGGATGACGATGATTACTGTATTAACTGTTGGGTACGGAGATGCCGTTCCTGTAACACAGGCAGGAAAAGTTTTTGCGCTTCTTATCATACCGGTTGGAGTCGGTATTGTTACGTATGCAATTGGTGTAGTGGCAGCTATGATTATTGAAGGGAATTTATTTCATGCAGTACGGAGGAAGAAGATGGATAAACAAATAGCACAGTTACAAAATCATATTATCGTATGTGGTTGTGGTAGAGTGGGGCTTCAAGTTGTACATGAATTGCAAGAAAAGAAAATTCCATTTGTCGTCGTGGATAAAGATGAAAGTATATTAGAGAAGGAAAAACTTTTGTATGTACACGGAGATGCAACGGAAGATCAAGTGTTACATCATGCGGGAATTTCAAAGGCAGCCGGTTTAGTTGCTATCGTAGCAAATGATGCTGAAAATGTATTTATTACATTAACAGCAAGAGGGCTAAACGATGCAATTAAAATTGTGGCAAGGGCGGAAAAACCGGAAACTGAAGACAAATTAAAGCGTGCTGGGGCAAATAAGGTGATTAATCCATCTAGCATGGCAGGAATTCATATTGCAAAAGGTATTGCGAATCCGCTAACAGTTCATTATATTGATACAGTACTATATGGCGTGGAACAGTCATTTGTAATTGAAGAAATTGCAGTCGGCAAAGGTTCTATTTTAGCTAGTAAATCGTTACTAGAGAGTGATGTGAGAAATCAATTTGATGTAACAATTTTAGCGATTTTGAGAAATGGGGATGTTATACATAATCCAACGGGGCAGGAAAAACTACGAGAACATGATATGATAATAGTGTTTGGTTCAGTAGAGAAGCTAGGACAATTTGAGAAAGAACTACAAAGTAAGAGGTGACAAGGAATGCAAATATCGAGCGATAAGATTTTAAATAAAATGGCGAATGAAATTGCAAAGGCAAAAAGCAGTGAAGGGCAACAATCAAAAGCGCATTTATTAGTTGTGCGAGCGTTATGTGATTTATTATTAGATGAACAAGCTGAGCCTTCTATGTATAGAGAACCTGAGATTCCATCACAAGTAATTGGATCTCAGCCTATGACGACAGTTCAACCAGTTATGCCGGTTTCTGGAGAACCTGTTTATATAAAAGAAGAAGGCGCAAACGGTAATTCTTTATTTGATTTTTAGAAGATAAATCGTTTGGCTTATATGAAAAAATTGCTTATGATAAAGGTAAAAAAAGGGGAATTAAGATGAAAATTTTCTTTTTACTAGGTTGTATTGCGGCAGGGCTATCTGTTGCGTTAGGGGCTTTTGGAGCACACGGTTTAGAAAATAAAGTTTCTGCAAAAATGTTAGAAGTTTGGAAAACAGGCGTTACATATCAAATGTTTCATGCCGGTGGACTATTCGTAGTTGCTTTATTGATGGATAAAATTCAATCATCACTTTTAACTACTGCTGGCTGGCTTATGGTAGCTGGGATTATTATGTTTTCAGGTAGTTTATATGCATTAAGTACGACAGGTATTAAGTTCTTTGGCCCAATTACACCTCTTGGTGGTGTAGCGTTTATCGTGGCATGGATCTTAGTCGGAACTGCAGTTGTAAAAGGCTTATAAAAAAACAAAAGCTGGCATATGCCAGCTTTTTTTATGGTCTTGGAGCATAAGTTGCTTGTTGACTAGGTAAATACATAATTTCTTCTGGGAATTCTACATAATCTAAGTAAATCATTAGTAGTAAAAAACGTTTCCCCGATTGCGGTTCACTAATAACGATGTGATCACGTCCAGCTGCCTCAATAATACCTGTATAAGATTGTGTACCGAGTGAACTACCACGCTCATAAGTCATTACTACGGTGGCTTGCTTGCCTTTGTTCAAGCGAAGAATATTTTCAATATACGACTGTTCTAATGGTAACATGCCTTGAGAGACGGCATATTGAGCTTGCGCAGCTTGTTGTTGCATCGCTTGCTGTTGTTGCTGTTGCTGTGGGGTCATTTGTTGCTGTTGTGCATAAGTTCCAGATGGTTGATAAAAACCTGTTCCATAATACGGGTTTTGTTGCTGTGCCATTCAAAAATCCCTCCTCGTTTTCATTCCTTAATATACGCTAGGGCAATCCCCGGCAGATGGTTGGAAGAAGCAGTGCTTTTTAAAACGTCCAGAGTTTTGTTGGTCATACCAAGTTGGTGGGCAAGGACCTTCAGGTCTAAAAAACCATAAGGCGAAATTTGCAGGCCAAAAACGTTGTCCTTGAATCGTTCGCCTTGCTAATGCGATATCTTGTTCTCTTGCACGCTGATAAAAATACCCTTTTTGCGTTGCCTCAAAACCGCCAGGATTTTGATAAACCATTTGACGTAAATTACGTATTTTTTTAAAATCTAAACAATTTCCGCGGACACGATTTACCCCTACGTTTCCGACCATTAACATTCCTTGTTGTCCTTCTCCTTCGGCTTCAGCACGCATCAGTCTAGCTAATAACTTTACATCTTCTTCGTTATAAGCAATAACACCCATTATGTGTCACCTCTCTTTTTGGAATACCTTGTGGAAAGAGGTTTATTTCTAGATGAAGTGTGTAACGATTACTAGTTCATACGTATGAGAAAAAGGACTCAGATATGACAACCAAACGAAGTTTTACATGGAGAGAGGAAAATAAAAAAAGCTAGCGTGAGCTAGCTTTCCATCATTAAAATACTTTAGACCATAAGTTTGAAAAGAAATCGCCGATAGAGCGCATTGTTAATACGAACCAATTTGCCTTTTCAACTTCTTCTGTCGTTTTTGCAGTAACTTTCATACTTTTACTACCGTCTAAGAAACCATATTTATCAGTTGATTCTAAAGTAATTGAGCCTACTTTGGCATCTTTCTTAATAGGAGCAACTAAATGTCCATCTTCAGCAAGAGATTTATCTACTTCAGTCCCAATTTTATAAGGATCTTTGCTACCTTTTTTCGCAATTACTGTTATTTCTTTTTCCGGTGTAACAGTCACTTGATCTTCTTTCCCTTTTACTACAGAGATTGTATTATTTTTATCAACTTTTAACTTTTGTTTTTCGAAGTTATTAAACCCGTATTCGATTAATTCACGAGATTCTGTGAAGCGCTCGTCCATTGATTTTGTTTTAATAATAACTGAAATAAGACGTACATCACCACGTTTAGCAGTAATAGTGAATCCATATCCAGCGGTATCAGAACTACCAGTTTTTAAACCATCTGTTCCTTCATAAGAGAAAGCAGCACCTGGTAACATCCAGTTCCAGTTTTCCATACGAATTGGTTTCGGATGATTATCTGGGAAGTTTCTAAATCTTTGTTTTGTATCCTCTAACATTTCTGGATACTTTGTAATCATTGCTTTTGAAAGCATACCCATATCGCGAGCTGACATGGAATTTTCTCCATTCGGATCCGTTCCCTCAGGGTGTTTTCCTTTTAAGTCAGCGTTATTTAACCCAGTAGCGTTTACAAATTTATATTTCTTTAACCCTAGTTTTTTTGCATGTTCATTTGCAAGATTCAAGAAATTCTTCTCACTTCCTGCAAGAAGTTCTGCTAAGGCAATACTAGATCCGTTTGCAGAGAAGATAACGATAGAATGATATAATTCTCTTACAGTATATTGACGTCCCTTTTCAAACGGAACGTTAGAGAATTCATTATTACGTGAAACTTCATAAGCATAATCAGAAATGTTTACCTTTGTATCCCAAGTAATTTTTCCTTCTTTAATTGCTTCTAATACGGCATAAACAACAATTAATTTTGACATACTAGCAATAGCTAGTAATTCATCTGGATTTTGTTCATGCAGTATTTTTCCTGTATCTGCATCAAATAAAAGTGCAGCTGCCGCCTCAATGTGTATTTTTTCTTCGGCATGGGATGTTGTTACTCCTAAGGAAGAAATTGACAATAAAAGCGCTAGTAAAATAGACAAGATTTTCTTCATATAGATTATCACCTTCGCATCGTTATTAGCATGTAGCTCGTACCATTTTAGCATAAATTTGGATATAGAAAGGTTACAATTTTGTAAGGAAATTGAAAAGAATTTGTAGATTTTTGTTCGAATTTGCAGAGAAAGGAAGTATTTTGAGGAGAAATATAGAGGGTAATAAAAAAAGGAACGAAATTCGTCCCTTTTTTACGATTTGCCCCGCTATTTGCCGGGCAGTAAGATCCTCACCTAAAAATTAAGCGAAAGCAAAGAAGTTAGATGGGCGATCAACTGCTTGTAAAAGCCCGATTGGTGAAGGCTAATAATTAGTGGGGATGAACAAAACCCCCACTGATTAAAGTTTCACTCTATATGTGTAAAAACTTCTCTACCTTTTCGTCTGGTAAAATGTTTCCAACGAAAAATGTTCCGAATTCACCATAACGAGCACTTACTTCATCGAAGCGCATTTCATATATAAGTTTTTTAAATTGAAGAACATCGTCAGCGAATAATGTTACGCCCCACTCAAAATCGTCGAATCCAACTGATCCTGAAATAACTTGGCGTACTTTACCTGCGTACTGGCGACCGATTTTACTATGACTGTACATCATTTTTTTACGTTCTTCCATAGGAAGCATGTACCAGTTGTCATCACCTTGGCGACGCTTATCCATTGGGTAGAAGCAAATGTGATTTGCTTTTGGTAGTTCTGGATATAAGCGAGCTAAGATTTGTGGGTTTTGATATGGATCTTCATCAGCTGGAAGGTAGTTGCTTAGTTCAACAACAGATACGTAAGAGTATGCAGGAACCATATATTCAGCTAATGTTGTTTTATTCAATTCTGTCTCAATTTCATTTAACTCTTCCATTGTTGGACGTAAAATCATAAGCATAATATCAGCTTTTTGGCCAACAACAGTATACATTGCATGACTACCTTTTTTCGCGGTAGATACTTCGTTCCATTTTTCAACGACATTTAAAAATTCAGACACAGCTTGTCCGCGTTCGTCGCTAGATAATGTTTTCCATGCAGCCCAATCAATAGAACGTAAATCATGTAAACAATACCAGCCATCTAACGTTGTTGTTGCTTCACTCATTCTATTCACCTCAGTTAATGATAGTTTTACACGTTAACTATAGCATATATAGTTTTAAAATCATCTATATAAAGCCTTAGCGCATAAAATTGTCACATTTAAATTTACTTGAAAATAGGAGAAGATAAGGCTTAAAGGGGATTTATTTCTAGGCTGAATTTTATGAAAATATAATCATTTTAATTTTATCTATTTTTTGGGAGCTATAAGTTTAAAATATAGAGGAAAAGCAGTATTCTTAAAGATAGAGTTTTTTAACATATGTAGGAGGGTTTATTCGTGAGCAACTTATTTACAACAGTAAAAGAAAAAGTTCAAGGAAAAGGCATTTCTATCGTACTTCCTGAAGGAACTGATGAAAGAATTTTAGGCGCTGCAGAGCGTTTAGCAAAAGAAGAGTTAGTACAACCAATTTTAGTTGGTAATAAAGAAGAAATTAGCGCAAAAGCTGCTAGCATGAATTTAACATTAGCAGGCGTTGATATTTATGACCCAGCTACATACGAAGAAATGGATGCAATGGTAGCATCTTTCGTTGAACGCCGTAAAGGTAAAGCAACTGAAGAAGACGCTCGCAAAATCCTTAAAGACGAAAACTACTTCGGTACAATGCTTGTATACATGGGTAAAGCACACGGTTTAGTAAGTGGTGCAGCTCACTCTACAGCTGATACAGTTCGTCCAGCACTTCAAATCATTAAAACAAAACCAGGCGTTACAAAAACTTCTGGCGTATTTATCATGGTACGTGAAGAAGAGAAATATGTATTCGCTGATTGTGCAATTAACATTGCACCAAACAGCCAAGATTTAGCTGAAATTGGTATCGAGAGTGCGAAAACTGCTGAACTATTCGGTATTGATCCACGCGTTGCTATGTTAAGCTTCTCTACAAAAGGTTCTGCGAAATCTCCAGAAACAGAAAAAGTTGTAGAAGCAACTCGTATTGCAAAAGAAATGGCTCCTGAATTAACTTTAGATGGAGAATTCCAATTCGATGCTGCATTCGTACCGTCTGTAGCTGAGAAAAAAGCTCCAGGTTCTACAATTAAAGGTGATGCTAACGTATTCGTATTCCCAAGCTTAGAAGCTGGTAATATTGGCTACAAAATCGCTCAACGTTTAGGTAATTTCGAAGCAGTAGGACCAATCTTACAAGGTTTAAATATGCCTGTAAATGATCTATCTCGCGGATGTAACGAAGAAGAAGTGTACAAGTTAGCTTTAATTACAGCAGCTCAAGCACTTTAATTCTATAATGAATCGAAATAAAGACCGTCGCTATTATAGCGACGGTCTTTATTTTTCTAAGCCAAGTGCTTTATTGTTACGATCAATAATACGTTGTAAATTCGTCTCATATAAAGGTATTTCATCTATTGTTAATTGAGATGGTGTTAACTTTGGAGCGAATTGCTGCAGTGTTTTTAAAAGGCGCATCATTAAATCTTGTACTGTAATAGTTTCGCCAAGTAATTCTGAAAGTGAAGCCATCGTACTCGGTACAATTTCAGGATACGTAAAGCGTGTTTCTTCTCCTTGAATGGCTAGGTTGTAGAAATCACGAACGAGTGCGGCACGCTCAGAGCCACTTCCTGTAGCGCAGAGATAAATTTGGACAGCGACACCACCGCGAATACGGCGCTGTGAAATGCCAGCAAATTTTTGATTGCGAATACTTAAGTCATAGCTACCAGGACAGTAAGAACCAACAATTTCTTTTGCCTCGATTGTAACATCGTAATCGTTTAACATTTCCTTAATTAAATGCCACATTGTATCGTATCCAAGATCAATATCGATACCTTTTTCTGTCTCTTGGAATAAAAGTGATACGTTTAAAACACCTTCATCAAGTACGACTGCAAGTCCACCGGAATTACGAACGATAACATTGAAGTTGTTTTCTTGTAAAAAGGAAATACCTTCTTCCAAGTGTGGTAGGCGTGAATCTTGAATGCCAAGAACAATTGTATTGTGATGAACCCAAGAACGCATTGTTGCAGCTGATTGACCATTTCCAATGCTTGTGCACAGTGTGTCATCCATTGCGAATGACTGCAATGCATGGAATGTTGGTCCCAAACTAGACTGATCTACAATACGCCACTCTGGCTGAGATAAAATGGAACGGGAATTGCTCATATAACTAACCCCTTATCTTTAAAATGACAATCTCTATTATAGCAAAAAATGAAGAAGGGGGTTTTCTCGCATATAAAGGGAAAGTTTAAAGATGAAAGACTAAAAAAGGATGCATTACATGCATCCTTTCTATTCTGCAATTTTTTCTAAATTACCGTTTCGATCCATTCGGAAAGATGTTTGAGAACGTTCTTCGTCATCCATGACTGCCAACTTACGAGCTCGGTTCATAATATTCATAAGTGTTTCGTAATCTTCTTGTACAGTATGAGATTGTTTTTCTAATTTTTCTAGTTTCTTTTCTAGTTCTTCATTTCGAAGGATTTGTGCTCTAATCTCTTGTTTCAATCTCGTATTCTCGTTTTCAAGAGCTGTCACTTTTATATTTGAAGATCCGACTGTTTGTAAAAAATAAATAACATCTTGCATTGTCATAGAGCTTTTTGTAGCAGGAACGGTAGTTTCTTTATATGGAATAGCTTCTTTATATTGTACAATTGATTCCTCTTGTACGAATTCTTCATAATCAGTTATCGAATCTGAAGCTGGTGGTGTATAAAGTAAACGTTTTTTCGCTTGTTCACCGCTTGCAGCGCGCATTTTATCTTTACGATGTTTTTTTGCTAGTTGAAGAGCTTGTTCATAACTATAGCGAACAACAGCATTCCAACGGAAACCACAGGCAGCCGATGTACGATTTAATTGATCACCCACTTCTTCAAATGCATTTAATTGAGTACTTCCTTCTCGAACGTGACGAAGTACAGTTTCAGCAAGTAATAAATCATCCTCATCCGTCCAAGCATCTTGTCTTACTTTCATAGATTCAACTCCCTTTCTTTTTATGAACTTCCTATTTTTATAATGGGCAAAAAAATGAGCTTTTATACAAAGCTTTTAAAAATATGGTAGATTTCGATGAAAGGTATAAATTTTGCCAAGAATGACGTAAGCTTCTGTAGGAGAACATATAAATATGTAGCATTATATGAAGAAAGAGCTTTAAAGGGAAACTTGCAACGAGCTTCAAAGAGCGGTAAAATACCATTTAGTGTTTATTTTTAAATGTACTTGAGAAAAGTTTAAAATAGAGGAAGTGTTATATAATGGGGAACGAATTTCGTGTGTGTGATGATTGTCAGGCAACGAACGTTAAAACGTTGATTCCAAAGTTAAAAAAAGTAGATTCATGTGCAACGATTGAAGTTGCATGTCAGTCTTACTGTGGTCCTGGTCGTAAAAAATCATTCGCATTTGTAAATAATCGTCCAGTCGCGGCTCCAACAGAAGATGAATTAATTGTAAAAATTGAAGCAAAGTTAAATAAGTAAGAAAAAGAAGAGTGAACAGATTACTCTTCTTTTTTTATGCCCATACGAGGAATGAGTTATTCTACGAAAATACAATTGAGTAGATTAACATTCAATGAAGGAGGGGTATCATCTATTCATTCAAATATAAATTTATATTTCAAAATAATGGTTGACAGTCTTTTGAAGCGATAGGTAGAATAGAAAGTGTGTGATTCTGATAATCATTATCAAGAAAAGGTCAATTAACCTAATTTTTTATTACTATTTGAGAATAAATTTCATTTCATTAAATATATGTTGTTGGTTAGGATGGTTGAGGTATGGAAGCGAGCGCAAGGAGTATAGAACAGCAAGATGTGAATGTTAAAGAGATTAAGAGCAGGCCGCTCGTTGCTTCTATTATTTTAGTAGCAGGTACAGTTTTGTTAGCTTTAAGCATGGCAGTTTCTATTTCGTTTGGTGCTGCAGATATTAGTTTAAAGACTGTATGGCAAGCTGTGTTTCAGTTTGACGGTTCTATTACGCATCATAACGTAATTCAAGAACTTCGCATGCCTAGAGCAATAGGGGGCGTAGTTGCAGGTGCCTTTTTAGCAGTATCAGGGGCAATTATGCAAGGTATGACGCGAAATCCACTTGCTTCACCATCGTTAATGGGAATTACAGATGGAGCTGTATTTGGAATTGCAATTATGTATGCATTCTTCCCTAATTCACCTTATTTAATGTTCGTTATCGCATCTTTTATTGGGGCTGCGTTTGGAGCGAGCATTGTATATGGAATTGGGTCTTCTTCACCAGGTGGATTAACACCTGTGAAGTTAGCTTTAGCGGGTGCAGCAATTAGTGCTTTATTAGGGGCCATTTCATCTGGAATTGCGCTATATTTCAACCTTGCCCAAGAGGTGAGTATGTGGAATGCAGGCGGAGTTGCGGGAGTGAAATGGGAAAGTATTAATATGTTAGTACCAATTGGCCTTGTTTGTCTCTTTATTGCAATTATGATGTCGAGGTATATTACAATTTTAAGCTTCGGTGAAGAAATTGCGATTGGACTTGGTCAAAATACGACATTAATTAAATTTATCGGAACAGTACTTGTTCTTGTGTTAACAGGTTCTGCGGTTTCTATGGCAGGATCGGTTGGATTTGTTGGTCTTGTAATCCCGCACATGACTCGTTTCCTTGTAGGCTCAGACTATAGATGGGTTATTCCATGTTCTGCGGTCTTAGGTGGGCTGTTAATTGAATGTGCAGATATGTTATCTCGCGTTATTAATCCGCCGTTTGAAACGCCAATTGGAGCAATTACAGCGCTAATTGGGGTTCCATTCTTCCTCTACTTAGCACGTAACGAAGGGAGAGGGAAAATGTGAGGACAAGTGTCTTAACAAAAAAGAACGTTTCTGTTTTAACAATCTTAGTAGGATTAATCGTTACTGTATTTTTAGTAAGTTTAAATACAGGGACATTTAAAATACCGCCAATGGACGTATTAAGGTCATTGGTTGGACTTGGGGCTGAAGATCAGTCTGTTATTTTATTTGAATTCCGTATGCCGCGTATGGTCATTGCTATATTAGTTGGATCTGCTTTAGCGATGTCAGGTGCGATTTTGCAAGGGTTATCACGTAATCCACTTGCTGATCCCGGTATTATTGGTATTAACGCTGGAGCGGGGTTAACAGTCGTTATATTCGTCTACTTTTTCTTCGGAAAAGTTGGGACTGGTACATTTTTATCTGTATTTATCCTTCCATTCTTCGCTTTAGTTGGTGCAATATTAGCGGCGGTTATTATTTATTTACTAGCATGGAAAGACGGCGTTTCATCAACGAGATTAATACTTGTCGGTATCGCTGTTGCAGCCGGGTTTGGTGCTGTTAGTTTAATTTTTTCTATGAAGATGACATCTAACGATTTCCGTTTTGCTACGATTTGGTTAGCAGGAAGTCTATGGGGCACAGATTGGAAATTCGTACTAAGTGTCCTTCCATGGATGGTTATTTTCTTGCCACTTGCTATTAGTAAGGCTCACATATTAAACGTAATGAACCTAGGCGACTCCACAGCAGTTGGCCTTGGTGTAAATGTAGAAAAAGAAAGACGTAAATTATTATTTATTGCAGTTTGTTTAGCTGGTGCATCTGTCGCTGTTGCCGGAGGAATTGGTTTTATCGGTTTAATGGCTCCGCATTTAGCTAGGCGCCTTGTTGGTGGTAAACATCAAATTATGCTGCCTACCGCTGCACTAATAGGGACGTTTTTACTCTTATTCGCAGACGTAATTTCAAGAAGTGTGTTAACAACTTCAGAAATACCGGTCGGTCTTGTTATTTCTGTAATTGGTGCACCATATTTCATATACTTACTTATGAGGACAAAATAAAGGGAGGCTTTTTGTATGGCAACTTTAGCAGTTGATGCGGTATCTGTTGGCTATAATGAAGGGTTAATTATTGATGGATTAACAGTTGAAATTCCGGAAGGGAAAATTACAACAATTATTGGACCAAATGGTTGTGGGAAGTCCACATTATTAAAAACAGCTTCTCGTATTTTGAAGGCGAAAAAAGGTACTGTTTATCTTGACGGAAAAGCAATCGAGAAACAGCCAACGAAAGAAATCGCAAAGAAAATGGCGATTTTACCACAGACTGCAGAAGTGCCAACTGGCCTTACTGTGTTTGAACTTGTTTCATATGGACGTTTTCCTCATCAAAAAGGATTTGGAACGTTGAAAGAAGAGGATTATCGTTACATTCATTGGGCACTTGAAGTGACGGGAATGACAGAATTCGCAAATCGTCCAGCAGAGGCGTTATCAGGCGGGCAACGTCAACGCGTATGGATTGCGATGGCTCTTGCACAAGGGACAGAATTACTCGTATTAGATGAACCGACAACGTACTTAGATATGGCTCATCAATTAGAAGTATTAAACTTATTGAAAAAGTTAAACGAAGAAGAAGGTAGAACGATTGTTATGGTTATCCATGACTTAAACCATGCTTCTCGTTTCTCAGATCATATGATTGCATTAAAAGCAGGTAAGTTAATGAAGCAAGGAACGCCAGACGAAGTGATGACGAGTGAAACACTTCGCAGTGTATTTGAGATTGAAGCTCAAATCGTTCCGTGTCCAGTAAACTGTAAACCAATTTGTTTAACATATGATTTAGCGATGATTAGTAATCAATTGCGTAAAAAAGCATAAGTAGATCCCCCTCGTAAAGAGGGGGCTTCTAATGGACGTTGAGCTTCTTATTAGTAAATAGGAAGTTGAACACCCGTTAGAACGGGGCATAAGCAACAATTAATCAATATATATTTATTAATTGTTAATCTTGTTTCTTATAGTTCACTGTAACTTATAAGAGAAATACAGCTAGAAGGAGTGGGAACATGAAGAATTTTAAAATGGCGTTATTAGCAATGGTATTAGTCGTTACTTCTGTACTATTTGCAGCTTGTTCTAACAAAGAAGAGAAGAAAGCAGATGCGAAGGATGCGAAGACTGAAGAGCGCACTGTACAACACGCAAAAGGGGAAATTAAAATTCCTGCAAATCCAAAGAAAATTGCTGACCTTAGTGGTTCAACAGAAGAATTATTAATCTTTGGTATGAAACCAATTATTACTGCTAATACATCTCAAGAAAAGATTGATGCACATATTGAAAAGAAATTAAAAGACGTAAAACCAGTTGGTTCTGCTTGGGGCGATAAAATTAACATCGAAGCAGTAGCTGCTGCAAAACCAGACTTAATTCTTGTAAACAATCGTCAAGAAAAGATTTATGATCAATTATCTAAAATTGCACCAACAGTTATGTTAAAAACTCCATTAGACCAATGGCGTCCGAAATTCGAAGAAGTAGGTCAAATCTTCGGTAAAGAGAAAGAAACGAAAGAATGGTTCAAACAGTATGATGAAAAAGCAAGCAAATTACATGACAAAATCGTTGCGAAAACTGGCGATGCTAAATTTATGAAAATGGCTGCATATCCAAATGCTTTCCGCGTATACGGTGACTACGGTTACGGTAGCGTAATCTTTAATGATTTAAAATTACCAGCAGTTAAAGGTACACCAACGGATAAACCACTAGTACAAGTACAAAAAGAAGCTTTAATCGATTACAACCCGGATTACTTATTCGTATTTACAACTGGTGACGGTTCTCAACGTCTAAAAGAATTCCAAGAAGAATCAATTTGGAAAAACATGAACGCTGTTAAAAACAACCACGTATTTACAATTAAAAACGAAGACGTAAACAAAGGTTACTTCCCACTAGGTAAAGAAATGATCTTAGATGAAGTTGCTGAATTCGTTTTAGGGAAATAATGTATAAACAGAAATCACTTTTACTTTGGTAAAAGTGATTTTTTCTTTATATAAGGGCAATTAATATAGTCTTTCATTTCTTTCTGTTTCCTATTTCGTTTATAATATATAGTAAGAATGCAGTAAAGAAAGGGGGATGTCGGAAGGTGGTATATTTAAACGACAAACTCAGCGAAACAAAAGTGTTTAAAGACCCGGTACATAAATATGTGCACGTGCGCGATCGTGTTATTTGGGATTTAATCGGAACGAAAGAATTTCAACGCTTGCGCCGTATTAAGCAGCTTGGAACGACATTTTTTACATTTCACGGTGCAGAGCATAGTCGCTTTACTCATTCGTTAGGTGTATATGAAATTATTCGTCGTATGATTGATGATGTGTTTGATGGCAGACCAAACTGGAATGCTGAAGATAGATTGTTATGTTTATGTGCGTCATTACTTCATGATGTCGGTCACGGCCCGTTTTCTCACTCGTTTGAAAAAGTATTTTCATTAGATCATGAGAAATTTACGCAAAAGATTATCGTTGGAGATACGGAAATTAATCGCATATTAAGTCGTGTGGATAAAGACTTTCCGCAAAAGGTAGCCGATGTAATCGCCAAAACATCTACGAATAAATTAGCGATTAGCATGATTTCCAGTCAAATTGATGCAGATCGTATGGACTATTTATTAAGAGATGCGTATTTCACTGGCGTAAAGTATGGAAACTTTGATATGGAACGTATACTACGTGTCATGCGTCCATATGGGAATCAAGTAGTCATTAAAAATAGTGGTATGCATGCTGTTGAGCATTATATTATGAGTCGTTATCAAATGTATTGGCAAGTATATTTCCATCCGGTAACGCGCAGTGCCGAAGTTATTTTAACGAAGATTTTACACCGTGCAAAATCATTGCATGAGAAGTATTATACATTTAAAAATCATCCGGTTCATTTCTATTCTTTATTTGAAGAAGAAGTTACAGTAGAGGATTATTTAAAGTTAGACGAGAACGTTATGTATTATTACTTCCAAGTATGGCAAGACGAAGAAGATCCAATTTTAAGTGATTTATGCCGTCGTTTTATGAATCGAAACCTATTTAAATATGTAGAGTTTACAGATAAGCACGGTTTAGATAATTGGATGGAATTAAGTAGCTTATTTAAAAAAATTGGACTTGATCCAGAATACTATTTAGTAGTTGATTCAACGTCAGACTTACCGTATGACTTTTACCGTGCTGGTGAAGAAGAAGAACGTCTGCCAATCTTACTTCTTATGCCAAATGGAGAGCTTAGAGAGCTTTCGCGTGAATCGGATATTGTTGAGGCAATTACTGGTAAGAAGAGAAGGGATCAAAAACTATTCTATCCGCATGATTTAATCTATGAAGATGGAAGAAAAGGAAAATATAAAGAGAGAATCATCGAATTACTAGAAGGAAAAAAATAAGAAGCAGCTAAGAGCTGCTTCTTATGAAAGAACTTGAAATTATTTGTCGCTTAAGCGTTTTCCGCCAACTGCATAATGGTTTTTAGACATTTCTTCGATGAAAACAACGATGTTTTCTTCAGGAGCACCAGTTGTTTCGCTTACTGCTGCTGTTACTTTCTCAGCAAGAGCTTTCTTTTGTTCCTCTGTGCGTCCTTCTAGCATTTTCACTGTTACGTATGGCATATATAATCGCTCCTTTTATGTAAGTTACACTCTTATTATAGCGGATTATGGGGAAGAACAATCGAAAAAACAAATAATTTCTTTTTTTGACATATTGAAGAGGAGATGAATCATGGACCAGTTATTTAGATACCCATTGCAACAAATTCCGTTGGTAGCAATGGCCATTATTATTGCGTTATCAGTGCATGAATTTGCGCATGCATATGTTGCATATAAATTTGGAGACGATACAGCAAAGAAGCAAGGCCGTTTAACATTATCACCGATGGCGCACTTAGATCCTATTGGGATGATCGCTGTATTAATTCTTGGTTTTGGTTGGGCAAGACCTGTTCCTGTTAACCCATATAACTTTAAAAGGCCGCGTCTTGCAGGGATATTAGTTTCAATTGCAGGCCCAATTAGTAACTTAATTTTAAGTGCAATTGGTTTAATTATTTGGTATAGCCTATTAACATTTGGTGTATTAGATTCAATTCCATTTGCAGTAGCAGATACATTGGCTCAATTCTTCCGAATTTTTATTATGCTTAATATCGTATTACTTGTATTTAACTTATTGCCAATTCCGCCACTTGATGGGTATCGAGTTGTGGAAGATCTAGCACCAACAAATATTCGTGCGAAAATGACACAGTATGAAAAGTATGGAGCAATAGCGTTATTAATTCTTGTTATTACACCGCTTAGCAATTATACAATTCAACCTATTTTTAATGTTGTCATTCCATATGTATTTGTATTTTTAGACAGTATCATTGCGCCTATTTTTGGCCTTTTATAATCATTAAGTGAGGAGGAGTTTACATATGACAGAGAAAAAGAAAAAAATCGGTTTTAATATCGTGAAAAATGATTCAACAGATGGACATGGTGGTTTTGGTGTTGGAGCATTAAGTCTAGAAAACATTTCACCTGTATTTGTCGATGTACTAGAGAAAACAGCATTTGTTGATATCGGTGCAATGCATGCACGTAGTACAGTCGAAAAAGGTATTAAGTTTTTAACAAATAAAGATGAAGTTCCAAACGGAAAACCATTTTGGCTTGTGTGGGTAACGATTGAAAGAACGGCGACAGGTGCTTATTATGCAGGTGTAACAGCTTGTGAAATGACAGTTGACCGTGAAATTCGCCGCGGATATAAATCACTTCCAGAGCACGTAAACAAAATGGATAAATCAATGAAGCGTTACATTATGGTTGACCATATGGATGAATCATCTAAAAAAGTACTTGGTACATTCTTGAAAGAACATAATGAAGCGATTTGGAACGAATCTAGTGAAGAATTGCGCCGTGCATTATTAAGTGAATAAAAAATAGCTGACGGATGCCCGTCAGCTATTTTTTTTACCAAGGAAGATATTTTTTCCACCAACTTGTTTTCTTCTTTTCTTCAGTTGTCTTTTCAAATTCCTCTTTGTCATCGACATGATCCATACAATATTCAGTTGGTTCTGTACCTTTTGCGAAATACATTTTAACTGAAATGGGACAATTTTTTGTAGCGATTTTTCCGTTTTCAGGGTTAATATCGACTGCAACGACGTCACTTGGTTGTTTAAACTCTTTTTGAGGTTGTCCATCTAAGCCTTTTTCCATCGTATCGGTCCATATTTTTTTCGCATATCCTTGTTCTGCTACGTTTGAAATCGATTTAGGTTGATCGTATCCAACCCATACACCCGTTACGATTTGCGGGGTAAATCCAATCATCCAACTATCTGTTTCAGTAGAACCGGATTTTCCGGCATATGTTCTTGATAGTTTAGATAACATCGATTGACCAGTTACAGCAGCATAGCTGCTCAGTTTTTTATTAAACATGCCCGTCATCATTTCTTCCATTACAAACGCTTTGCTTTTATCGAGAACTTGTTTACTCTCCAAATGAGCATCGTATAGCATGTTTCCTTCCTGGTCCATAATGCGGCGAATAAACATCGGTTTTACTTCTTTTCCGCCGTTTGCGAACATGCTATAAGCGTTAACCATTTCAATTGGTTTTACAGGAGATGTACCGAGAGCGAGAGACGGAACATCTTTTAATGCGGTAGTAATACCGAATTGCTTCGCTGTTTTTGTAAGAATGTCTTCGCCTAAAAATAAATTGGTCTTCACGGCATATACGTTATCAGAGACCGCAAGAGCTTGCGCCATTGTTACAAAATCGTCTGCATAATAGTCTTTATAGTTTTTCGGTTTATACTTTGAAACACCGTCACCTAAAGTGAACACAGTGTATTCGCTTTTTAAGCGCGTAGCAGGGGTGAATCCTCGTTCTAATGCCGCGTAATACAGGAATGGCTTAAACGTAGATCCAGGCTGTCGAGCGGCCTGTGTAGCCCTGTTAAATTGACTCGTATTATAATCAGTTCCACCAACAAGGGCAGCTACTTCACCTGTTTTTGGATTCATAGAGACGAGCGCAGTTTGTATGTTTGTTGTGTCAGGTATGTGATCTTTTACAGCTTGCTCTGCAACAGATTGTAATTTAGGGTCTAGTGTTGTATAAATACGCAGGCCACCCTTTTGTAAGGCTTGTTCATCTAATCCGATATCACGAAGAAGAGAAGCTTGTACAGCATCTTGGAAATAAGGTGCAATCTCTGCCACTTTTTTTGTATCTAATGAGGCAAAAGTTAGTGGCTCTTTTTTTGCTGACGTTGCTTGTTTCTTCGTAATGTAACCTTGTTCTACCATTTCGTCTAATATGAGAGATTGTCGTCCTTTCGCACGATCCTCTTTTAAAAAGGGAGAGTAGACACTAGGTCCTTTCGGGATACCTGCGAGCATACTAGCTTCCGCTAATGTTAATTCTTTTGCTGTTTTATCGAAATATAGACGAGACGCAGCTTCGATTCCGTAAGCACCATGCCCGTAATAAATTGTATTTAAATATCCTTCTAAAATATGATTTTTATTATAGTTCACTTCAAGGCGAATTGTGTACATCGCTTCTAATAGTTTACGTTTCCACGTTTTATCATGATCTAAGTATAGGTTACGAGCATACTGTTGTGTAATCGTACTAGCACCTTGGACCTTTGCCATCGCTTTTAAATCGGCAACAATAGCACCAGCAATACGTTTCATATCAAAGCCATGATGTTTGTAAAATCGTTGATCTTCGATAGAAAGTGTCGCCTCTTTTACATAAGGAGAAATTTCATTGAGAGATACATTGTAACGTTTTTGCATTTCATTACTTTGTCCGATAACAGTGTCATCATTAGCGTAAAAGACACTTGTTTGTGGGACAGCAACAGGAGGAGGTCCCATAATTTTTGCAACTATAATAATAACAAAAAAGGAAAAAACAAAAAAAAGAACAGAAGAAAACATTACGGTGAAGAAAAGACGTTTATATTTTTTAAGTTTCGGATTCATAGTTTGATCCATCTTTTTCAGCCCCTCAATACTAATACAAACATTATTGTATTAGTATTGAGGGTTTTCGGTTATTTTAAACAATGAAATTTCGAAAACAAAAAGCTCCTTCAATTAAGAAAGGAGCTCAAAGGCACGTGCTGGCCAATCGGTAATAATGACATCTACGCCATAGTCAATCATAGTTTGTAAATCTTTGTATTCGTTAATCGTATAAGGGCGGAAAACGTACCCTTGATCTTGTGCAAATTGAATAAATTCCTTTGTTAGTAATTGAAAGTTTGGATGTAAACCAGTTGCTTCTCTATTTTTTGCTTCAGCGATAGGATCAGCAAGTGGTGTATCATATAAAATTGCTCTTGGGATTTCAGGAGCTATTTCTGCTAATAATGAAACAGAGTCGTGGTTAAATGATGAGAATATAATTTGATTAGATAGATGGTATTCACGAACGAGAGCAACAGCTTTTTCTTCAATAGTTGGATAGTGGATAACATCTGTTTTTAACTCAATATTGAGCTGTAAATTTGTCGTAGATAACCAAATGAATACTTCACGTAACGTTGGGATTTTTGCTTCATGGAAAGAAGGGTCTTTATGGCTACCAACATCTAAAGTTTGTAATTCCGCTACCGTTTTTTCAGAAACAAGACCTATGCCATTTGTTGTGCGATCTACTGTTTCATCGTGAATCACGACAAGTTCACCATCTTTTGATAGGTGGACATCAAGCTCAATGCCGTGGGCACCAATGCGTTCTGCTTCTTGGAAGGCAATCATCGTATTTTCTGGATGTGTTCCTTTTACCCCGCGGTGGGCGAAAATAAGTGGTTTATTCATACGGAAATCTCCTTATCGTTTCTTTTCTTTCATTATGAAACTGCTTTTGGAAAAATACAATTGAATGGGATAAACATTTACAAAAGTCTAACAGTTGCACAAAAGTTAACGTTAACGTAAAATGTAATAATCGAGTGAAGGGAGGAATAAACATGTATAAAATTGATGAAGTCACAAAGCAAGTTGGTTTAACAAAACGTACACTTCGTTATTATGAGGAAATTGGTTTAATTCATCCCCCTGAACGTAGTGAGGGGAACATTCGCCTGTATACGGACGAGGACATCGCCAGAATTAAAAGGATTGTAGAAGCGAAAGAAGTATTAGGGATTACACTTCAAGAAATGCAACATTTTTTATCGTTAAAAGAAAGAATGGAGCAAAGAAGAAATAGTGAGAATCCTCGTGACCGCGAAGTGATTCAAGAAATCAAAGAGATGCTTGAAAAACAAGTGCAAACGCTAGACGAGAAAATGGATCAAATGCAGCGTGTAAAGGCGGAACTCGAAGATAGCCTACATCGTGCAGCGACATTTTTAGAGAGTACAAAAGGAGAATGATCAAAATGGAGAGCAAACAAAAATTAGGGAGATTGATTACAGTGGTGGCTACCTTCCTTGCTTTTTCGGGTATAGGGGTAGTCGACCCAATCTTACCAAGTATTGCTGAGCAAATTGGTGCATCGCATTGGCAAGTAGAGATGTTATTTACAGCATATATTTTAACGATGGCAATTATGATGTTACCAGCTGGAATATTCGCATCAAGATTTGGTGATAAACGAATGATGACGATCGGTCTTGCGATTGTAACTGTATTTGCGTTTATATGCGGTATATCGCAAACGATTGCCCAATTATCTATTTTCCGCGCGGGGTGGGGATTAGGAAATGCGATGTTCTTCGCAACGGCGATGACATTATTGATTGCATTAAGTAAAGAAGTTCATGAAGCAGTAGGACTATATGAAGCAGCTATCGGTTTAGGGATGGCAGGAGGACCGTTATTAGGCGGGATATTAGGTGGACATTCTTGGCGTTACCCATTTTTTGCGACGAGTATTTTAATTTTCTTAGCATTTATTTTAGTTTTCTTTTTTGTAAAAGAACCGGAGCGAAAAGTGAAACGTAAAGCGGCAGGCGTAGGGGAATTACTTAACCTAGTGAAATATAAACCGTTTATGCAAGGTGCGATTTCAGGAATGTTATACTACTACGGATTTTTCGTTGTGCTAGCATATTCACCACTTATTATGCATTTATCTGCTATTCAATTAGGGTTTGTATTTTGCGGATGGGGATTAGCGTTAGCTTATGGTTCTGCAATTTTGGCTCATAAGCTAGAAGGGAAATATGAACCGAAAGCATTGTTGAAAGGTAGTTTACTCGTATTTGCCCTTTTCTTAATCGCACTATTTTTCGTGAAAGTTATGTGGTTACAAATTGTATTAATTGTTCTATCGGGATTAGCATCTGGGTTAAATAATGCATTATTTACAAGTTATGTAATGGATATTTCACCTTATGAAAGATCTGTTACATCAGGTGTTTATAACTTCGTTCGTTGGTTAGGTGGCGCAATTGCTCCAATCTTATCAGGAATCATCGGCCACACTGTTTCACCGCAAAGTCCGTTTTTAGTCGGTGGAATTGTTGTGTTAGTCGGTTGTGTAATGATTTTAATTCCGGTTCGAAAGCCGGTAGAAGTAGAGACAAAAGCCCTTTCTTAAGAAAGGGTTTTCTTTCCTATTACAAGGCAATCCCTTTTCGTACATATGTTAGAACCCTCTGACTAAAATATATTTTCGGTATTTTTGTACTTTTAACTATACTTTTTGGATGTTTTGTTTTATTTTTGTTAGGGGACATTAATGATGTCCCTATTATAAATTTGCATTGAAAGGCGTGATTGTACGATGGAACTATGGTTCACTGAAAAACAAACAAAACATTTTGGGATTACGGCGCGTATTAACCGCACATTACATACGGAGCAAACAGAATTCCAAAAACTTGATATGGTTGAAACGGAAGAGTTCGGAAACATGCTTATTTTAGATGGCATGGTTATGACAACAGAAAAAGATGAGTTCGTTTATCATGAAATGGTAGCGCACGTACCTTTATTTACACATCCAAACCCTGAAAACGTATTAGTTGTAGGTGGTGGCGATGGCGGTGTTATTCGTGAAGTGTTAAAACACCCAAGCGTAAAGAAAGCAACTCTTGTTGAAATCGATGGAAAAGTAATTGAGTACTCTAAACAATACTTACCATCAATTGCAGGCGCATTAGATAATGAGCGTGTAGAAGTAAAAGTAGGAGACGGTTTCCTACACATTGCAGAAAGCGAAAATGAATATGACGTAATTATGGTAGATTCTACTGAGCCAGTAGGACCAGCAGTAAATCTATTTACAAAAGGCTTCTACGCTGGAATCTCTAAAGCGTTAAAAGAAGATGGTATTTTCGTTGCACAAACGGACAACCCTTGGTTCACACCAGAACTAATTACAACTGTGTTTAAAGACGTAAAGGAGATTTTCCCAATTACTCGTTTATACACAGCGAACATTCCAACTTACCCAAGTGGTCTTTGGACGTTCACAATTGGATCTAAAAAACATGATCCATTAGAAGTGAGTGAAGAGCGTTTCCACGAAATCGAAACGAAATACTACACAAAAGAATTACACAATGCAGCATTCGCATTACCGAAATTTGTTGGCGATTTAATTAAGTAAGAGCGTTAAATTGAAATAAATAAAGTGTAAGTGACTCATTTAAGGTGTTTGTCTAGAAGGCTTGAACATGCTAGTTACTTACACTGCTACAAATGAAGTAGTCTTCTTGTAAGAAAAAGAAGGCACAGGTAAATCGAGAAAGAGGAGTTATAGGCTCCAAATTTGAGAAATAATGAAAGGTTGGGATACCTTAAGTTCCACACAAGGAGGAAAAGAGTATGCGTTTTGATGAAGCTTATTCAGGTAAAGTATTTATTAAAAGTCATCCAAGTTTTGAAGAGTCAGAGGCAGTTATTTACGGGATGCCAATGGATTGGACAGTAAGCTACCGTCCAGGTTCTCGTTTTGGCCCTGCACGTATTCGTGAAGTGTCAATCGGTCTTGAAGAATATAGCCCATATTTAGATCGTGAACTAGAAGAGGTAAAATATTTTGATGCGGGTGATATTCCATTACCATTTGGAAATCCACAGCGTAGCATAGACATGATTGAAGAGTATGTATCAAAACTTTTAGATGCCGATAAGTTTCCACTAGGTCTCGGCGGTGAGCACTTAGTGTCTTGGCCAATTTTTAAGGCAATGGCAAAAAAATATCCGGATTTAGCAATCATCCATATGGATGCTCATACTGATTTACGTGAATCGTATGAAGGGGAGCCTTTATCCCACTCTACACCTATTCGTAAAGTGTGCGATTTAATTGGTCCGGAAAACGTATATTCTTTCGGTATTCGTTCTGGAATGAAGGAAGAATTCGAATGGGCAAAAGAAGTAGGTATGAACTTATATAAATTTGACGTATTAGAACCGTTAAAAGAAGTATTACCGAAACTTGCAGGACGCCCAGTTTATGTCACAATCGACATTGACGTATTAGACCCAGCTCACGCTCCAGGAACAGGAACGTTAGAAGCTGGAGGTATCACATCTAAAGAATTATTAGATTCCATCGTGGCAATTGCAAATTCAAATATAAATGTAGTTGGAGCAGACTTAGTAGAAGTAGCTCCTGTCTACGACCATAGTGATCAAACACCAGTCGCAGCAAGCAAATTCGTGCGGGAAATGCTGCTCGGTTGGGTGAAATAAAAGTGAAGCCGACTGTTTAGACCCGGTGACTAAGGTTCTTTCCTGCAAAAGGTGCTTTTTACCTCGAGGGAAGAAGTGAAGCCACTGATCATTCTAGCCGCTGTAGCTGGATAAAATAAGAGCCTCCTATATGATTAGGGGGCTCTTATTTTGTCGTTATGTGTCGGTAAGTCGATATATTAAAAAAATCGCTGATATAATTTCACTGGCTATCACACAACACAAAAAAGAGTTATCCTCAAACGATGAGAATAACTCTTTTTCTTATGCTACTTTTTCTTCCGAAGTAATGCCACGAATTTCATCAGCAGAACGAATTGGATATTTACGGAACAAGATTGATCCGATGTATCCAACAATCGTGGTAACGATTCCACATAATACAGCAGCAATCGTTACTTTTACAACGTCATTAAATCCGAATAAGACAAGAAGTCCTGGGATTGGTGATGCTGTTCCTGGTGCATTATTAACGAGTTGGAACAGAGATGTAATAATACCAGCAAGTGCACCGCCAACAAAGTTTGTAGCATAGATTGGGATTGGATTTGCTGAAACAACATCGGCTTGTGTTAAAGGCTCGATTGCTACAGCGATTGTGTCTTTCTTTGAACAAATTTTTAATCGTTTAAAGAAAATAAAGTTCATTGGGGCTGAGGCTGCTACGGCAAGACTACCAATTGCCATTGGTAAACCTGTTAATCCAAGCATGGCAGTTAGTGCCATAGAACTCAGTGGAGAAGTAGAAATAACTGTGATTAATCCACCAAGCATAATGCCCATAATGATAGGACTTTCTGTAGTTGCAACTGAAATCATAGAGCCGATTTTACCGAGCGTTGCGTTCACGAGCGGATCCATAAGCATTGCCATTCCGCGTGAGATTGGTGCAGCAATAAATAAAATTGCTAAAAACTCTACACCAGCTGGTAATTTTTTTTCGAGAAATTTCACGACGAAAGCACAAACGTATCCAGCGAAAAATCCTGGTAAAATACCGAATCCACTAGTAGCGATACCGATTAAAACAGCATATACAGGTGAAACACCGATTGCTAGTGCGACTAAAATTGCCGCTGCGACACCACTCATACTACCAGAAGCTTCTCCTACTGATTGTAGAAAGTCATTATGAAACATTTCTCCACCGATATAACGGTGAAATGCTTCAATAAGAAAACTTGCGATTGCTGCATTAGCTAAAGCACCCATTGCTTTCATTCCGTAAGGAGCACGGTAACTAAAAAGTGTAAATAGACAAAGTACAACAAGTAATAGTGCTAAACCTTGCAAGATAGCCATTTGAAAACTGTCTCCTTTGATTTTTGTAATAAAAATTTGTATCATTCAATAATAATATAAAAGTTCATGAAACGGAAAAATTTTTTATTGGGAAATTGCTATAAGGTGAAAATGCCTTACAATAATGTAAGGAAAGTGTAAGGTGTTTAGATAGAGTATAGTATGTCATTTTTCGTATAATACAAGTATGGATATATGACTAGGGAAAAAGAAGTGCAAACAGGAGGCGCATGTATGAAATTGGTAATTAAAGTTTTGGTTGTATTCGCCATCATTCTAGGTGGAACAGCGTACTATTTGAACACAAAAACAGAAGGTGTACATGCTTTTGTAGACAACTTCTTTTCAAATAAAGAAATACAAGATTATTATGCGGTTATAGATAAAGGTGAGAAAAAAGACGGAGATTACTTGTATACATTTAAAGGGTATACAGAAGACGGAAAGTTACAAGTTGTTAAAAGAATGATGAACCGTGAATTGCATACAGGGGCGTTTATAAAAATTTATGCAAAAGGTATGCAAGGAAAAGGGTGGGCTGAAATCCCAAAAGAGTCAATCCCACAAAAAGCGTTGCAAAAAATAGAAAAACCATAAAAGGAGCGACTTATTCGCTCCTTTTTTAGTGCGTTAAAATAGTGATAGATGTTTTTTCTTTGTTAGACATGATTTTTGCACGTCCACCAATTGGGAAAGTGAAAATTGGGGTTGTATGCCCGAAACTTGCGTTTGCAATGATAGGAATATGTGCAAGTTCAGGTTTTGAAGTAATCATTTCTTGAATGTCTTCTATCTTACATTCTGCATCTTTTTGCATCTTTCCTATAACGATGCCTTTTACGTACTCAAAATTTTGTTGCTGCATAAGGGAATGTAAATAACGATCAAAGGTTTTAAGAGTAGCTTTTCCAGTTAAGCTATCCTCCTCAAGAAATAAAATTTTATCCTGTAAATTTGGCATATATGGTGTACCTTGCAGTAAATTCAATGTGCTCATATTACCACCGATAATCTCTCCAGTTGCTTCGCCTTCGTGAATTGAAAAGTATCCTTCATTTTTAATGAAATCTCGGTTTTCCTGATCTACATACCAAGAATCATCGCTCCATGTTTCAGAGGGCAGGACTTCAATAGGCTCATTAGAAGTTAAGCATTTTAAAAAGTAATCGGTCGTATACTCGAGTCCTTTCTTCATTCCAAATGAAGAGAAATGGGGTCCTGAATATGTAACAAGTCCTGTTTTTGTGTAAATTGCATTATTTAAAGCGGTAATATCAGAATAGCCACAGAAAAACTTCGGATTTTCTCGAATTAGATCATAATTGAGATGCTTTAATAAACCATTAGAGTTGTATCCGCCAAGTGTCGTCAAAATGGCTTTTACATTAGGGTCTCCAAATGCCTCGTGGAAGTCTTGAACGCGTGAAGAAATAGAAGAGGAAGCAAATCGATCTATCTCATCAGCATATGTTGAGAATGTAACTTGAAAGCCCATGTCGGCTAATCTTTTTATAGCAAGCTTTCTGTTTTCAGTTGAGACAATACTTAAACTACAAGATGGTGAAATAACTCTAATTTCATCACCTTTTTTCAATCTTGTTGGTAGCACATAACTCACCTCTTTAAATGAAAGAATATTTAGATTTAAAAAATATTTTATCATATGAAATAAAGTGAAAGTGAATTATTTTTTGAAATGGAGTTTTCCTGATTTTTCAGCAGACAGACAGAGGTTTTTTTTGATATGATAGGAAAAGTGATTTATTATATACATTATTTAATATCTATAACATTTGAAAGGTGTGCAAGACGTGGAGAAACAACTTGCAGGCTTGCCGGTACACGTTCATTTCGTAACAGAAATCCGTGAAGGGGCGAGGAAGGAAACCGTTGCTTTTGAAGCAAATGGTCAATACTATGTAAAAGGTCAAGGTACATATGTAACATTCCAAGAGCCGAACGAACAGGGCGAAGTGAAAACAATTATTAAAATTCAAGATGAACAAGTTCTCATTATGCGTTCAGGTGCTGTTTCAATGCGTCAAACGCATGTGAAAGGTGAATGGACAACTGGTACGTACACGAGTGAACTTGGTACGTTTGCATTGCAAACAAAGACTGATAACGTTCTTTTTAAATGGTCGGATGAAAAGAAAAAAGGACAACTCTTCTTAACGTACGCATTGCTTCTAAGTGAACAAGAAGCTGGCAGATATACAATTACACTTAATTTGAAGGAGGCAAAATAATGAATTCTTTAGAACAAGTAAAAGGATTGATTAAAGAAGAAATTCAAGCTGCTGTATTAAAGGCAGAATTAGCAACAGAAGAACAGATTCCAAACGTTGTATTAGAATCTCCAAAAGATAAAACAAATGGTGACTTCTCTACAAACATGGCAATGCAACTTGCACGCGTTACGAAAAAAGCACCTCGTATGATTGCAGAAGAATTAGTTGCAAACTTCGATAAAGCAAAAGCTTCTATTGAAAAAATTGAAATCGCAGGTCCTGGTTTCATTAACTTCTACATGGATAATAGCTACTTAACAGACTTAATTCCAACAATCGTTAACGCTGGCGAAGCTTACGGTGAAACGAATACTGGTAAAGGTGAAAAAGTACAAATTGAGTTCGTATCTGCGAACCCAACAGGTGACCTTCACTTAGGACATGCACGTGGCGCAGCAGTAGGTGACACTCTATGTAACCTATTAGCAAAAGCAGGGTACGATGTATCTCGTGAGTACTATATTAATGACGCTGGTAACCAAATTCATAACTTAGCTCTTTCTGTTGAAGCTCGTTACATGCAAGCTTTAGGCCTAGAGAAAGAAATGCCAGAAGACGGATACCATGGTGCGGATATCATTGGAATCGGTAAGCGTTTAGCTGAAGAATTTGGCGATCGTTATGCAAAAGCTGATGCTGAAGAAAGCTATGAGTTCTATCGTTCATACGGTTTAAAATATGAATTAGCAAAACTTCAAAAAGACTTAGAAAGCTTCCGTGTTAAATTTGATGTATGGTTCTCAGAAACATCATTATACAAAAACGGAAAAATCGATCAGGCTCTTGCTGTATTAAAAGAGCGTGAAGAAATCTTTGAAGAAGACGGCGCAACTTGGTTCCGTTCAATGACTTACGGGGATGACAAAAACCGTGTATTAATTAAAAACGACGGTTCTTACACATACTTAACGCCAGATATCGCGTATCACCGTGATAAATTAGAGCGTGGTTTCGATAAATTAATCAACATTTGGGGCGCTGACCACCATGGTTACATTCCTCGTATGAAAGCTGCTATTCAAGCGTTAGGTTACGATAAAGAAACACTTGAAGTAGAAATCATCCAAATGGTACAACTATACCAAAACGGTGAAAAAATGAAGATGAGTAAACGTACAGGTAAAGCAGTTACACTTCGTGAGCTTATGGAAGAAGTAGGCGTGGACGCAATGCGTTACTTCTTCGCAATGCGTAGCGGTGATTCTCATTTAGACTTCGATATGGACTTAGCTGTATCAAAATCTAATGAAAACCCAGTATACTATGCACAATATGCTCATGCTCGTGTATGCAGTATTCTTCGTCAAGGTGAAGAGTTAGGATTAGCTACAGGCGGAGACGTGAACTACAAACTTGTTGCTTCTGAGAAAGAAGTAGAGTTACTGAAAAAACTTGGTGAATTCCCAGCTGTAGTTGCGGATGCAGCACAAAAACGTCTGCCACACCGCATTACAAACTATGCATTTGAATTAGCTGCAGCACTACACAGCTTCTACAATGCAGAAAAAGTATTAAACCAAGATAACTTAGAATTAAGTAAAGCTCGTTACGAATTAATGAAAGCAGTACGCACTACACTTCAAAACGCATTAGCAATCGTAGGAGTATCTGCACCAGAAAAAATGTAATAAAGAAAAGCGGAGCCGACTGTTTAGTCCCGAAGGCTAAGGTTCTTTCCCACAGAAGATGCATTTTATCTTCTCGTGGGGAAGGTTCTTAGACAGAAGGGGCTAGGAGGCAGAGCTGGACATAAAGAAAAGCGGAAGCGCTCGTTTAGAATAGGAGGGGGATGGAGCTCCTGACAGAGAGGCGTACTTTGCCTCGGAGGAAGGCGCGAAGCCACCGAGTATTCTAGCCGCTGGAGCTGGACAATTAAGAAAAGCAGAAGCGGACTTTCGTTTTTCAGTAAAAGGCAATCACACGATGTTGTGATTGCCTTTTTGTGTGGAGATAATAAAAAAATAAAATTTTATCAAACAAAAGGAGAATTTGCGTCGTCTTATATAAATGACAGGAGGTTTATGATGGCAGAAAAGGTAGAAGAATTAATTGATATATATAAGCAGCAAATATATTCCTTATGCTATAAGTTAGCGAAGACGAAAGAAGACGCGGAAGATATTTTTCAAGAGACGTGGATAAAAGTTTTTTCATCGCGGTACCAACTCTCTTACGTGGAGAATTATAAAAAGTGGATTACTACAATTTGTGTTCGTACGTTTTATGATTTTTATCGGAAAAAGAAAAGGTGGAAAGATCGTGTATTGGATTTATTTCATAAAGAAGATGGTGGAGAAATAGAGCATGCAGATGATGTGAATATATCAGAAGAATTTATTCAAAAAGTCGAAGCAGAAATGATACGAGAAGTTATACAGTTATTAAATGAAAAATATAAAACTGTGCTCGTACTCTACTACTATGAACAATATTCTTACAAAGAAATGAGTGAAATATTAAATATACCAATTGGTACGGTGAAATACTGCCTTAATTATGCGAAGAGGCAAATGCGAGAACATTTGGAGGGGTTCGTTTATGAAGGAAGATAAATTTGATCAAAAGATAAAAAGTAGTTTAGCGGGAGAGATGATTCCTAGCGAAGAGCTGATAAATAATACGAAGCAGGGCGTGCGAAAGGCTCAGAAGTTAGAGAAGAGATGGATGATTTGTATTCACGCCATTTGGATTGTTTTGTTAACAGTTGTTATAGAACAATTTGTTACTCATTTAGATAACAAAATTCCAATTATTATAGCAGTCGTTATTATGATGCACGTATACATTCAGATATATGTTGTAATACAGTCATTTTTAAAGAAGGAGTATAAATTACATGAAAGAGTTCGCTAATCCGTTTGTAATATTTGAAGTAGCTGGAGTGACAATGTTTTTAGCTTTTATAGCACTTTTAATATGTGTTGCATCATGGGTATATACAGATGCTAAAGCACATCAAATGAGTAAAGGATGGAGTGTTTTAGCGGTTATATTGCCATTCTTTATTGGGTTTTTATTATATATGGTGAGAAGAAGTAAAAAGAAAGTTGAAGGAGAATATAAGATGAATTTTGTTAAAAAACAGAAGGTAATATTAGTTGCGATATTGGCAAGTACAATGTTTGTATTACTTAGTGGTTTTACTTTTGCGCAAACGTTAGATGATGCGTGGAGAGCAGGAGATATATATTTAGAAAATGAGAAGCAAGGGGAGACAAGTTACGAGGCAAAATTCTCATCATGGGATATTGCCGGTAAAGATATTGAACTTCAGTATGAAAAGGATACAGAAGTGACATTTTCTTATGAGACAGATGCAAAACGAGGGAACTTATGCTTTAGCGTATATGAAAGACAAGGAGGAGGTATAAACGAATTAAAGGAAATTTGTGAATCGAAAAAAGGTACTTTTACAGTTACATTGAAAGCAAATGAAAAATATGTGTTTAATATAAGTGGTGTAATGGTGAAAGATGGATTTGTAAAAGTGAATTGGGAAGAGAAATAAAAGGGGCCCTGTAAAGGACCTCTTTTCTATTGAATAGTATAAGTAACAGAAAAGCTCACAGGACTGTAGTAAACGAAGGGTGCATGAAATTGAACATACATATTTCCATCCGTTTTTGCAGTGAAAATACGGCCGTAACCATCAGAATAACGTCCAATAAGATTATGATTTGAGTCATAAACACTGTAACTAGGAGTTTTACTGTTAGGTTGAATTGTTAGCTCTTGTCCCTTTTGAAGGAAAATAGGTTCTTGTTCAGAACTACCTCCAGTTTGCAAAGAATAAAATTTTGTGAAACTTTGTTCTTGAGCGGCAGCCGCAGCTTTTGTTTCAGGAATAAATGCGGTAGCACCAGTAATTCCTGCTAAAGTTAACGCACCAGCTAAAATCATTTTTTTCATAGTAGAAAAGCCTCCTTATTAGTTGTAATCGTTTTTGTTACAGTAAATATTGTATACGATAATGAGTAGGAAAAAATATGCTTTTATGCATATATATTTTTTCTCAATAAAATATCACCACTTTAAAGTAGGTGATTTTTGCTATAACTAATTGTTTTTCTTTTGGATTGACAAAAGAAGACGGATAAAGACTTTATTATATATTTTCTTTATTTTAATTAATTTATATTGAGAAATAGAAAAGTGCAACCTGAATTATTTGTATATTTTTAATGAGGATATAGATGCTATTACTTTTAGAAGAAAGGTGGCTTTTTCTGAAAAACCTAAACATATAATGTTGTGTAAATTAAGGAGAATTATATGAGGGTGGTCAACCTTAGCCAGAATATGATATGTAAAATAGGATAATCGGTTAACCTAAAGATGCCTTATAATAATGAAGTAAAAATGGGGAGCAACAATTAACTATTGATTTTTGGTAACAATTCTAGAATAATAGACTATGGAAAAAATTTGTTGTTTTTTGGGGGAATTACGAAAAAAGGCATGTCTGTATTATTTATTGATGAAATGCTAATAGGGAATGTTGTAATTGCTTTAAATCATGTTATTACAATCAAGGTAAGTGTACTTAAAATTATAATCTATCTAACAACTGAGTAGGTAATCCTCAAAACTTCTTATTTAAGGAGTCAAGGATTGGGTGCTAATCAACTTGATTTTTTAGATTCGATAAAAATAATGAGGAGATATACAACTCTTATTTTTGATTTAACATCATTTATATATATATTAATACATAAATGTATATAAGTATATATAAATATTTTATTATTCGTAAAGAAATTAAAAATTTTTAGCGGATAGATGATATGTAGGTTTATTTTAATTTTTTGACATAGCTCTAGAATCAGATCCATCAGGAGAAACCCTTTTTCTCGACACCCATTTATATACTCCAAAAATGAAAAGACTGATTCCCGTATTTCTGCAAAATTCACATGAAATCAGTTGAAAATCACAATCGTTTTTAGTTACCCCCAAACTTGTTTCACTTTATTCAGATTTGGAGAATATTTCTTTTATCTTCATAGACAAACAATACTTCGTCCGTAATATTTTAACTCGCTCCACATTTACAAGTTTTTTTGTTGGTATGCTTATTTCGACTATAACCCTTAATTTTCGTTATTTTTCAGAACGATAAGTATGGAAGTTGATAGGATGCATATTTGCTGTGAAGTAGTTAGTCTATATTTGCCCGCACTAAAATCTTTTACACATAGAATAATCATTTTATAATCCCTAAGGCACAAAAAGAAGAATGGTTGTCATGAGTTTCGTCTGGAATGCATTTTAAATCATTTTTTCCTGATTTTAAATGTATTCCAGTATCTGTCGTCTATATGTATTTATTATTTAAACTTTTTTGTCAAAGTTTATCTATGTTCCTATTAAAAAATATAGGTCAAAAGTACATAATTGTAGGCGTGTCGAAAATGTTAGATACACTTATAAAAAATCAAGTTTCAAGTTGTTAAGTAGTAGTGAAGGGGGGAAGAGAAATCATAATAGCTATTAAAAATACGTAGGTGAAATAGTTGGATAATAGAATTTTCATCATAACATGTTTGTACCAGAAACTATTTATATTTTAAATTATGAGGAGGCTAACATAAAGTATGTATTTAAAGAGAATAACTTCTATTTTTTCGATTATAATGATTTTCATGTTTACTATAGGTCAGAGTCTTTTACCTATATTAGCAAACGCACAAGAATTAAATACATTAGGACTTGTGGATAGTTTTAAGATTGATAAAACAGATCTTTCTATCGGACAACGGACTAAAGTAACTATAAACTTCAGTGAAAAAGATAGTCTTAAGCTGAAGTCTGGAGACACACTAACATTAACACTGCCTCCAGAATTAAAAGGATTAAATACAGAGTTTCTATTAGATGATTATGGTACTTGTAAAGTCACTGCAGGTACTGTGGTATGTACATTTAATGATAAAGTGAGTACACATCAAAATATTAAAGGGTATTTAAACTTTTTTGTGGAAGCTGCTAATGTAGGAACGGATGAAAAGAAAGAGATTGAAACCAATTTCGGTACAAATGTAGATAAGCAATCTGTAACAATTACCGGCCCAAGCAGTGGTGGGGGTACAGATCCTGGAAAGCCACCATTTTTTTATAAAACTGGTGATATGAACTCAGGTAAGAGCGATGAAGTACGTTGGTTCTTGAATATAAACTTGGCTAAAGAAGAGTTAAGTCGTGATATTGTTGTGACTGATAATTTACAGGAAGGTCAAACACTTAATAAGGATAGTTTCTATATAATTGTAGATGATTATATAGGTCGTCGATCTTTAACGCTACAAGAGCTTGAAAAGCAAGGTTACGGAACGATTACCTTTACTGGAGACAAATCATTTAAAGTTGTGCTTAATAAGGATAAAGCGCGTCTTGCCTCCTTTTCGATTGGTTATACATCTACTATAACGGAAGCTGGGAAGAAGCAAGAGTTTTTTAAGAATGATTATACGATTGATTACCAAGTTCTAAACAAGGAACCAGTTAATGAATCGGGTACTCATCCAGTCGAAAATATGACAGCTGGCGGTGGTGCTGAAGGTAACGTGACTCCAAAAGGAACACTAAAAATTGTGAAGCATATTGAAGGGGATGAAGAAAAAGTAATCCCAAATGTTTCGTTTAAGTTGTATAAAGAGCCTGATGAACAAGTTGGAGATGTATATAAAACAGATGAAAAAGGGATAATTGAAATCCCTAATTTACAACCAGGTAAATATTATGTGAAAGAAGTTTCAGCTCCAGACTATGTTGATTTCGATCCTCAAGCAAAAGTAATTTTTGAAGTTAAATCAGATGCTGTAAATGGAGTTAAGTTGCCAATTCCGAATAAGGTGAAAACTACATCTATTGCAGGGACGAAGACGTGGAAAGGCGATAACGAGAAAGATCGTCCAAGTTCAATCAAAGTAGAATTACTACAAAATGAGAAAGTAGTAGACACGAAAGAAGTAACAGCGGCAGATGGTTGGAAATACAAATTCGACAACCTAGCAACGTATGATGCAAATGGAGTAGCGTACAAGTATGAAGTAAAAGAACAACAGAGAGTTGGGTACACAACATAAGTATGAAGTAAAAGAACAACCGATAGATGGATACACAACAGAAGTAAACGGTTATGATATTACAAATACAAAAGTGGTACAAAAAACCAAAGTAGAAGGAACGAAAACATGGAAGGACGGAAATGCGGAAGGTCGTCCAACGATGATTAAAGTAGACTTACTAC
>NZ_QKQR01000010.1:0-80015 GCF_008042305.1 Bacillus sp. AY18-3 | reverse complement strand
GTTTTCAAAGAACTACTTAGCCGCTCATTTGCGACTTCCTTATGTTAACATCTTCGTTTTTCGATGTCAACTAAGTTTTTCAATTTCTTTTTTGTCGTTTTCTGCATTTCCGCATCAGCGACGGTTATTAATATATCATGTAGTATATAAGGGGTCAATACTTTTCATAAAAAAATTTCACATCCCGTTAAAATCTTAAAACCATGTTCCAAAAACCATTATAGTCTCCCTTCATTCTGCATCATACTCCATATCTCATATCTTATTGGTTTATCACGTTTACGAACGAGTGAAAATTCTAAATTTTATGTTATATTATTATTATAGGAGTGTGATGCAAATGAGCATTAAGTATTCGAACAAAATCAATAAAATCCGGACCTTTGCATTAAGTTTAGTATTTATCGGCCTCTTCATTGCATACTTAGGTGTCTTTTTCCGTGAAAACATTATTATTATGACAACATTTATGATGGTTGGCTTTTTAGCTGTTATCGCTAGTACTGTCGTTTACTTTTGGATTGGCATGTTATCTACTAAAACTGTACAAATTATTTGTCCAAGCTGCGATAAGCCGACCAAAATGCTCGGTCGTGTCGACGCATGTATGCATTGCAACCAACCTTTAACAATGGATCGAAATCTAGAAGGAAAAGAATTTGATGAAAAATATAATAAGAAGAGCTATAAATCATAGGCATATATAGGTACAATGTGCCCTTACAAAACTAAACGTTAAAAGGTGATTTCTTAACAAAGAAATCACCTTTTGTATTTATCTTTAATTAAATTAGGTTCTTCACTGAACGTTTTAAATCCTCCTGAACCTAACGTAATTCCCATATATAATAAAGAAAGAGGGAGACGTAAACGTCTCCCTCTTTCTTTAATATTTTAAATCCTCCTGAACCTAACGTAATTCCCATATATAATAAAGAAAGAGGGAGACGTAACCTCTTTCTTTATTATATATTACGCCTTATGACACTCTGGACAAACGCCATAAATTTCTAAGCGATGACTATTAATAACGAAGCCTGTCGTTTTCGCAGCTTCCTCTTCAAGCTGTTCCAAACCTCCATAAGGAAAATCAACAATCTTACCACATTTTTCGCAAATCACATGATAATGTTGACTTGTAACATAATCAAATCTACTTGAAGCGTCTCCATAAGTTAATTCCTTTACAAGTCCAACCTCTTTAAATACACGTAAGTTATTATAGACAGTTGCAACACTCATATTTGGAAACTTACCTTCTAATGCTTTATAAATGTCATCCGCTGTTGGGTGCGTCATAGATTCCACAAGGTACTCTAAAATAGCATGACGCTGTGGAGTAATGCGTACACCCGTATTTTTCAGCATTTCTAGCGCTTCTTTTAATTCTTCTTTGACCACCGTCATGCACCCCGATTCTATACGGATTATTATTTTATAATTCTTATAAAGAGTGTACTCCTTTTCTTATAAATCGTCAATATTTCTACTATAAGTATGTGGTTTATTTTTGTATATAGCCTTATTCTTATATATCCTTCCCCATTTTCTATACATTTACATAGAAAAAAAGTGCGACATAATCGCACTTGGAATACTATCATCTGAGGAGGTATGCCCTACACTTCACTTTATGTAAGACGATAAAATATGTATAGACACTCGCCTTACTTCTATATATTTTATCTCCACAATGAATTTACTTTATATAAGAAAGAACCTCTTCAGTATGTCCCTTCACTTTCACTTTACGCCACTCTTTTACAAGCTCACCGTCTTTATTAATAAGGAATGTAGAACGCTCGATTCCCATATACTCTTTTCCAAAGTTCTTTTTCAATTTCCAAACATCGTATAATTCCGCTACCTTATGATCTTCATCTACTAAAAGTACAAATGGAAGCTCATGCTTCTCAATGAATTTCAGATGTCTGTTCGCTGAATCAGGACTTACACCAAGAATAACTGTATCTTTCTCTTGAAATAATCCATACGCATCGCGAAAATCACATGCTTCAGTTGTACACCCTGGAGTCATATCTTTCGGATAAAAATATAGCACTACGTTTTTACCACGAAAATCAGCTAAGCGAACTTGTTCCCCATTACTTCCCTCTAATGTAAATTCTGGAGCCATTTCTCCTACTGTGATCATTGTTATCACTCCTACTCTTTTCTTTTACTATATCAAATGCTATCTTATTTTTCATTGTCTATTACAGACCTCATTACAAAAGCAAACGGTAATGTATATCCAATTAGCGCTTCTGCAATCGCAATCCATCTCCCTACTCCAATCGGAGCTATATCACCGTACCCAACGGACAATAAAGTAACTGCGCTAAAATATAAGCAAATTTCTACAAGTTGAAAAGATTGGGCATGCAAGCTTTCTCCATCTTCTTTCAAAACTGCAAAACCCATTTCTTCTAATACAACATAACTTAACCCAAACGCAATCAATACCGTTGTATAAATTAAAAATAAGGAGGCTAAATTATAAAGCGAAAAGAAACGCCTAGAATCTGAATATGAACTCCATAACAATTGGACACTTCTCAAAATAGCAATTGCTGCAATTAATAGAATAAATCCCCATAACATGTCCTCCACCTCATTTTATATGTATGAGACGGCCATTGGATTTATCCCTTAGAAACAAACAAGCTTCTATAATTAATTCCCAGCACCACGGTACCTTTTTACCCCTTGATTCCAAAGAGTAATTGCAATCGTAAAACAGATAACACCAACGAATGGTGTTGCAAATGCATAGCTATTCCACTCTGTTTTTCTTAAAAAGTATGCTGCTGGATACACTCCGACAAACGCAAATGGTAAAACAAACGTTAAAATGAAGCGAATCACACGGTTATAAATGTTAACAGGATAGCGACCATAGTTACCTATGTTATACATTAGCGGCATAATTGAACTTTTCGCATCCGACCAAAAACCAAGGCTCGCAAGCGTAACAAATATCCCTCCGTATACAAGTGCTCCTCCTCCTACCATCAGTAAGAATAAGAAGAAATCGTACCAGTAAAAAGATAATTGCAGCTCCACTGCTGCATATCCCATTACAATTATTCCTGTAATCGCTCCAATTAAAGATTCCAGTTCCATTCTTTCTAATATAATTTGAAATAAACTATGAATCGGTCTCGTTAATATACGATCCATTTCTCCTTTAATAATGTAACGATCATTAAAGTCCCATATGTTAAAGAAAGCTGAGAAAATGGCAAACGGCACTAAAAAGAAACCATAAATAAAGATTACTTCTTCTCTACTCCAGCCCTTTAATGCTTGTGTATGCCCAAACACAACGAGAATAAAGATTAAATTAACAGCCTGTAGTGCTAAATCAGAAAGTAATCCAACGATAAAATCGCCCCGATACTCCAATTTTGTTTTTATATATTGGCTTGCATATTGCAAAAATAGGTTTATATATATCATCTCATCATCCCCCTTGTACAATTAGACGTTTTCTCGCCGTTCTCCACATGAGTACAATTGGAATAATAAGTACAATTGCCCAAATTACTTGGAATAATAATGCCTCATACAATTTACTTCCTTGTATACCTTCTGAAAAAATCATACTCGGAATATAACTAATCGCCTGAAACGGTAAAAACATCATTGCCTTTTGGGCCCATAACGGATAAAAACTAATTGGTAATAATAGACCTGAAAATAAATCAATAACGACACGTTTCGCATACATAATTCCACTATTATTAAATAGGAAGAACGTGAGCATTCCCGTCATTAAATTAATTTGTGTATTAATAATAAAACTAAATATTAAAGATAAGAAGAAATATAACCACGTTTGAAAATTCGTTGTAATTTGCAATGAAAATAATAAGGTAACGATAACCATACCTGGAATTGAAAAGAAGGCAAAACGAAATATTCCTTCACCAAGACCTTGCATCACTTTCATGCCTAAATAGTTATATGGACGAATGAGTTCTACTGCTACACGTCCTTCTTGAATCTCCATCGCAATTTCCCTGTCTATATTATTAAAATAAAAAGCACGTGCCATCCACGCAATTGCGATATAAGTAGTCATTTGCGAAATAGATAAACTTTCAATATTCTCTTTTCCACTATAAATTGCTTGCCATAAAAAATAATACGCACCGATATTAATTGTATAAATTAAAATCCCACTATAATAGTTTGTACGATACGCAAGCATCATTAAAAAGCGAATCCGAATCATTTCAATGTACTTACCCATGTTTAATACCTTCTTCATAAATGTTACGAATAATTTCCTCTGTAGATACTTCGTTAATTTTTAAATCTTTAATTTGAAAGGCTTGTACTACTTTAGAAATAAGCATTGAAATGATAACTTCTTCATTCGGTATTTTTGCAACCCACGCGTTTTCCTCTTTCGCTTTCGACCAAACGACATGACTATCTGGCATAACCATTGATAAAGCCTGATAGGAAACTGGTTCAATAAATTGAAAATGGATTTCCTTCTCTGCTCCCCACTGTGTACGAAGATTATTTAAAGAACCGTCATACATAATATTTCCTTCATCCAGCATGATAACGCGCTCACATAAAGCTTCAATATCAGTAATATCATGGGTTGTTAATAAGATTGTTGTTTTATAACGTTCATTCATTTCTTTTAAAAATTCACGTATTTTTAATTTCACAAGAACATCCAACCCAATTGTTGGTTCATCTAAAAATAATAACGGTGGATTATGAATTAATGCTGCCGCTAATTCACAACGCATTCTTTGACCTAGAGATAACTTTCGAACTGGCTTATCTAATAAAGGACCAATATCTAACGTTTCAATCACGTGTTCCATATGCTCTTTATACTGAGCGTCTGATACACCGTACACTTTTTTTAATAAACGAAAAGATTCTTGTACAGCAATATCCCACCAAAGTTGTGAGCGTTGACCGAAAACAACACCAATTGTTCTTACGAATTCTTCTCTCTGCTTATGCGGGTTCATCCCATTTACTAAAATTTCTCCTGATGTCGGAGTCAAAATCCCCGTAAGCATTTTAATAGTTGTTGATTTACCAGCACCGTTCTCACCGATATATCCAACCATTTCACCTTGTTTCACATTAAAAGATACATCATTTACTGCTGGTACTATTTTATAATTACGATTTAATAAATCGCGAAAAGCACCCTTTAATCCCGGACGACTTGAATAGGCTGTAAACTCTTTACGTAACCCTTGTACCTCAATTACCGATTTCATAATCGGACCCCCCTTCCTAAATGTCACAACGAATAGTTTACCCAACTGCCTTCTCTATCACAAACAATACGTCTTTTCGAAAAACATGTTAGAATAATACATAGATTTTTGTAAGGAGATGAATTGTAGTGAAATTCACAAAATCAGAAGCATTACATAAAGAAGCTTTAGAACATATCGTTGGTGGCGTTAATAGTCCTTCTCGTTCTTTTAAAGCAGTTGGCGGCGGCGCTCCTGTTGCTATGGAACGTGGAAAAGGTGCTTATTTCTGGGATGTAGACGGAAATAAATATATCGATTATTTAGCAGCATACGGTCCTATTATTACTGGACATGCTCACCCGCACATTACAAAAGCAATTACAACAGCTGCTGAAAATGGTGTACTTTACGGAACACCAACAGCACTAGAAGTAAAATTTGCAAAAATGTTAAAAGAAGCAATGCCTGCATTAGATAAAGTCCGCTTCGTAAACTCTGGTACTGAATCAGTAATGACAACAATTCGTGTCGCTCGTGCTTACACAGGCCGCACAAAAATTATGAAATTTGCTGGTTGTTACCACGGTCATTCTGATTTAGTACTTGTAGCAGCTGGATCTGGCCCTTCTACGCTAGGAACTCCTGACTCAGCCGGTGTACCACAAAGTATCGCTCAAGAAGTTATTACCGTTCCATTTAATAATGTAGAAACTTTAAAAGAAGCATTAGATAAATGGGGACATGAAGTAGCAGCTATCCTTGTAGAACCGATTGTTGGAAACTTCGGTATTGTAGAGCCAAAACCTGGCTTCCTTGAGAAAGTGAATGAACTTGTTCACGAAGCTGGTGCACTAGTAATTTATGATGAAGTTATTACTGCTTTCCGCTTCATGTACGGTGGTGCTCAAGACTTACTTGGCGTAACACCAGACTTAACAGCGCTTGGTAAAGTTATTGGCGGCGGACTTCCGATCGGTGCTTATGGTGGTAAGAAAGAAATTATGGAACAAGTTGCCCCGCTCGGACCTGCATATCAAGCTGGTACAATGGCAGGAAATCCTGCTTCTATGGCATCCGGTATCGCTTGTCTAGAAGTTCTTCAACAAGAAGGTCTTTATGAGAAATTAGATGAACTTGGTGCGATGCTTGAAAAGGGAATTTTAGAGCAAGCTGCAAAACATAATATCGATATTACATTAAACCGACTAAAAGGTGCTTTAACTGTATACTTCACAACAAATACAATTGAAGATTACGATGCAGCACAAGATACAGACGGTGAAATGTTCGGTAAATTCTTCAAGCTTATGCTTCAAGAAGGAGTTAACTTAGCACCTTCTAAATACGAGGCATGGTTCTTAACGACAGAACATACAAAAGAAGATATCGAATATACAATTGAAGCTGTAGGCAGAGCATTCGCTGCTTTAGCGGATAATAAATAATCCCTTCATTAAAAAGGAAAAAAGAAAGCACATCTTTCTTTTTTCCTTTTTTCTATTTCATAAATCCCTTATTAATAGTATAATTATTCATAATTATCTGTTTTATTTTTCTTTTATATCCTTACTATCCTTGTATATAAGGCTGCTCACGCCTTGAATAGTAAGATTATTCAAACTTCAATAAAAGGGGGGATTGACGGATGCTCAATAAAACAAATACATGGACACCGTCTTTATTTCGAGATTATAAAAATGCAGAACATGATGCGTGTGGAATCGTTTCCGTTATGGAGAAACGAAAAGTTGCCACGAAAGAAAACATTGATCTTTGCATACAATCACTTGTCAAAATGAATCATCGAGCTGGTTTCATTAATGGTGAAGGAGATGGTATCGGAATTCACATTGATGTCCCAAAAGCACTTTGGAATGAAAAGCTGAAAAATAACGGATACAATCCAACGATTGTGGATCATCCCCACTTTATCGTTGGACATTTTTTTCTAAACAAAAACGCAAATATCGTTAATTTAAAAAATCATATTCGTACGCAATTAAATAACGAAAGTTTTACTATTATTTTTGAAAGTGATGATGTAATAAATTCCGATGCACTCGGTCCACTTGGTAAACAGGAAGAACCTTTATTTTGGCAAGTTGCTCTTATCGCAGAAAATAAAGTTGAAAATGTTGAGCAAACATTATTTTCAGTAACGATAAAAATAGAGGAAAACGAAGCGATTCATGTTGCTTCATTAAGTCGTGACCATGTTGTATATAAAGTTCTAGGCGCTGGGGATACACTTGTTGCCTATTACAATGATTTACAACATCCACTTATCGCTTCAACTATGACACTAGGACATAACCGCTATTCTACTAATACATTATCTAATTTTTTTCGTGTACAACCATTTAGCATTCTCGGACATAATGGTGAAATTAACACAATTGCAAAATTACGTGATCAAGCTGACATGATTCATGTTCCACTTACTGCTGGGGGCAGTGACTCCCAAGATTTAAACCGCACCTTAGAAACTCTACTTGTTCAATACGACTACAGTTTATTTGAAGCAATGGATATACTATTCCCACCAATTATTAATGAAATGAAACTTTATGAACCGCATTTACAAGATTTATATACGTATATACGTGAAGCTTGGGGCCATTTTGCGCAAGGTCCAGCTGGTATTATTTCACGTTATAAAGATGAGGCTGTTTTCAGCGTTGATTCCCTTGGACTACGACCAGTATGGAAAGTAGAGACAGCGAGTTCTTATGTTTTCTCTTCTGAACCTGGAGTTGTATCACCAACTGAATATGTAGCAGAACCAAAACCACTCGCTCCTGGAGAAAAAGTCGGTCTAAAGTGGAATGAACAAGATGAACTTGTACTCTACGAATACGATGACTACCAAACTCAAGTATATAACCGTTTTAAAAAGCGATTTGATACTAAAGATTATCATTTAAACTTATCTATCCCTGAAACGAAAGAAATCCCAGGATTATGTGATTCTATACAAGTCGAAACGAAACAATACGTTGCTTTCGGATGGGACCGAGAACATATTCAGCTTCTTGAACAGATGGCAACAAAAGGCGTTGAGCCAATTCGCTCACTTGGGCATGACTCACCACTTGCAGCACTCGATACTGGTAGACGAAATATCGCTGATTTCATTAAGGAAAGTGTAGCCGTTGTTACAAATCCAGCAATCGATCGTGATCGAGAGGTCGAGCACTTCTCCACACGAACAATACTTGGAGAGCGCCCAAGTTTATTAAGCGGAGCTAAACGGACATTTGTAGTTGAGATGCTTTCCCCCATTATTTTAGAAGGAAGTGTAGCACAATCTATTACAGAGGAATTACACACAATTACGTACGAACAACTTATACAGCTATTCAATACTCATAGCTCTATCGCTACAATCTCTGCTACATTCAGTCCGACAGAAACTTTACAATGCGCCTTAAATCGAATTAGCTCTGAAGCGATAAAGGCCGTGAACGATGGAGCTTCCCTACTATTAATAGACGATGCCAACGCTCATCTAAATGAACAGTTATGGATTGATCCGCATTTAGTTACCGCTAAAGTACATCAAGTATTAAGCGAAAATAAATTACGCCGAAACTGCTCTCTCGTTATACGTTCTGGTGCCCTTCGCTCCTTACATGATATCGTCACACTGTATGGATTAGGAGCAGATGGTATGAATCCATATTTATTATTTGCAACCGTAAATGATGGAACAAAAACGCCAATTACGAATTTGTATAATGCTCTTAATAAAGGACTAGAAAAAGTCATTTCAACAATTGGAATTCATGAATTACGTGGTTACGGCCGCCTCTATTCTTCTATCGGATTACATGAGGAAATCGCAAATATATTACAAATTACGAATTTCTTCGGTTCAAATGATTTAGCTTTTTCGCTTGAATCACTTGCTGAAGATGCACAATTGCGAGCGGATGATTATAACAATTCTAAAGTTAGAATGCGAAAATCTTTTCATATATTCCCGCGAATTTGGAAAGCAATCGGCGATGTCGCAAAAGGAAATTCTTATGATGATTACCGTGACAAATTAAGTGAGTTAGAAGAAAATAATCCAATCGCGATTAGACATCTTGTTCAAACGAAAGAAACAAAACATGTCGTTCCGGCTGAAGAAGTATCCATCAGCATTCAAAATCATGATTTACCATTTATTATTAGTTCCATGTCATTCGGTTCTCAAAATGAAATTGCCTTTCGTGCATATGCAGAAGCGGCCGATCAGCTAAATATGATTAGCTTGAACGGTGAAGGCGGCGAAATTAAAGATATGATTGGAAAATATCCACATACACGTGGACAACAAGTTGCATCTGGGCGATTTGGTGTAAACGCCGAACTACTAAATTCATCAAACTTAATTGAAATAAAAATTGGGCAAGGCGCAAAGCCTGGTGAAGGCGGACATTTGCCTGGTTCAAAAGTAACAGCAAAAATCGCTGAAGCGCGTAATGCTACAATTGGCTCTGATTTAATTTCACCTTCTAACAACCATGATATTTATTCCATTGAAGATTTAGCTCAAATGATTACAGAAATTAAAACGGCTAATCAACTTGCGAAAGTAGCTGTAAAGGTCCCTGTTGTCCCTAACATTGGAACAATTGCTGTCGGTATCGCAAAGGCTGGTGCTGACTTTATTAACATTAGCGGATTTGATGGTGGTACAGGTGCCGCACGTATTCACGCATTGCAACATGTAGGCCTTCCTGTAGAAATTGGTGTGAAAGCCGCTCACAATGCTTTATTAGAAGCAAATATGAGACAAAAGGTAGAAATTTGGGCTGACGGTGGTATTCGAAGTGTTAATGATGCCTTGAAAATCATGCTCCTTGGGGCAAACCGTATTGGATTTGGTACATTATCCATGATTGCAATCGGCTGTACAACTTGCCGCGGATGTCATCTAGATACTTGTCACGTTGGAATTGCAACACAAATTGAGTCTGAAGCTCAGGCGAAAGAACACGGATTACGCCGCTTCGTCCCGCGCGAATTAGAAAGCGCCGTTGCTGGATTATTACATTTATTCACCACTTTTGGCGTAGAACTAAAACGATTAACAGGAAATCTTGGTTATACAAATTTACAAGAAATTGTCGGACATTCCGATTTATTAGAACAAGTTCGAGGCGAAAATTTATTAGACTTATGTAATTTACTACAAACGATAGAACACCCATCTGTTACAAAAACAGAATACGTACCAGAAAAACAATTTGAAACAGTTCATTCCCCTCATTCAAAAGAATTAGTAGGCGTTGGCGTAGAGCAACGCGTTATGGGTGGTCTAGAATCTTGCTATCGCGTTCGTAGTAAATTATATGAAGACACGAAGCTTGAACCACTTACATTAAAGTATACGAATGGCTCTATTCCTGGAAATGGATTAGGTGCTTACAATAGTGAGAACTTATTTATACACGTAAATGGCGGTGCACAAGATGGTATTGGTAAAACCTCCTTTGGTGGTGGTATTTATATAACGAAAGCAAAAGGAAAAGACGGCATATATTATAACGGTTCTGTCGGAAAAGGTTTTGGGTACGGTGCACAAAAAGGATCGCTATACGTTCAAGGTAACGCTGATGCTCGCGCTGGCATTCGCCTCTCTGGAGCAGACATGATAATTGGAGGGCGAATGACAAAGCCACTCCGTGAAAAAGAGCAAGGGAATATAGGTGTATACTCTAATATTAAAGGTTTCGCTTTTGAATATATGACAAATGGGCGAGCGCTTGTTTTAGGGGATCCTGGTCCATGGATTTGTGCTGGTATGACTGGTGGTGTTGTTTATTTACGTCATGATTCAAGCTCGGGTTTAACAGAACACGCCTTAAAAAGAAGAATCGCAAAAGGGGCAAATGTTACATTACAACCAATTAGTAAAAACGGCGTGCAAGATGTGACTGAGTTATTGCTAGATTATATTCGTGTATTAAATGAACATGAGCAATACGAGGAAGTTGCTTTATTAACACCGTTACTCGATGATATGCAGCAACAGTTTTTTGAAATTATCCCGAAAAAAGAGCAGGCTGATCCATCTATCTCAACAGAGTGATATACCAAATTTTCATTTTCAAGAAAAAATTGACGAAGTACACTTCTCATAGTAATCTATAGTAACAATTTGAAACCTGCTGAAATTCAGCAGGTTTTTTCACTAAAAATTGATGTTTAAAAAGAATTAGGAAAAAGTATAAAATGAATCTTAATTTCTTATTAACGTCACTAAAATATCACTTGCTAACATATTGTAATGAATGTATAGTATCATGTTGTACATTCATTATGACAAGAGAAAGGATCTTATTAAGGGTATGAAACTTGGTGCTCGCATTTTAAAAACGGGTATTGCCATCACATTAGCTTTATTTGCTTGTATTTTACTTCAATTACCGAGTCCAGTATTCGCGGGAATCTCAGCTATATTCGCTGTTCAACCGTCTGTATACCGCTCGTATTTAACAGCTCTTGAGCAAATTCAAGCAAACGTCATTGGTGCCGTATTCGCTATCGTATTTGCTACTGCTTTTGGACATAATCCTTTTATTATTGGATTAACATGTATATTAGTAATTGCACTTACGTTACAATTACGATTAGAAAACACAATATCAATTGCTTTAGTAACAGTTATCGCCATTATGGAGTATCAGGGCGACGATTTCTTTAGTTTTGCCTTACTTCGCTTTGCGACGATTATGATTGGAATTATTGCGGCTTCACTTGTAAATTTAGTGTTTATGCCGCCAAAATACGAAACAAAACTATATCATCGTATCGTTGATAATACAGAAGAAATTGTAAAATGGATTCGAATGAATAGCAGGCAAGCTTCTGATTTTACAACGCTAAAAACTGATATTGATCGTATGAAAGAAAAGATGATCAAACTAAACCATTACTATTTGCTGTATAAAGAAGAAAGAAGCTACACGAAAAAAGTAAAGTTCGCAAAAATTCGTAAGCTCGTTTTATTCAGACAAATGTTAGCGACGACAAGCCGTGCTTTAAGTACGTTAAAATCATTACATCGTACTGAAAATGAACTGCGCTATATGCCAGAAGAATTTCAGGAATCTATCCAAAACGAACTTGATTCATTAACCCATTACCATGAACAAGTTTTATTAAAATTTATTGGTAAAGCAAAAAAACAACAATCCGTTGAAATGCTTGATGAAGTTGAAACAGGTAAACAAGAATTAATTGATATCTTTATGGATTATCAAAACAAGGACGATGAGGAAGCGTATAAAACATGGCTACACCTCTTCCCTCTTATTTCTGCCATTATTAACTATAGTGAAGAAGTAGAGCATTTAGATTTACTTGTGGATAGCTTCTACACATACCATAAACCAGAAGCAGAACTCCAAATCGAAGATAAAAAAGAAGACGAATAAAGAAAACAGCTCCTTTTACGCTAAAGGAGCTGTTTCTGTTATATGTTGAAGTTGATATAAATTGTAATAAAACCCTCTTTTTTTCATTAACTCTTCATGAGAACCTGTTTCTTTAATTTCACCATCTTCAATGTAAATAATCGTATCCACATGTGTAATCGTCGCCAATCGATGTGCGATTACGATCGTCGTCCGATCAGCAGCTAGCGTCTGAAGCGCCTGCTGAATATACCGTTCATTTTCTAAATCTAAAGCGGAAGTCGCCTCATCTAATATAAGTAACGATGGATTCTTTAGAAACACTCTTGCAATCGCTACACGTTGCCTTTGCCCACCAGATAACTTCACACCGCGTTCCCCAACGACAGTATCATAGCCATCAGGTAAATCTATAATAAAATCATGGATTTGCGCAGCTTTAGCAGCTGCAATCACTTCTTCCTCTGTAGCTTTCGGGTTTCCATATAAAATATTTGCCCCGATTGTATCACTAAATAACAAATTATCTTGCAGTACAATTCCAATATGACTACGTAAATTTCTCATATCATACTTTCTAACATCTATCCCATCTACATAAACTGCACCTGAAGAAACATCATAGAAACGTGGGATTAAGCTAGCAAGAGATGACTTCCCTCCCCCACTTGCTCCTACAAGTGCTACCTTTTCTCCTGGCAACATAGTTAACGAAAGGTTATGTAATATCTCTTTTTCATCCGAATTGTAACGAAAAGATACATTATCAAATATCACTTCACCATTTAATTTTGTCGTTTGTACCGCACTTGGCACATTGACAATATCGTATTTTTCATCTAACAATTCAAACACTCGATCCATCGATGCGAAAGACTGTGTTAATGTCGTAGAGGAATTGACAAGGCGGCGAAGCGGACTATACAAACTATCCATATATCCAACAAAGGCAACCATAGTCCCTAATGTTAACTGCCCCTGAATTACTTCATATGCTGCAAAACCGATCACCAGTAACGGGCCTAAATCGGTTAACGTATTCACTGCTGAAAATGTCCTTGCAGTCCAACTCGTATGCGTTAATGCTTTCGTCAAAAATGCATTATTTCTTTTTTCAAACTGCTTACCCTCATACTCTTCTAATGCAAAGCTACGTGTCACTTGCATCCCTTGAATACGTTCATGTAAATACCCTTGCATCGTTGCTAACGCTTGCGAACGCTCTTTCGTTAATTTTCGAAGACGCCCGAAAAAATATTTCACTGCCACTACATAAATAGGTAAAATTAATAACGCAACAAATGTTAATTTTATATTCATAGAAAACATAACAATAATAGCAATTGCAATTGTTGCAGTATCTAGCCAAACATTCATCAAACCAGTAATTACAAAATCCTTCGTTTGTTCTACATCATGGATTACACGTGAAATAAGCTCTCCTGTTTTTGTATTCGAATAATAGCGTAAACTCAACTTTTGTAAATGACCAAAAATATGTTTTCGTAAATCATATAGTATTGTATTTGCGATACGCTGCGCGAAATATTGACGATAATATTCAATTGGCGGTCTTACTACTGCAAAAATAAAAAAAGCAATCCCAACGGCTGTTACTAATTGGGATGTTTTATCTTGAAGTGACCCTCCCCCTTGAATTACATCATCGATAATATATTTTAATAACCACGGCATAATAAGCGGGATGCCGAATTTAACTAGACCAATCATAATCGTAATAGCAATAAGCCATCGATACGGTTTAACAAATTGCAAATATCTTTTTATACCTTGCACATAATCCCCCCTCTAATAGGACAAACCTGCCGGGAAATCCCCTGCAGGTTTGTTTTAATTTCTGTACATTAAATATCTTTCATACCACATATCTACGAAATCTGGCGCGAATGGCCCTTTTCTTTGATGAATCCATTGTGTTAATTGTGCTACATTTCGTTTTAAAATAGTATCAATAACAGGTGGATACTGCATAATTTGACTATGCTTTTCATACTCATCTTCATCTAAAAGCGTATATGTCATATCTGGATATACTTTAATATCTAAATCATAATCAATGTACTTTAATGCTTCAGAATCATATGCAAAAGGTGAGCCTAAATTACAATAATAATATACTCCCTCTTCCCTTAGCATCCCAATCACATTAAACCAATAGTTTGCATGAAAATAACAAATTGCTGGTTCACGAGTAATCCATGTTCGGCCATCTGATTCTGTCACTACTGTACGATCATTTGCTCCGATCACAAGGCTCTGTGTCCCTTTTAAAATTGTTGTCTCTTCCCACATTCTATGAATGGAGCCATTATGTTTATAACTATGTATTTGTACTTTTTCTCCTTCTTTGGGAAATCCCATATATGCTCCCTTCTTTCAACTGCAAATGCCCTTTGAGCTGCATTCACTTTTTTTCTATTATAACTTTTTTGTCGAAATTTTAAAACTAAAGCGACAAGACTCTATTTTTCACACTGAATACTATATCCCTAATCTTCTTAGGAGACGGGGCCTTCACTGAATGATTTACAAACGAGGAAATAGAAATAGAAAAAGCCCTTCCTTATTTCTATCTAAAGAAGGACCTTTCACCGGAAGGTAACAACATGCCTTACCCTAAATTCGAAATCATTTTTTCAGTCTCAAAAGATTGAATCACACTATTTGTTTGCTCTTCAAATTTCTCATGTAACAGTTTTAACGCTAATTCTGTTCTATATATTTCTTGGCGGATAAAATGTAATTCCTTTTTATCGCACGTATCCTTTTCGCTCATTTCAATTTGCTGATACTTCTCTAGATGAGCTTGTAACTTTAACAACTCGTCCATCGTTTCCAATTGCTCTCCTACCAACTTATCAAAGTCGTTCATTACTTACCCCCTTTTGGACTTATTTATCAGTTATTCTTCCTCATTACATATTTCTCATCTTTAACTTCCTTCTCCTTTGACTACATTTGTTGACTTATTAGAAGTTATGTCGTTCACTTTATTTTCATTACTATGACCCAGGCACAAAGAAAACACTTCTCCCGAATTAGAGAAGTGTTTTTCTTTCATTACTGATTTGAACTAGAAGATTGTGATTGTTTTGCAGCTGATTGTGCATTTTGTTTTTTCACAGCATGCACATCTGTTTCAGTTGCGAATTCTGTACCATAACTAGCGTTTGCACTTTGTGCACCAGAAGCTTGTGCTTTCTTTGCTTCTGATTGTGCATTTGCTTGTTTTACTGCTTGTACATTTGTTTCAGTCGCGAACTCTGTACCATAACTAGCATTTGTACTTTGAATGCTAGCACCAGAAGTTGCCTTGTTATAACCTTGTTGTTTTTTACTCATCTTTCTCACCTCCACAACCAATAATGTAACCAATTCACTTAGAAGTTATCCGTGATTTTCTTTTTTTAATCTCCGTATATATCTCTTATCACTCATTCAAACTATAGGAAATGGAGGTGGAAATATGTATATAGGACGCGATATGACTGAACTAACGATGGTTTCAAAAAATGAGTGGAAAGAAGATGAATTAGCTTATTTTCATCACTCATTACAACAGATTTTGCCGTATTTAAATGCAGAAGGTCAAAGTATCTATAAAGAAATTGTAGTAGAAATTGAATCAAGAGGTGGCTTACAACAAGGTGAAGCTAATTGGACTCATGGGACAAAAATTTCTTACGATTAAAAAAGTGTTCCCAATCTAGGGAACACTTTTTTAATTTATTGCATTGTAATTTTCTCAACGCAATTCTCATAAATCGTACGATGCGATTTCGAGAATGGTAACTGCTCAAATGCTTCTTTCGATACAAATTTCAATGTATCTGTTTCAACAATATCACCAGTTACTTTTCCGTAAAATACGAATATATCCCAAGTGCGATGTGTAAATGTATGTTGTACATTCATTGCGTATTCTTCAATAGAAATCGAGAGCTCAAATTTTTCTTTCATATAATCTGTAAGCTGCTCTTTCTGATTCCGAATCCCTTCCCCAAGTTCAGCATTTGGAAACTCCCACATGTTAGCTAATAACCCGGTACTTGGACGTTTATTAATGACGTAACGACCATCTTCTGTTTGAAGTACCCCTGCAACAATCGGTACCATTGTAGGAGCCTTCGCTTTACTTTTTACTGGTAACTCCTTTTGAACACCTTCAGCATATCCTCGGCAATGTTCACGTACAGGACAAAGTAAGCAAGATGGATTTTTTGGAATACAAATTAGTGCACCTAATTCCATCAAACCTTGATTAAAATAAGATGGATTTTCAGCCGAAATAATTTCACGTACAATCTCTTCAAACACTTTTCTAGTTTTCGGTTTTGCAATGTCATCCCATACTGATAAAATGCGAGATAATACACGCATAACATTTCCGTCAACTGCCGGCTCTGGTATACCATATGCGATACTTAAAATAGCACCTTTTGTATAGGGGCCAACTCCTTTTAATTTTTCAATTTTCTTTACATCACTTGGTACTATCCCGCCGTATACTTCTTTCACTTCTTTTACAGCCGCATGTAAATTTCGTGCTCTAGAATAATATCCTAAACCTTCCCATGCTTTTAACACTTCTTCATCACCAGCATTTGCCAAAGCTTCTAGAGTAGGAAACTTCCCCATAAAATTCGCGTAATATGGTTTTACAGCTTCTACCCTTGTTTGCTGCAACATAATTTCCGAAACCCAGACGCGGTATGGATCTTTATTTTTACGCCACGGTAAGTCGCGTTGCTCTTTTTCAAACCAACCAATTAAATCATTTTGAAACTGCTCTATGTTAAAATTATTTAATATTTCAAGTGTCAAACTTGATCCCCCTCATTTTTTTGCATATAAGTACTATTATAAAGATTTTAGGAAAAAATTTAAGTAAGATGACATAGGAAATAGAAGGCAAAGGACTTGAGGTATCGAATAAAAAGAGTTACATTAATAAAAAACGGAGGTGGATTTCTATGGACACAGCCACTCACCTTGTTATGGGCGTTACTCTAGGCAGTTTGGCAACGTTAGATCCAGCCATAGCACAAAGTGATATTGGGCCACAAGCAGTTATGCTTGCTACAATTGCCGGTTCCAATATTCCTGACATCGATACAGTTTTAAAATTGCGTAATAACGCTAAATATATAAGAAATCATCGCGGGATTACTCATTCCATTCCTGCAGTGATTCTTTGGTCATTCCTTATAAGTGGCATCTCTTTCGCCTTCTTTTCAGACGCTCCATATTTGCATCTACTACTTTGGTCATTTATTGCCGTCTTTCTTCATGTCTTTGTAGATATTTTCAACGCCTACGGTACCCAGGCATTACGGCCCTTCACAAAAAAATGGGTAGCGCTCGGCATCATTAATACATTTGATACCGTCATTTTCTTTATCCACCTACTCGCGATTGCTTGTATGCTTGTAGGTTCCCATAAAGGGTATACTGCCTTAGCAGCGTATATATTGATGATTATTTACTATATCGGACGGATTATGATGCATAGAAACATACGTAGCGTCGTATATAAACGTTTCAATCATGTGGAGAAAATAATCATTTCCCCTTCTTACAGATTTTATCATTACCATTTAGCAATCGTTACAACTGATTATTACTACGTTGCTAGATGGCATCGTGGTAACATCATGATATATGATAAGTTCGACCGGGTACCGTTCCCAGATAATGCTATTATGCGCGCAGCTAAACAAGATGAAAACATCTCAGCATTTCTATCTTTCTCCCCTGTGTATCGCTGGGACATTTTCGATTATGATCATTATTACGAAGTTCGCTTCATTGATTTGCGCTATCGCAGTAAAGATTATTATCCATTCGTTGCAATCGTTCAACTCGACCACAATTTAAATATTATTAGTTCCTATACAGGATGGATTTTTAGTGAAGAAAAACTTCGAAAAAAACTGGAATTACTTCCACATTAAAAAAAGCGACTTAAGTCGCTTTTTTTAATGTTTCAAATGATCTTCTTGATTGATTAAATGGCTATATTTCGGATTATTTGTACGCATTTCATGAAGGCGACCTCCATGATTATTAATCCATGTTCGTACCACTTGTTCAGTCATTTCATCACCTTGATAACGACCTGATTTAGCATAAGTTGTTTGAAAGTCTTCCCACAATAATTCAACCCACGCACGAGCTTGTGCGTAAGAAAGTTTGTCATTTTTGTCTAACAATTCTTTTGTTAATGTTTCGTGAATATCATTCATGTTCTATTCTCCTTTTACCTATTTATTCCCTTAATTTCTAAAGGATAGTTTCCTCTATTTTGCACATTCTATAAGTGATACTTCTTAAAGAGGTATCAACTGATGATGAGGAGGGCGTTCGCAATGGGTAAACAAGCCGAATTTTGGTCTGAGTCAAAAAACAACAGCAAAATCGATGGTCAGCCGAAAGCGAAATCACGCTTCGCTTCGAAACGACCTAACGGCACAATTAACACGCACCCACAAGAACGTATGCGTGCTGCAAATCAGCAGGAAGAATAGTTCAGGTACAACCTAAAAAATTAACTTCCTACACGAGGTGATAAAGATGAGCTACCGTGATCGCTTAGATAGTCGTTCTGAATTATTTAACCATACGTGGACTCGTCCGAAACATGCAAAGGCGCAAGTTAACGGACAGACGCAACAAACCCAGTCTCTCATTATACTGGCGAATGAATGTAAAAAACGCCAATTTTAGAATCTCCTATCTCCTGTAACGCCTACCAAAGATGAAAACCAGAGAGATATTCGCTCTCTGGTTTTCATTTTTCTTGCAATAAAGAAATCGGTATTCCAATCTCTTCATTATCATTTTGCTTATGTCCCCAAGCAAATACCCCGTTGAAATACGTAATTTCAAATAATATACCAGGTTCTTCTACTAATTCATATGTCTCACCAATATGGAATTTGTTTATATCAGTCATATAAGCACGAGCCATTGCCATCTTGCGCATTAATACATCGAACTCATTTACAATACCAAGCTGCTCTGCCTTTATTGCTTGCTCTTTCAAAACCCCAATTTCTTCCCTTAGCTCATGTGGTGTCATTTCACTGTAGCGCTTTGGCATATTCATCTTATTCCCCTCATCCCTCTTCACGTTTCATCTGCAAAAATATCTCTATCTCATCAATAGAGAACCCTTTGCGATATAACGCTTGTTTCATCTTATTTTCGAATGTCCATCCATCATACTTCTTATATTTCTCATAATATTTATTCCCATGATAGTGTAACGCTTCTTGTTGCTGTTCGTCATCTTTTTCGTCTTTCAATTCTTCCAAACAAATTTGAATCACATCTCTAGAATATCCTTTACGAACAAGCATTTCGTCTAACTTTAGCTTCATTTGTAAAAAGGAATGCTTTTGATAAGACCTTTTCTTCTTTTCTATAAGAAGTAAAGCATTCTCAATTTGCTTTTCCTTCGGATATTCTTGTAAACTATGTGTAATGATTAGATCCTGAACACCTTTATTTAATAACTCTCTTTTAATAACAGTCGGACCCTTTCGATTCACATTACTTTGCGTTCGCGTATATAAAACAGCGTACTCTTTATCATTAATATATCGATCATGTAATAATTTCGAAACGACTTCAGAGATGACGGCCTGTCCCACTTCTTTTTTTCGTAAATAGTCTTCTACTTCTTTTTTTGTTCTCATTTGATAGGATAGATAGGAAATTGCTTGTAAATATGCTTTTTGTACCTCTTCATTGTATAAAATATTCCCTAACGCTATTTCATCAATTTCTAATCCTTTTTGTAATCCATGTTTCATTAAGATTACTTGATCCACACTAAATCCGTATTCTTCACCTTGACCTTTATCAATATAAATATTAAATCGTTCTTTCGATCGTTTTTGCACTTCTATTTTTGTAATGACAGCCATACTCTCACCTCTCTATTATTTTAACATAGTCAAGGAACGTTTTTGCTTTTCAAGAATATATATAATGAGGAGGAAATAATTGTGAGAATCGCAATTTCTGGTGGTACCGGCTTTATCGGTAAATACCTTTCTACTTTTTTTATTCAAAAAGGATATAATGTTTACATTCTTACTCGAAACAAAACTACTGAAACTTCCCATCCTAACCTTCAGTATGTACAATGGACACCAGATTTACAAACCTTCCCCCTCTCTTCTATCGATATAGTTATTAATCTAGCTGGAGAGTCTATTAATAGTAGATGGACAAAGAAACAAAAGGAATCCATTTTAAACAGTCGAATTCAAACAACAAAAGGACTCATTAAACAATTGCAAACACTTGGTACAAAGCCAAATACATTTATTAACGCAAGTGCTATTGGATACTATGGAACGTCTGAAACTGAGTCTTTTACAGAACAGCATGAGATTCCTGGAAATGACTTTTTAGCAAATACAGTATATTCATGGGAACAAGAAGCATCTAAAGCACGTTCTCTTGGAATGCGAACAATCTACGCAAGACTTGGAGTTGTATTAGGCGCAGACGGAGGAGCTCTTCCCAAAATGCTACTCCCCTATCAATTCTATATTGGAGGTACAATTGGATCTGGAAACCAATGGTTATCATGGATTCATATAGACGATGTCGTTCGCCTAATTGATTTCATCATACACAAAGAAGAAATTGATGGCCCTTTTAACATCACAGCTCCCCTACCTATAAGAATGAAGGAATTTGGAGAAACCATTGCAACTATAATGAAAAAACCTCATTGGTTACCTGTCCCTTCATTTATGATTCACACTTTATTAGGTGAGATGAGTATACTTGTACTCGAAGGACAACATGTATTACCTAGTAAAGCAATTGAACATGGGTATCAATACACATTTCCGGCAATAGACCATGCATTACAAAATATACTTTCGCATACAATGTAGTACTTCTAAAACACAGTTTTACAGGGTCCCCTTTCAAAACTTTCATTTTCTAGAATCCGGAGCATTATTACACAAATAACCTTTCAGTTACTTTCCCTTAAATTCCATTAACATTGTAAAGTAACAGAAATGAGGTACCTATGAAAATATTGCTCAAACAAGCCATTGTCTATCCTATTACATCCCAAAAATTTCAAGGGGATGTACTCGTTATAGGAGAAAGAATTGCCGAGGTCAAGCCTTCCATTCAACCTACTCAAGATATGACAGTTATAGACGCTCGTGCTCTTCATCTTTTACCTGGATTTATTGATGTCCATACTCATCTTGGTCTCTATGATGAAGGTACTGGTTGGGCTGGCAATGATGCAAATGAAACATCTGAAGTTTCAACACCACATATCCGTTCTTTGGACGGAATCCACCCTTTTGATATTGCATTTCAAGATGCTGTACAAAACGGAATCACAACTGTTCACGTTATGCCAGGAAGTCAAAACATTATCGGTGGTACGACTTGTGTAATAAAAACAGCTGGAACTTGTATTGATCATATGATTATTCAAGAACCTGCCGGCTTAAAGATTGCCTTCGGAGAAAATCCTAAAAAGGTCCATAGTAATGGAACAAAAGAATCCATAACACGTATGGGAATTATGGGATTACTTCGGGAATCATTCTATGAAGCACAGCACTACGGGCATGAAGCTGATTTTCGAATGCTTCCTATCTTAAAAGCATTACGCCGCGAAATACCCGTACGTATCCACGCTCACCGAGCAGATGATATTAGTTCTGCTCTACGCTTTGCAACAGAGTTCAATCTCGATTTACGTATTGAACATTGTACAGAAGGACACTTTATTGTTGAAGAACTTTCGAAACACAATTTGAAGGTTTCAGTTGGCCCCACTCTTACACGCCGTTCTAAAATCGAACTTAAAAACAAAACATGGGATACTTACCATATATTATCGAAAAATGGTGTGGAAGTTTCTATAACAACAGATCACCCTTATACACCAATTCAATATTTAAATATTTGTGCTGCTGTCGCAGTAAGAGAAGGATTAGACGAAAAAACTGCACTAGAAGGAATCACCATATTTCCAGCACGAAATTTACGTTTAGAGGATAGAATTGGAAGCATTGAGGTCGGAAAAGACGCTGATCTTGTGTTATGGACTCATCATCCTTTCCATTATTTAGCCAAGCCTGTACTAACCATGATTGATGGAAAAATAATTTACAAAAAAAATAAAAAAAACTAGTTTATTTTTTTGACTAGATAAAGTATTATACGATTATAAACTGAATGAAACCATAATCAATTTGTGTCGTGATTATCATTTTCAAATTGATGAATGGGGAAGGCAAATGGTGCGCCACCAGCGTTAGAAACTGGTTCTAGTGGGTTCGATTCCCACCCCGAAATTTTTTAAAGATTGATATAAAAATTTCGAGGGTGGGGTGTTTTTTCGTCATGCTACCCTCGTGTGAGGAGGAGTTAGTATGTTGAAAAAACGCGACTTACACGACAGCCACGTTCTATACGAGTTAATGGTGGACCCAGCTGTCTTCCCTTTTGTGCGTCAAAAGGCTTATTCTTATGAAGAGTATTTATTTTTAACGAAACAAACGATTGAAGCTGAAGAGCGTGGGGAATTAATTTCACGCACAATTTTAGATGAATGGGGTAACCCTATCGGAACAATTACTTTATTTGATGTGCAAGAAAAAGCCGGATTTCTCGGAACATGGCTTGGCAAACCCTATCATGGAAAAGGCTATAATAAATTGGCGAAAGATTCATTTTTTAGTGAACTTTTCTATGAATTAGATATTGAAACAATCTTTATGCGTATTCGTAAAATAAACATTCGTTCTATTAAAGCTGCCGAAAAACTACAATATGTAAATCTAGCAAACGAAACAAGAAAAGCCGTTTATGATGAAATTAACGCAAATGAAGAAGTATATAACTTATATGAAATCCCAAAAGATCAATATACACTTGCTACAATGCGAGATACAACGTTCCAAGATGCTCACCAATTAAAAGAAGCATAATCTAAATTTACAGAAAAAATAATTAATCATTAACATTTTACCATATACGTATATCACCCTATGTCTTTGGAAACGATAGATAGTGACTTTAGGACACGAGGTGATTTGTAATGGATAAAAAGAAACGTGACAAAACAAAAAACACATTATCTAGTACACAAGAAGTTCTTTACCAACGAGAATTTCGCAAAGCAGATCGCGCAGCGGGTTATCGCTCGAAAAGTATTTAAAGTGAGAATGAATAATTAGAAGTTTTCCCCCCTAATTATTCATTCTCATTACATATTTTTTCTACGTGATAGAATAGACAAAAAGGTTCCTTATTTATAAGGAACCTTTTTTGTGTGGATAACGTTATCCACACAATTTATAGAATTGTGAATAAATTCAACAAATCCTTCACAAGTTTATATGTTGTAACGCATAGTAAATGTTAGAATTGTGGATAGTTTTCTAAAAATTGTGGACAATGTGGATATAGTTGTTAATATTTCGACTTTACTGTTTAATGAAAACGTAATCTTCATGTGGATAAGTTACTACTTTATCTTATAAAACAATAAAGAACCCTCTTTAAACATATAAAAGAGGGTTTCATATTAAGTAAATAATTGTGCAAGAGCAGGTGATTTAATAGGTATATGATTCGGTTCTACATGATTTTCTGTCAAAATTGTATCCACAATATGACCAGCTGGCTCCGGACGATAAATGCTTTTCATCGCTTCTTTCATTTGAAGAAGCTTCATATCATCTTGTAATAACGCCTCTGTCTTTGCAAAAACCTCACTATCATCACGAATGACAACTGCAGCTCCTTTTCTTTCAAAGTACATCGCATTTTCATTTTCTTGCCCTGGAACAGGCTTATATAAAATGACAGGTACTTGCAATGCTGCCGCTTCACTTAACGTAATACCGCCTGGCTTCGTAATCATACAAGAAGTAACACGGAATAATTCATCAATATTTTCAACATAACCAAATACTTTTAATGCATCAGGATTTTTTTCCTGTACTCCTAATAAATCCTGTTTTAACGCTTCATTCTTTCCACAAACGACAACTACTTGTAAATCAGGTAATGACATAAATGATTGGCATAGTTCTTTTACACTTCCTAATACCCCATGAGCACCTGCTACAATTAGTAAAATCTTTTTATTCTTACATAACTGATATTTATTATATATAATGTCTGGATTGATCTTCAGCTCAAAACTACTACGAATCGGAATTCCAGTTTCAACAATTTGCTCCGAGGGCACACCAATATCAACCATAATTTTTTTCACGTGATCCGTTGCTACAAAATAACGATCTACTTCCCGATGAATCCATATTTTGTGCACACAAAAATCCGTTAATACGTTATAAACAGGAATTGAAATACCTGTTTGCTTTTTTAACTCTGGTACAGCTATGATCGGAAAAGTATTAATAACAATATCCGGTTTCTCTGCTTGTAAAAGTAATTTCAAACGTTTTCTTCCAAAGTTCGCATACCAAGATGCTATTTTTTTATCATAAATTTTTTCTACGCCATAATAAAACAAGCGGTATAATTCTTTTCCTATTGTATAACTTTTTAAATATAAATATTTTGTAATATCGGTTATAACTGGATGTGATTCTCCGAACAAATCGCATACAATTACATCTTTAATTCCTTTTTGGCGAAATGTTTGTTCTAATGTTTTCGCTACTTGCACATGACCATTACCGTAATGTGCAGTTAATATTAAAACCTTGGGGTTTTTTATCAAACAAATCCACTCCTAGCTTATTGTTTCTCCATATTGCATATACGACAATAGGAAAAACATTTTCCTTAAAAATTACATAAACAGATTCTAATACTTCTCTTTCAGCTATGTACCTGTCGTGGATATGCAAAGCATATAAGATTGACCCCTTAATCCTATCTGTGCTCATATCTTTACATTATACTTTCCTATAAGAGCTTTCGCAATAACTTACAAATGTTCTCTATTCCATGATACTCACTCTTTTACTTCTTAATTCTTTTTACTATTTTGATTTCCCTTTACAATTATGTAAATTTCTCCACTTATTCCTTACAAAAATATGGATATTCTATTTTTAGTATACTCTTTTCTATATACATACTCTAGGTTTTATTGTAAAGAAAGCAAAAAGCCTAATCCAATATTTGGATTAGACTGCTTGTAAAATATGTCTTGCTTGCTCTACATTTTTTTCAGTAGGTGGTTCTACATTCGCGAGTGGATATTTATGCCCAAGTGCCTCCCATTTATATACACCAAGCTTATGATATGGTAGCACTTCAACCTTCTGAACATTAGACAGGCTTTGAATAAAGCTAGATAATTTTTGTAGATCCTCTTCATTATCCGTAACACCAGGAACTAATACGTGTCTTACCCAAATTGGTTTATTTTTATCCGATAAATAACGAGCAAATTGTAAAATATGTTCATTTGGTTTCCCTGTTAATTTACGGTGTTTCTTTGAATCAATATGTTTCAAATCCAATAAAACTAAATCTGTGTAATCCATTAAAATATCTAGCTTATTTTGGAATTCTGGTTCTTCAGAATAACAACCACCCGAAGAATCAATTGTTGTATGAATTCCAACTTCCTTACATTTCTTAAATAATTCAATTAAGAAATCTAGCTGTAATAATGGTTCACCACCACTAACTGTTATACCGCCTCCAGAAGCTTCAATAAAAGGAAGGTAACATGTCACATCCTGCATTACTTCTTCAACTGTTATTTCTTTTCCTTTACCGATCTCCCACGTATCAGCATTATGACAGTATTGACAACGTAATAAACACCCTTGTGTAAATATGACATAACGAATTCCTGGGCCATCAACAGTACCACAAGACTCTACAGAATGAATTCTTCCTTTTATCATGTTACTTCCTCCTTTATTGAAGCAGCCCCCCTCTGCTATTTATAAAAAGCAGAGGGACACTTTTTCACTTACATACTTTCATGCATTGTACGATTAATTACATCGATTTGTTGTTCACGAGTTAATTTAATAAAGTTTACAGCGTAACCAGATACGCGAATTGTTAATTGTGGATATTTCTCAGGATGTTCCATCGCATCCATTAATGTTTCACGATTAAATACGTTAATATTTAAGTGATGGCCTTCTTTTACTGCATAACCATCAAGCATTGATACTAAGTTACGTACTTGTACATCATCTTCTTTACCAAGTGCTTTTGGAATAATAGAGAATGTATTAGAAATACCATCTTGTGCATCTTCATATGGTAATTTAGCTACAGATAATAATGAAGCTAATGCACCTTTTGTATCACGACCATGCATTGGGTTCGCACCTGGTGCAAATGGTTCTCCAGTACGGCGACCATCTGGAGTGTTACCAGTTTTCTTACCGTATACAACGTTAGATGTGATTGTTAAGATCGACATTGTATGAACAGAATTTCTGTATGTTTTATGTTTACGAAGTTTATTCATAAATGTTTTTACAAGATTTACAGCGATTTCATCTACACGGTCATCATTGTTACCGTATTTAGGGAAATCTCCTTCGATTTCAAAGTCAACTGCAATACCGTTTTCATCACGAATTGGTTTTACTTTTGCGTGTTTAATTGCACTTAAAGAGTCTGCTACTACAGATAGACCCGCGATACCTGTTGCCATTGTACGAAGAACATTTGTATCATGAAGTGCCATTTCAATACGTTCGTAGCTATATTTATCATGCATGTAATGAATAACATTTAATGTGTTTAAATATAGACCTGCTAACCATTCCATTGTCATATCAAACTTACGCATAACTTCTTCATAATCTAATACTTCAGAAGTAATCGGTGCGTACTCAGGACCAACTTGTGCTTTAGATTTTTCATCTTTACCACCGTTAATCGCATATAGTAATGCTTTTGCTAAGTTTGCACGTGCGCCGAAGAACTGCATTTGTTTACCAATTCTCATTGCAGATACACAACAAGCAATTCCGTAGTCATCGCCGTAGTCAGCACGCATAATGTCATCATTTTCATATTGAATTGCTGATGTTTTAATAGACATTTTCGCACAGTAGTTTTTAAAGTTCTGCGGTAATTGTTTAGACCAAAGAACTGTTAAGTTTGGTTCTGGAGCTGGTCCTAAATTATCTAATGTATGCAAGAAACGGAATGAGTTCTTTGTTACTAATGGACGACCATCTAATGCCATACCACCGATAGACTCAGTTACCCAAGTTGGGTCACCAGAGAATAATTCATTATAATCAGGTGTTCTTGCAAATTTCACAAGACGTAATTTCATAATGAAGTGATCCACAATTTCTTGTACTTCTTCTTCTGTTAAAGTACCATTTGCTAAATCTCTTTCAATATAAATATCTAAGAATGTAGAAGTACGTCCAAGACTCATTGCAGCTCCGTTTTGCTCTTTAATTGCTGCAAGATATGCGAAGTATAACCATTGGAATGCTTCTTGTGTGTTTGTTGCTGGCTTAGAAATATCAAAGCCATGAGAAGCAGCCATTTGTTTTAACTCTTGAAGTGCACGCATTTGCTCAGATAACTCTTCGCGTAAACGCATTGTATCTTCGCTCATTACACCGCCAGTTAAATTCAAATCAGCTTTTTTCGCTTCAATTAAATGATCAATACCATATAATGCTACGCGTCGGTAGTCACCGATAATACGTCCACGTCCGTATGCATCTGGAAGACCAGTAATTACACCTGATTTACGTGCATTTCTCATTTCTGGTGTATAAGCATCGAATACACCTTGGTTATGAGTTTTTCTCCAATCTCTAAAAATACGACTAAGCTCTTTATCCATTTCGTATCCATAAGATTCACAAGCTTGTTCCGCCATACGAATACCACCATATGGTTGTAAAGAACGTTTAAATGGTTTTTCAGTTTGGAAACCGACTACTTTTTCAATATCTTTATTTAAATATCCTGGTTCATGTGATGTAATAGAAGAAACAATTTTTGTATCCATATCAAGAACGCCACCGTTTTCACGTTCTTTCGTTGTTAAATCCATTACTTGATCCCAAAGTTGTTTCGTTGCTTCAGTTGCTCCCGCTAAGAAAGATTCGTCTCCTTCGAAAACGTTTACATTATTTAAAATGAAATCGCGAACATCAATCTCTGCTTTCCATTTTTCACCTTTAAAGTTTTCCCATGCGTTTTTAACATTTTCTAATACTTGAGTCATCCTAATCTCCTCCATTTTTGATTAGTACAGGACTAAGATTTTTTATATAACAGCTTACACACTTAGAATACTACTTTTTTGCTAAAGTGAACGAAATAGTTGTGACATGTTTGTGAAATGTTGAGCAAACTACTATATGCATAGTGTTAACTTCACTTAAAAGTCTTTATAATTAACCCTTTCCTTAATTGTATTTTTTTGGTATCCTTATATACGAGTCCTATTTTGTAATATAAGAACAATACCCATTGTAGAGCTGTAATACTCTTATCTCCTAATCTGTTATAGTTTTTATAACAGAACAAAAAAGTGTACATATGTTGTACACTTTTTTTGTTACTACTCTAAAACATCTCTTTTTCTATTCCCATCATAGAATCCACCACGGCTACCTTCTAATACAATTAATTGCTCTAATCCTTCTATATGATCACCTATAATTCGCAAGACAGCTGGAGGATGACCTATTTTTGTAAAATGTTCACTGGGACGAATGCGGTTCATCTTATCGACCTCTACACGACTTACACACGCAATTTCGAATCCTGAAAGAATAGCTTTCACTTGCGCTACGCAAGGTGACAATAAAGACCTATACCCAATTGATTTCAAACACTTCTGGCTAAACGCATTAGGTACAGCGATAAGAGATCCTACTCCTAAATCTTTTCTATCACAAGCTAAATTTAATGCATATTTAAATGCAGTTACAAGATGAAGCGGTACTCTTAAATCTAAATAATGATTTAGATCATTTAATGCGACATCCATTCCATCTGCAATAGCTTTTGCAAATGGATATAGCTCACTAGCTGGAATAACAAAATCACCGTCTATAAATAATACAATTTCTCCTTTGGCGAAATAAGTCCCAAGTGAACGTCCCACATCGTTGCCAAGTGCTTCTTTATATACAATTGTTGTTGCTCCCTTGTCTTTTGCAATCGTTGCTGTTTTATCAGACGAACCATTTACAACAACGATAATTTCAAAAGGTTCAATTTTGCGGAGCTCTTCTATAACGTTTCCAATCGTCTTCTCTTCATTTTGTACAGGAATGACGACCGATAATTGCTTTCCTTTATACAATTTAGATGTAACGCCCCATCCTTGATAAAAATCTTCGAAATCTAAAGTATGATAGACACTATCTCTTTTCCTATTTCCATCACAATACCCTCCGCGCTCATCGCTACCTACTATTCGCTCCGCTACAGCTTCTATATGATCACCTATCATCCGTTTTTCAGATTGCGAAAGACCCGTGCCGTACGCAGCATGCTCGGTCGGCCGAAATTTATTTGGCGTAATAACGTCAATTGCACAATGCCGACTAATTCTCCATTCACTTTGAACGAGGCGTAAATGAGCCAAAATAGGATTAACAAAACATTCATATCCGATGCTTTGAACGACCTCTTTCGTCAGCGCATGAGGTGCATCTAATAAGGAATCAATTTTTAATTCTTCACGCTCTAACATTGCATTTAATATTTGGCGCCATACTGTCACGGCGTGCGGTTTTTGTTTCTTTAAAAATAATGCGTCCAAATTATTTAAAACGATGTCGGCCTGATCATGTAAAATCGGATTAAGGAATAATTGTAATTTTGAAGTTTGAATAGCAAAATCTCCATCTATAAATAGTAATACATCACCTATCGCGTGTTTTGCGCCAATCGCGCGGCCAACATCGTTCCCTAGTAGCTCTATATACTTGATTACTTTACACCCTAAACGATCAGCAACCTCTTCTGTACCATCGTTACAACCGTTTGCTACTACAATAATCTCTATTGGATTTAATCCTTTTGCCGATTGGATAACATCTGAAATCGTTTCAGCTTCATTACATACAGGTATAATGACCGATAGTGACTTAGCCATTATTTTCTTCACGGAACCACTTAATAGTTTCTTTCAATCCTTCTTCCCATGTTACTTCTGCTTGAAACTGAACAAGTTCTCTTAATTTCGCAACATCTGGTCTTCTATTTGGAATTTCTTCAAAGCCATGTGGGTACACCTCTTCAAAAGGAACTTGAACAATCTTTGAAGAGGATTTCGTTAGCTTTTTAATTACTTCTGCCACTTCTTTTATACTCTTTTCATTGTCAGAACCTATGTTAATAATTTCACCATTTACCTTCTCATCCATCGCTCGAATCGTTGCCTCTACCGCATCACTTACATACGTAAAACAACGTGTCTGCTCTCCATCTCCATATACGAGAATGTCTTCTCCTTGCAAAGCCGCACTAATAAATCGTGGGATTACCCCTGCATACGGACCATCTTTCGCTCTTGGACCATAAATATTAAAATAACGAACAATCGTTACCGGTAAACCTTCTAATGCGTATCCTAAACATAATGTTTCTTCTAATGTTTTACACACTGCATAACTCCAGCGTATTTTAGAAGTTGCCCCGTATAATCGATCTCCCTCTTCAGAGAAGGGTGGCTTTGCCTTACCATATACTTCTGAAGTAGAAGCAAAGACCACTTTCTTCTTTTCTTTTAGCGCTGCTTGTAAAATGTTTCTCGTTCCATCAAAATTCGTTTCAATAAGCTCTATACTCTTTTCCATTGTCGTTTTCACGCCTAAAATTGCTGCTAAATGAAACACTACATCATGTTGGTTTACTAATTCATAAATAGAATTTTTATCTAAAACACTTATTGGAATAACTCGAATTTCTTTCATTAACTCATCATGATATTTATTTTTCCCTTTATAGAAGTTATCAACGATCGTAACCCCATACCCTCTTTTCACCAGCTCTTCAGCTAAATGTGAACCAATAAATCCTGCTCCACCTGTAATTAAACATTTCTTACTCATACACTCACCTTCTTTATAATTCCACGTGTATCTATTACTCGCTTCATACCTTTAAAAAGCTTCCAATCGATATTAGAGTGATCAGTTAAAATTAATATACAACCCGCTTGTTTAACGACATGTTCATCCAAAGAAACAGATTGGTACACCTTGCCTTCAAACTTTGCAGAAGAAATATATGGATCGTGATATTCGATTTCATATCCTTCTTTTAGTAACAATTCAATAATTGGTAAAGCCGGTGATTCTCTCAAATCATTTACATCTTTCTTATATGCAATTCCTACAATTAAAACTGATGCAGGTGATTGCACCATGCCTTTTACTTTCCGGACTATTTTCTCTGGCATTTCTTCATTAATCACATGTGCAGCCTCAATTAATTGACTAATTTCCCCATTCCTTTTTATTCTCCATTGGAAATATAAAGGATCTACTGGAATACAATGTCCTCCTATTCCTGGTCCTGGCCAATATGGAGTAAATCCAAACGGTTTTGTAGATGCGGCTTCAATCGCCTCATAAAAATCAATTCCTAAACTTTCACATAGTGTGTTTAACTCATTTACTAATGAAATATTGACTAGGCGCTGAATATTTTCAAATAACTTACACATTTCCGCTACTTTCGGAGAACTAACTGGAACAACGACATCAAATGTAGTGCTATACAACTCCTGAACTTTTTGTTTACACTTTTCTGTTTGTCCACTAATAACTTTTGGAATCGTTTGAACAGAATAGTGACTATTAGCCGGATCAATTCTCTCAGGGGAATATCCGATATAGAAATCTTCTCCTACCTTTTTACCTGTTTGAGAAATAATAGGAATGATAACTTCCTCGAGTGTACCTGGATATGTGGAGCTTTCAAAAATGAAGGTTTGTCCTTTTTGAAGGTTTTGTTGTATATAATGTGAGGCTGAAATGAGGGCACTTAAGTCTGGTTCTCTTTGTTCATTAATCGGAGTCGGGACAGTAACAATAACATAATCACTATTTTGAAAATCAGCAATGCCTTGATCCGGTGTGTTCACTATTAATTTTTTTTTCACCAATAAACTTTGTAACTCTTTAGAAGAAACATCTGGAATATAGCTTTCTCCTTTTATAATTGATTCTATTTTTCTAATATCTTTATCTAACCCAAGTACTGTATGCCCTCTCTCTGCAAAATGGACTGCTAAAGGAAGGCCAACATACCCTAAGCCAATAATAGCTACTTTACTACTATTCATTTGTATTCTCTTCTTCCCTTCTCAATTGTTGAATGATATCTCTCTCTCTATCTCCATCCGTAAAGCCACCGCGTTCGTCTGTACATTGTAATAAATACGCAATCGCCTCAATTTGATCACCGAAAATACGATCAAATGCTGAAATACGCCCATTTACAAATTCGTGTTGCTCTGGACGTACTCGATTTGTTTTTATAACATCTACTAACTCTACTGCTGTAATAGAGAATCCTTCTAAAATAGCTTTCACCTGAGCTAATGGAGGAATCACAAGAGAATCATAACCAATTTTCTCTATTACTTTTTTATGCATAGCGTGTGGTACTGCTGTTAATGAGTTATTCCATAAATCTGGTCGCTTCGCTATCAAATTCACAAAATATTTTCCCATGCTAATTGGATCTGCTGGATGAAACATATCTAATAAACACTGTAAATCATTTAATGCCACATCACTTCCATCTTCAATAGCACGCAAAAATAGAATTAAATTTGTTGCTGGAATAACAAAATCACTATCAACAAATAAACAAATATCTGCCGTAGCATACATGGCCCCTATCGCCCGTGCTACATTATGCCCAAGCACTTCATCCAACTCAACAACAATAACATTCTCTAGCTTTACTTGTTTAATGGTCTTTACGGCAGCTCCATTCACAACAACTATAATTTCATCTACACCTGCTTTTTTCACTTCTTGTATAACAGACCTTATAGTTGTTTTCTCTTCTGATACTGGGATAATGGCACTATATTTCGCTTTTTTCTTTTGTAATAAAACTGGTTTATACTTTCCTACAAACTCCCTATCTTTATTGCCCTCTGAAAAACCACCGCGATTACCGTATGTTTCGATTACGTATTGTAAAGCTCGCAAATGATCACCCATAATACGACTAGTCGCTTTCGGATAAGGAGAGCCAGGTGACGTGCCCGTATGGACAGGACGAACTTTATTTGTGTAAATGACATCAACTGAAGCCATATCAGAAATATCTACTCCTCTAGACATCGCCATCGCTTGAAATAGTGCTGGATCCGCTAAATTCCACCACCCTAGTTCTTCAATCACTTCACGACTTATCGCATGTGGTATCGCAATTAAAGATCCTACAACAAATTCTTTTTTGTTCAAATAACGGTTTAACATATATTTTCCAACCGTCGTATAATGCGGTCTCATCTTCAAATAAACGGACCATGTTAAATTATTTAAAACAATCTCATGTCCTTGCTGTATTCCTTTAATAAAATTGTATAATTCTTCACTTTTCATGACGATATCGCCATCTAAAAATAAAACAATTTCACCTTTTGCTTCTCTAGCACCAATTGCCCGTCCCACATCATTACCAAGAGAATATCTATAATAAATCACACGGCAATTATGCTGTAACGCTATTTCTTTCGTACCATCTGTCGATCCATTATCTACTATGATAATTTCATATGGTTCCAACTTCCTTACTTCTACTAAAACTTTTGATAAAGTACTTGCTTCATTATGCACTGGAATAACAACTGACACTCTCATACTTGTATCACGCTTACCCTTCCAAGCGAACATAAGCAATAATCGGAATACGTACAACTACATCTTCTGGTGGTCCATAAGAAGGAGAAGTACGAACAATTACTGCCCCATCCGTCACAGATAAAAGAACGCCTGCAATGATTTCTACAGCTGTCACAACTTGCACTAGTTCACCAACATGGTTACGTAATTCATCAGTAAATAACATATATAACTCTCCTTTCTTACGCTTCTTTAATTGATATAATACTTGTAAATGGTAATAAAACTTCTGTTCCTATTCCTTCTTGCAGTGTTAAGAAATCATCACCAACTGCTACAATCACACCCGTTAACTGTCCAACTGTCACAGTAATCTCTACGTTTTTACCCAAATACTGCTCTGCAATTTCTTTAAAAGGTGATGTATTACATTCTTTTAAAATGTTACAAATAATAGATTGAAATCTACTTGATTCAATAACTTCTTCCGTAGCTTGCTTAGAGTTTCTTTGAATAAATCTCGCGAAGTTTTGTGAAAATAAAAGTCTCTCCACAGCAGGCAATAACTTATTATCTAAAAAATAATCTAATTGTCTATTAAACAATCTCGATAGCTTTTTCCAATACTTACCGAACAAACACATACACTTCTCCTCCTATTATTTTTAAAGTATAAAAACACATCCATACATCTTAATGTATACAGAGCAGGCTTTTTTTGTGATAGGTAAGGCATACATTTTTCAAAGAAACCATCTTTTCTAGTCACACAAAAAAGATAGATGGTATCCCATCTATCTTTATGTATATTTTAATTTTTAATTGTAACAATGGCAGCTGCACTATAATAAACCGCTCGTGGTAATTCTGCCTGTTCACTTATAGAAGCTGTAACAAGTGAACCACCACTTGCCGAGAAATACTTAACAGCTTCTAAAGGAATACCATCTTCTTTTACATCAATATGCGTTCCATCTCGCCAATCTATTTTCTGCATTGTTGCTGAGAAATCGCCAGCCACTTTACCAATTTCTTCACCATCTATCCCTAAAAAGGTCCATTCCCACTTTGTTAAACTTAGTACTTGTTTCAACTCTCCAATTTTCTTTCCATCTATATTAGAAAAAGTATAGAAGTTTCGTACTCCCATCTCCTTTTGAACACGCAACAATCTTTCTCCCGAATGATTATATAAATAAAATTGTTGCTTATGTAGTCCCTTTAAAAGAAAAGAAAGTACAACTTGCCATACACGTTGAATAACAAAATCATACTCTTCTTTTAAAAAACCTAATGCACTGCCATCTAATCCAAAGTACGTTATTACTTGAAATATCCCTACCTCTTTACGAACAACAAATTTTTGTCGCTCAAATAATTCAGAATTCTCTATATTATAAATTTCCTTTTTAAGTATTTTTGATCTTCGTTTTTCCATAAAGCTATATATGAATAATCCAAATGCCGGTATTACAACACTTATTAATTTCAAATTTTCTTTCTCCGAAGTGAATAGCGTCCCTTTTTTATATTCCATCACTAATACAATTGTGACAATAACCCATACAATAATAGATACAAAAAAAATGCGTTTTGCATTACGTGCGTGATGCCTATCTATACTCATACTCCTCCTCCTTTTCCATTTATCCCGCTATTCGCCGGGCAGTAAGACCCCCACTTCAAAATTCAGCGAAAGCAAAGAAGTTAGGTGGGGGATCGACTGCCCGTAAAAGCCCGATTGGTGAGGGCTAATAATCAGTGAGGGATGAAGAATCCCCCACTGATTAAAGTTTCACTTTATTTCATTATCCCATTGCCCCTACACTTCCTCAATAAAAAAAGACTATCCAATAGGATAGCCTCTTACACTTCAATATTTCGCAACATCGTATAAATGTCGTTATTCACTTTACCAAACGATTTAATATTATTTTGAATGTTAGATAATAAAACGACATACACACTTCCGTTTTTGCTAAATCCATTTAAACAATTCCATCCTGGCATTACACCGTGATTCGAATAACTTCCCGGGTCTACATACCAACCAAATCCGTAATCCTTTTTCACAGCCGTAAACATTTGATTATAACTCTCTTTTGAAATCAGCTTTCCAGAGAAGAGTGCTTCATTAAATAAATATAAATCATGTGCACTTGTATATATATCACCACAACCATATAGTTGTGACATACTTGGAATATTAGGTGTTGTCATATTGTTATTTACTATTTTATAACCTGTTGATGGGAACCTTGTTTGCTCTAACGCTTTACCGAAACCAGAATGTTTCATACCCGCAGTAGCAAAAATATGTTGTTTAATATAGTCTTCTAACGGTTGTCCACTTACCTTCTCAGCGATATAGGCGAGTATCGAATAGTTCGAATCGGAATATTTCCATTTCTCTCCTGGGCTCCCAACACGCTTTTGCTTTCCTATTCGTTTTATCAGTTCTTCATGAGAAATATCCTCTGTTCCTTGCTCATACTCTGGAATTCCTGATGTATGTGTTAGTAAATGCTTTAACTGAATCCCATTACCTTGAGGGAAATCTGGAATATACTTTGCAACCGTATCCTCTACATTTAATTTATTTTGATCCTTTAATTGCATAATAGCAGTCGCTACAAATGCCTTTGAAATAGAACCAATATAAAAAGTTGTCTCTGAATTATTCGGTACTTGTTTCTCTTTGTTCGCCATACCGTATCCTTTATTCAAAAGAACTTTTCCGTTCTTCACAATAACAGCTGTCCCGCTAAATCCTGCGTTTTGTAAATATAGATCTAATTGAGCGTTTTCATTAATTTCTTGAGGTGGTCCCTCAGCAGGCTTTTCCACAGCTTGTGCTTGCTTCACTTGTTCTTCTTGTTCTTCCTGCTCTCTTTGTTTTTGTGCTTCTTGTTTCTTTTTTTCTTCTTCTTTCTTTTTCAGCTCTTCTTGTTTCTTCATTTCTGCCGCTGCTTTTAAAGTTTCTTCTTTCTTATTATGCGCAACAATTTTTGTATACATGAAATATACAAGTGAAAATAGTAAGACGAGAATGATTGTTCTTTTTATGTATACAATCGGCCGACGTGCTTTCCCATTCGCATTATTTTTTTCCAGATCCATGATTGCTTTTTTCCCCTTACTCACCAATAATTTACTTCCTCTACTAAAGATTTATTTTAGCAGATTATGGATAATCTATTCTATATCATCCCTACTTTATCACGCACTGCACATATTACCAACCTATATGTATAAAAAAGAAAAAGAAAATTTACAAAAGTAAGATTCCCGTTAAATCGTTAACATAAAAAAGAGGATATCCTCTAAAAAAATTGATGTTATCAACCTTTTGGGATATCCTCTTATCTCATTATTTATACGTGTTTTTTCATATCATCGGCAACAGATTCAACATTTGTACCTACGATAACTTGGACACTCGTGTTACTTAATTTCATAACACCTTTTGCACCAGCACGTTTTAATGCTGCTTCGTTTACTTGACCAGCATCTTTCACTTGTAAGCGTAGACGTGTTGCACAATTATCAATAACTGTTAAGTTTTCTTTTCCACCTAAAGCTGCTACGTAAGTTTCACCAATTGAACCTGCAACAGGTGCGTCCCCCTCTTCAGCTAGCTCGTCGTCATCTTCGCGACCAGGAGTTTTTAGATCGAACTTCTTAATTAAGAAGTAAAATACAACGAAATAAATTACTGCGTAAATTAAACCGACTCCCGCCAGTAATACTGGTTTTGTTGCAATACCGAAGTTTAAGAAGTAATCGATTGCACCGGCACTAAATGTGAAACCATCGTGAATGCCAAGAGTTGTTGTAATAAATAGAGACAGACCTGTTAATACAGCATGAATACCATATAATACTGGTGATAAGAACATGAATGAGAATTCAATTGGTTCTGTAATACCAGTTAAGAATGAAGTTAATGCTAGACCACCTAACATACCTGTAACCATTTTACGTTTTTCTGGTTTAGCAGCCGCAATCATTGCGAAACATGCTGCTGGTAAACCGAACATCATAACTGGGAAGAAACCAGTCATAAACATACCCGCTGTTTTATCTCCTGCAAGGAAGCGAGCAATATCACCATTTACAACATTACCTGCTGCATTTGTAAAGTCACCAAGTACGAACCAGAAGTATGTGTTCATTACGTGGTGTAAACCGATTGGAATTAATAGACGGTTTAATAAACCAAATAGACCTGAACCAACTGCCCCTAAATTAACAATTCCATGAGCTAATGCATCGATAGCATTTTGAATTGCTGGCCAAATTTGTGCGAATAGAATTCCTAATAGTAACATCACAACCGATGTAACAATCGGAACGAAACGTTTTCCAGCAAAGAACCCTAACCATTCTGGAAGTTTAATCTTATGGAATTTATTATAAAGAAGTCCTGCTATAACACCGACAATAATACCACCTAAAACTTTCATATCCACTTTAGTCGATAATTCGGCTGCCTTAGATACCTGTGTCATTGTATCTGCAAGCTTAGATGGATCTACATTAGCGCTATTACCTATTAAATCTTGAACTTTGCCTAATTTATCTTGTAATTCTACAGTAGAATATCCCTTACTAAGTGCATCAATACTGTTTTTCATAACTAGATAACCAATTGCACCTGCAAGACCTGCTGCACCACTACCATCAACAGACAAACCGATTGCAATACCAATTGCAAAAATAAGTGCTAAATTATCAAAAACTGCTGCACCGGCCTGTGCCATAACAGGAATATCAAATACATCTGGTTGTCCTAGACGAAGCAATAATCCTGCTGCTGGTAGCACTGCGATTGGAAGCATTAACGCTTTACCAATACGTTGTAGAAACTGCAACATTTTAATTCCCCCTAATTCAATTTATGAAATCGTTATCATTATAAGTACGCCTTAGAAAACGCTTTCTATTTACATAACCATAATAACATATAGTTGTATAGATGTGTAGTTTTTATTTTTGAATTTTTTATGGATAAATCTCCTATTTCCAAACTGTTATATAAAAGGAAAATTCTCCTTTTTTAATATAGAATACTCGAAACGAAATACCTACTATAGAACATGTAACTTTCGTTTTATCATTCCACCTTTTCATGTTATTATTTATTTCCGAGCATATCGGGAAAAGTAAACGTAGTTAATTCGAAATAGGAGCGTTGGTACTATGCAGTGCATTGAAACAAACAACTTACAACAGTTGTTAGAACAAGTAAAACCATATACGAAAAAAGGAAAGCTCGCTACTTATATCCCCGAACTAGGAAATGCAAATCCAGACGATTTAGGGATTGCCATTTTCCATAAAGAAACAGAATATATCCATGCTGGCAACTCACAAACACTATTTACTCTTCAAAGTATTTCAAAAGTAATTACACTTGCACTTGCCCTTTTAGATCGTGGTGAAGAATATGTATTTTCTAAAGTTGGAATGGAACCAACTGGTGATCCATTCAACTCTATTATTAAGTTAGAAACAACAAGTCCATCCAAACCACTTAATCCAATGATTAATGCGGGAGCACTAGCTATTACAAGCATGTTAACAGGAAAAGATAATGAAAAAAAAATGGAGCGCATCCTTCATTTTTTACGTGAAATAACAGATAATCCTACCATTAATTATTCTTCTAAAGTTGCCAATTCAGAATTAGAGACAGCTTACTTAAACCGTTCACTTTGTTACTACATGAAACAAAACGGAATTATCGATTGTGACATCGAAGAACTTATGGATTTATACACTCGACAATGTGCAGTTGAAGTAAACTGTATCGATTTAGCACGTATCGGCTTAATTTTTGCGATGGATGGATATGATCCATATAAGAAAAAACAAATTATCCCTAAACATATTACAAAAATCTGTAAAACATTTATGGTTACATGTGGTATGTATAACGAGTCTGGTGAATTTGCGATCCGCGTTGGTATCCCCGCAAAAAGCGGCGTAGCTGGTGGCATTTTCGGCTGCGTAAAAGGAGAAATGGGAATTGGCATTTTCGGACCGGCTTTAGATGCAAACGGAAATAGTATCGCTGGTTTTAAAATTCTTGAACTTCTTTCTGCTCAAGAAGGTTGGAGCATTTTTTAATTCAGAGTTATCCTGCTATACTAGCAGGATTTTTTTCATTTCATAAAAACCTCAACTTTATCCGCTATCCATCCCCTTACAAAACAGTACTAAAAGTTTCTCTATATCATGCATATTTGCTCCCCCCTCCTGAATAATATAGTACAACCTAGCGCTATATGTGGAGGTGTGAAAGATGAAACTAATATTTCAAATGGAAAAACAGCCTGTTCTTGAAAAAACGATTCTTCTTTTTATATTGAGTATTGTAGAAAGCTTGAAGTTAAAAGTGGTTTCACTCGATGAAGCTCACCGATACATATTCAATTTAGAAGTACTTGAACTACTAATGGATCGGAACATCGATGATCAAGTACTTGAACTTATTCATTTCGGAATGGGACTTGAAGACATTCATCATGTGCTTCCTGAAGAACTTGAACATACTATCGAAGAATTAAAGTGGCTCTGTATTCAAGTTTTAAGTGAGTACAGTATGCATGAAGAATCGGAACAACTAATTGAAGATATACGTTGAAAAAGCACCTATGTAGGTGCTTTTAATGTTTTTTTAAACTATTTTTATACGCCTCAATATTTACTGGTAGCTCTTCCTCTTCTAAAGTATGTTCATTTACATCTTTATGAATAAACGCACCTTTAGGCGGTTGATGGTCATGCCCTTTTTTCTTATGATCAAATGCTTTTCCGCGTCCCATACGGATCACCCTTTCTTTAAAAGAAATCCGTATTAGTATGGAGAAAAGTACGTCGATATATGCAATCCTTTGCCATATTTCCAAGGAAATACTCGAACATTGTTTTCTATTCTCCTCACAATAACTGATCTATCCCAATAAGAATTAATAGCACGCCCGCAATAACAGTAGCCCATTTCCCTAAGTATTCTGCTAAAAATCGTTTTCCTACATAAGCAAAACCACTAATACAAATAAAACTAAACACCCCAGAAATAGTTGCTGTAAGCCACAGATTCAAGTTTGTGACCCCAGCGTCAAATCCACCTGCAATATTATTAATAGACAACGCAACCCCTAAAACAATTGCTTCTGAAAAACTAATTGTTTTAGAACCATCAAAATCTGCTTTTTCTGGATCACGTAAAATGCCCATAAGTACATTACCATCTTTAGAACCTACAGTATTTCTTTGCCCCAAGAAAGGCTGGCACAAAATAAACACACCGATTATACCTAAAACGATTGCTCCAATTAGGTTTGCAGTAAACTCTGAAATAAATAACGCTATCCAGTTCCCAAAAAAGCCAGCTAATAAAGTAAATAAAAAACCAAAAAATGCGATGATAAAATTGTTAAGCCACGAAATTCGAATTTTACGAATGCCATATGCAATCCCAACACCTGCATTATCTAAATTAGAAGCAATACCGATTAAAAAAATTGAAAATAGACCTGCCGTACTCATAAACAGCCACTCCTTTTTCTCACTTTTCAATGCATATTATGAAAATGTTGAGCAACTGTGCCTGTCTGTTTCATATACATGTAAGAAATGCTCAACATTTTTTCAACAATAAAAAAGGAGTGCCTTCACTATGCCTAAAGAAAACCCAAATGAGCGGCTTAGTACACTAATAAAAAAACTTTTAAAAGAACGTGCCTTATCCATGCGTCAATTAGGAATGCATACAAATATTGATCCCGCAACAATCTCAAGAATTATGAATGGTAAACAACCGCCAAAACAAAAACATCTACAAAAATTTGCAGAATGTTTGCAAGTTCCACCCCAATTGTTATTTGATGAAATGTATCCTGATTCTCCTCACATTAATAAAGAAAAGACGGATATGTACACATCTCTTGATACAATTCAGCAAACGCTGCAATCCTCTAACTTATTCGATTTTGACTATACAACAACTCGCGTAAAACAAGAACTTGAAAACTATGAACGCTATGCTCAGACAACAGAAGGTGAAAAACGTATTCATGAAAGTTTCGCGAGTAAATTAGAACAAATTGATAGCGCTGGTCCTTTTATTGAACAATTAACCGATATGTATCAACAATTTTGCAATGAAACTATCTCAAAAGAAGAGCGTGCAGTTCTTGGAGGCGCATTACTGTATTTCATTTTATCGACAGATATTATTCCCGACTATCTCTTTCCAATTGGCTATTTAGATGATGCAATTGCTGTTGAATTAGCGAAAGAAAAATTAATCGAACTAAAACGAAAAACATAGAAAAATAAAGAACTATTTCAGTTGTTTCTGTTCAACTCTGAAATAGTTCACTAAAAAATCGTACAAGTATACATACCTGTACGATTTCAACACACTAATCTATTTTTTCGTGTGACACCATTCATATATAAATGCTGTTATTACTTTTGTAAATTTAATTAACTGTTCTACTTCAACTTTCTCATTTATTGAATGAGCTTCTTCTAATGTACCTGGTCCGTAAATAACAGCTGGAATATGAAATTCACTAAACCAACCACCATCCGTTACCGTTGCAGACATATCTAAAATTGCATTTTTAGATAGAATTGATTCGTGTACTGAGCTAAGAGTTTTTACTGCTTCATGTTCACTATCTACTTCTAAAGAAGGGAAAATTTCGCCACGATCCACAATCATTGATTCTCCGCCCCACTTAAATTGTGGTGGATTTTCACTTAACCATGGATCGGCAGCCGCTACTTTCTCAATATACTCTTCAATTTCTTTTATTATTTGTTCATGTGTTTCATTCGGATAGAAGTGCACCGTTATCCATAACCGGCACTCATCCGCAATAAATGCTGCATGCCGTCCGCCTTCAATAACAGCTGGGTTAATTGTTGTTGTTCCAGATGGATAACCTTCATATGTTTTCATAACTGCCCAATGACGCTCTAATTCTTGTAAACTTTGCACAATTTTCATCATTTTTTCAATCGCACTCGCTCCGAATAAACGTCCTCCAGCATGAATCATTTGCCTGCGTGTTGCATCATGAAACGTCTGGGGGCTTTTCACAGTAATCCATCCAGTAATTACGCCGCCCTGTCCTTGCATATGTAAATCACTTGTATCCACTACGACTGCAAAATCAGCATCATAACCTCTTTTGCAGCATTGAAGTGTACCTGCTTCTCCAACTTCTTCCCCAATTACTGATTGAAAGATTAAATCTCCAGGTAATTCAATTCCAGCTTCTTGTAACAGTTGAATAGCAAATAGTGCTCCAGCCAGTCCTCCTTTCATATCCGCCGCACCACGTCCAACTAACCAACCATCTTTTATAAATGGCTCAAACGGATTGGTTTCCCACGCTTCATCTACCGATACTTCTGCTACATCCACATGTCCATTAATAATAAGACTTTTATGTGTGTCACTTTCTAGCCCTTTTCTCACCCCAACAACGTTCGGATCATTCGGATATACATCCCATTTATCAACACTAAAATTTCGTTTTTTTAGAAAATCTGCAACAAATTCTTGCGCCTCATTTGTGTTTCTCGCCGGCGGTGCTGGTGTTTCAAAACGAATTAAAATCTTTGTAAGCTCTAGTAACTCATCTTTTCGTAAATCAATCTGTTCTAATAGCTGTGAAACTTCTTGATTCATCGCTAGTTCCCCTTTGCATACATAGTATGTTTCCAGCTTTATTGTCACAAAAAAAGAGACTGTTTACAATTTTACAGTCTCTTTTTTTAGCATAAGTTTCTAATATATTTACAAACTTTCTGCCTCTGTTGTATTTGTTTTTTCAATATGTTCTACCTTACGTGCCTTATTTCTTGTCGCACGGTAAAACAGTAAACAAACAATCATAAATGGAATACCACAATATAATGCCATTCTTTGTTCTGGAATAAAAGCCATACCAACAATTACTGTTACATTTAATACTAACGCAAGCAGTGGTACGAATGGATACAGCGGTGTTTTAAATTTCAAGTCCTTCACATCCCCGCCCTGCTTAATGTATGACCTTCTAGCCAACAAGTTAGATAGAGCAATAGATGCCCAAACTAATATCGCCCCGAACCCGGCAATAGAAAGTAGCCATAAATAAACTGTATCTTCCGCATAAATACCTGATAGTAATGAAAGGCAACCTACAATTGTACTTACAATCAATGCATAAATAGGAACACCATTTTTAGATAACTTACCGAAAATTGGACTAATCATTCCTTGATTAGACATAGACCATAGCATACGAGAAGTTGCATATAATCCTGAATTCGCAACGGATAGAACCGCTGTAATAATAACGAAATTTATAATATCGGCTGCATAAGGAATACCAATTTTATCAAATACAACTACGAATGGACTTTCTATCACTCCCGCTTGCTGCCAAGGGAATAAGCCTGCAAGAATGAAAATAGATAATACAAAGAACACAAGTATACGCCAAACTGTATTATTAATTGCCTTCGGAATCGTTTTCTCTGGATTTTCACTCTCTCCAGCTGCAATACCAACTAGTTCCGTTCCTTGGAAGGAAAAATTAACTGCAATCATCGTAATTAAAATGGCTGATAATCCATTTGGAAACAACCCACCATAATCAGTAAAGCTAGAGAACATCGGTGCTGGTTCATTTCCTTTCATATCTAGAAAACCAAACATTGCTGCCCCGCCTAAAATAATAAATGCAATGATTGTAATTACTTTAATACTTGCAAACCAAAATTCAACTTCTGCAAAACTTCTTGAAGATAACGCATTGATAGCAAAGAGAAGCACCGCAAACGCTACACACCAAATCCATGACGGTACATCAGGAAACCATCGTTTCATTAAAATACTAACTGCAATCAGTTCAATACCTATCGTAGCAGACCAGTTTAGCCATGACATCCAGCCGACTACATAACCCGCTGCAGGGGAAATGTGCTTTGTAGCATACGTTTGATAAGATCCTGCGTCAGGCATCGCAACAGCTAACTCTCCAAGACAGAGCATCGTTAAATACATAACAAATCCTCCAACAAGATACGCTACAATCGCTCCTCCAGGCCCAGCTTCATGAATTGTATACCCAGATCCTAAAAAAAGACCGGTACCAATAACTCCTCCAAGTGCAATCATAAAGATGTGCCTGCTTTTCAATTCCCTTTTTAACCCTTGGTTTTGATCCATCATATAAATCCCCCCTTTTCACTTTGGAAACCCATTTCATGTAAGCGTTTTTAAAAATGTTCATAATAAGAATAATTATTGAAAAGAGCAAAATACATAGTATCAATCACTACCTGTTATTAAAAGATCATCCCTCACTGTTATTAATAACTTTTTATCAGCGATAGCTTGTCCTTCTACTACTTCTAATGATTCGATATATCCACTGATTCCTACTTTAATTTCTACTTTCTGTTTATCTATTGTTTCAATTAACGCTAATTTCTCCCACTCGTATACGTAAGAACTTTCCGTAACAAATAACTTCTCTACTTTCCCGTAACAAGGACTATACACGCCTTCTATAACCATCTTCACTTTATAAACTCCTCCTTCTTATTAATCGGTACTGAAACGTTGCATATCCCTCCTTTAGAGATTTCAACTATTATTTATGCAAAATGCGTACCAATCTCCAATTCCTATTTAAAATGAAGGTTTCTCAAAAAAAAATCTTCATAACCGCAAAATTTTTCTATCATTTGAGAAGTTTTAAAGGGAAAATAGCAAAAAAATTTTGCGATTTTATAAGAATTTTAATAAAATTATAAAAAGTCAGTCTTCATAGGGTGAAATGAGGAGAAGATAATCTATGCGTACAGAAGAAATTAATTTTAAACAGATCATTGAAATGAATATGCTATATGAAACTTTACTCAATGAGCTCGATATCGGGATTCATATTATTAATGAGGAAAGTAAAACGATTATCTATAACCGCAAAATGATGGAAATTGAATCAATGGAACGCTCAGATGTGCTATATAAAAGTCCTTTAGAAGTATTCGCATTTGAAGAAAATAAAAATAGTACTCTAATAGAGGCATTAAAATTAGGAAAAACAAACAAAAATATAAAACAAACGTATTTTAACAATAAAGGGCAAGAAATTACAACAATTAACAATACTTTCCCTATAATAGAAAACGGAAAAATTAAAGGCGCTATTGAAATTTCAACAGAGATTAGCCATTTCAAACAAACAATGAAAACGAACCTTTCTCGAAAACAAAATAATAAGTTTACCTTTGATCACATAATCGGTGATTCTAATGCTATTCAATCTGTCATTACAGAAGCAAAGAGAGTAATTCGTACATCCTCATCCATACTTCTCGTAGGAGAAACAGGGACCGGTAAAGAACTATTTGCACAAAGTATCCATAATGAAAGTCAACGTTCAACAAAACCATTTATTTCACAAAACTGTGCCGCTATACCTGATACACTCATGGAAAGCTTATTATTTGGTACGAACCGAGGTGCATTTACAGGAGCTATCGATAAAGCTGGTTTATTTGAAGAAGCAAATGGAGGAACTTTGTTATTAGATGAGATCAACTCATTAAGTCCAGCACTTCAAGCGAAGTTACTACGAGCTATACAAGAAAAAACAATACGAAGAATCGGAGGCACACAAGAAAAAGAAATTGATGTTCGTATTATAGCAACTATTAATGAAGATCCTCTTGAAGCTATTACACATAATCGATTACGGGAAGACTTATATTACCGATTAAGCGTCGTTACTTTATGTCTCCCGCCTTTACGTGAACGAAAAGAAGATATTCCTGATCTTGTGCAGCACTTTATCGAAAAGTACAACATTCAATTTGGACTTGGCGTAACGGATCTAGATGTACATGTAAGAGAATTCTTGTATGCATATGATTGGCCTGGAAACGTACGAGAATTGGAACATATCATTGAAGGTTCGATGAATTTAGTTGAAGATGAAAATATCATTACAGCGTTTCATCTTCCCGCTCGCTTTCGTGAACAAATAAAAAAAGAATTCAATATGCAACCTTCCCTAACTAATAACGAGGATGATGCACCTAAAACGTTAAAGCACACAATAGAGACAATGGAGAAGAACTACATCAATCAAATTCTGACAGAGTATCACGGTAATATCTCACAGGCTGCAAAGTTTTTAGGATTAAGTAGGCAAAACTTACAATATCGAATTAAAAAATTGCATTTACACATATGAAATGAAACTTTAATCAAATGTAGGATGAATCCGCTTCCAAGCGCAAATGAAAATTGGGAAAATATGCTGCAATAAACATATAACATACTAGAAAGGAACGATATATATGAGTAATGATAACAAATTAAAGTTATTACAATACTTAGCCTTCTTCCCTACCCTTGTATGTATGATGTTACTAGTTGATATGAATGCTTATCCTTATGCAAAACTATTAGCAACAATTAGCGGCTCCTTTGCAGCTATTATGCTTGCTGCTTTTTGGAATTTGAAGATACGTATGAAGAAAGAAAAATCTTCTTAATGCCAAAACAATAAAAAAATCGAGCTTACAAAGCTCGATTTTTTTATTGTTTATTAAAATTCAACATTGCTCGATTTTTTTATTGTTTATTAAAATTCAACATTCTCCAAATACAAACCACTCGCCTCAGCAAGACAATTAATTTGATTACGTTGTTTTTCCTCTAAAATATTTGGGATTGCGTCCGCATCTAATTGTCCTAATCCAACTTCAATTAATGCTCCAACAATTTTTCGTACCATGTTATGAAGGAATCCGTTACCACTTACTCTAATTTGTACAAATCCTGCTTCTTCCATCACTTCAAGTGTATATACTTCTCGAACCATAGACTTTTTCTTTGATTTCGCATTTGAAAAAGCAGTAAAGTCATGTGAACCAACTAAATGTTTCGCAGCTTCTTTCATGCTTTTCACATTTAATTTTTTATTCACATGCATGCTGTATTTACGCATAAATGGATTTGTATGCTCTTCATTCCAAATTTTATAAAGATATGTTTTTGCTTTAGAATTATAACGGGCATGGAAGCGATCTTGTACTTCTTCTACATTCGTAATGCTAATATCGTTGGGTAAATATTGATTTAAATATTTTTTCACTTTATGTTCCACTAACTTCTCATCACTTTGAAAGTTAGCAACTTGATTCAAAGCATGTACACCCGCATCTGTTCTACTACAACCGATAATTTCAATTTCTTTTCCGATCATTTCAGATATGACACTCTCGATTTTTCCTTGAATTGTATTATCGTTATTACCGAGACGTTGCCATCCTTTAAAACGTGCACCATCGTACTGAATCGTTAATTTATAATTATTCATTTTACTCTCCTTCATAGAAAATATTCCCTCATATCGTGAGGGAATATGAATACACTTTACTTTCTAACAAGCTTCACTACATTTTCTACATGGGCTGTATGTGGGAACATATCAACTGGTTGTACATATTCCACTTCATAACTCTTCATTAATGCTTGTACATCACGTGCTAATGAAGAAGGATTACAAGATACGTAAACAACTTGTTTTGGTTTCACTTTTAAAATTGTTTCCAGTAATTTATCATCGCAACCTGTACGAGGTGGATCGACAACAATTACATCTGGACGCCATCCTTCTTTTACCCATTTCGGTAACCATTGTTCAGCTTTACCTGCTTCATATTTCGTATTTGTAAATCCGTGACGCTTCGCATTTTTTCTTGCATCTTCAATCGCTTCTGGAATTACATCCATACCACGTACTTCCGCTGCATCATTTGCAAGCCAAAGACCGATTGTACCAACACCACAATAAGCATCTACAATTTTCTCATCGCCTGTTAAAGCAGCTGCTTTTTTCGCTTCATCGTATAAAACAACTGTTTGTTCTGGATTTAACTGGAAGAATGCACGTGCTGATAATTCAAATGATAAATCACCTAGTGTTTCTTGAATTACTTCTTTTCCAGCTAATTTAAATGTTTTATCACCGAAAATAACAGATGTTTTACGCCAGTTTACGTTTTGCATAATTGATTTAACAGCTGGCATCTGTTTTTGTACTTCTGCGATAAATTGATCTTTATTTGGTAATTCTTCTTTTGTTGTAATAAGTGTAACTTGTACTTCCCCTGTTTGAACTGCAGTACGTGTCACAATTGTGCGTACTAAACCTTTTTGTTTTTTCTCATTGTAAATAGAAACATTTAATTTTTCTAATATACGTCTTACAACTTTTGTCGCTTCATTCGTTGCTTTATGTTGAATCATACAGTGAGCAATATCAATTAACTGATGTGAATTTTGCTTATACAGCCCTGTAATAACCTTTTCGTCTTTACGTCCCACTTGTAATTGACTCTTATTACGATAATGCCATGGTTTTTCCATACCAAGCGTTGGACGAATTTTTTCTTCCAAGCTGTTGTTCATATACTTCTCGAATGCTTGTACGACGATATCACGCTTTTGATTTAATTGTTCTTTATAATCTAAATGTTGCAGCTGACAACCGCCACACTCTTCATATACCGGACATGGTGCTTTCACACGATGTGGTGAAGCTTTACGAACTTTTTTCACTTTCGCTTCAGCGAAGCCACGCTGAATTTTCGTTGTTTCAGCAACAACTTCTTCTCCTGGTAATGCCCCTGGAATGAAAACAACTTGTCTCTTAAAATAACCAACGCCTTCTCCGTTAATCCCAAGACGTTTAATTGTCACAGGAAACGTTTGACCAACTTCCAACTTACTCTCATGTTGCTTTTGTATCATTATTACACCTCTACTCTATACTTTTCCATAAATATAACGCTGCATAACTGCAGTATGGTTCACACTCTTGTTTCACTTTTTCTAAAAATGCATCATCAGGTTTATCATCTAATTGAAATACACCTTGCACTGCACGCTGAATCCCAATGTCCGCTTTCGGAAACATATTTTTCCGTCCAAGCCCGAACATTAAAAAATTTTGCACTGTCCATGTACCAATCCCCCTAATTGGTAACAATTGTGCGGAAACCTCTTCATCCGCCCTGGTTTCTATACTCGCTAAATTTAATGTACCGCTGACAATACTTCGACCTAACCCTACTATATATTCAGCCTTTCGCTGACTAAACTTCTGCTCCCTCAATTCTTCTATTGAAATATTTGCTACTATTTCTGGAGTGGGGAAAAAGAATACACCGTTCTTCTCTGTTCCATATCGTTTCACAAACTGTTCTGTTAACACAGTAGCAAATTTCAAATTTATTTGTTGATGAATGATACAGCGAAGAAGACAAGCAAAATAATCAAACTCTAAAATAATTGGAGTATAAGCATATGTTTCAAATAGTGGACGTAATGATGTGTTTAAAAAATGATTTTGTATATCTTGAAACGTTTCATTCCAATGAAAAATGGCCCTCATTCGTTTCATGACTTTCTCTTGATCTCCTGCCTGACTAGAGATCCAAAACTGTGGATTTTGAACAGTACCAATCCCTTGCAAGCGAACAACAATCTGTTCCTCTTCTATACAAAGCGGGACATAAATGACTTTCTCATCTAATTGAATGACGTTAAGAGGATCAAAAGATAAACGTTTTAATACCTCTTCAAAATGATACGGATACTCTAACGTAACATGTTCGCTCCACATACGTTTCCCCATCCTTTTTACACATCATTATAGCATGAGAAAACCGCAAGCATACATGCTTACGGTTGATTGCTTTTTACTAAGTCATCTAGACTTTTAAAATGATACCCTTTCTCGCGCAAATCATCAATGATTTTCGCAAGTGCTTCTGCATTATCTTTTGATATTGCATGAAGTAATAAAACAGATCCTGGATGAATCATCGTCATTACATTATTATGTGCATATTGCCATCCTCTTTGCTCGTCCACTTTCCAATCCAAAAATGCAAGTGACCAAAATACATTATAATAGCCCATTTCTTTCGTAAGAGCCAACGTTCTTTCACTAAATACGCCGCGCGGCGGACGTACATATTTTACTTCTTTTTGCCCAGTTACTTTTTTAATCTCTTCCGTTACACTCGTTAATTCTTCACGAAGTTTCGCATCATTTACCGTTGTAAAATCAGGATGACTCCACGAATGATTTCCAATAATATGTCCTTCATTCTTCATTCTTAATAACAAATCTTTTTGGGTTTTAATATAATGACCCGTTACAAAGAAAGTTGCCGGTACTTTTTTCTCTTTTAATACATCTAAGATTTTCCCTGTGTATCCATTCTCGTACCCATTATCGAATGTTAAATAAATATCTTTTTTCTTTGCATCCCCTAAATAAAACCCACCATTTTTTTGTAGTAAATCTGTGTATAACTTTCCTGCATCTGGTACTGTTTCATTTTTAGGACGCGGGATTCCCCAGTTATGTGGAGTATTTGTATAAGCTAATGCTGAAACTGGAACAAGTGCCATCATAATTGAAAAAATGAGACCGATATATAACCATTTATATTTCATAAATAGTCTCCTTTCCATATATAATCGTACTTGTAGTTTCTGTTGCCGTGCATTCTTTCATGCTGAACATGTTTTTCTATATATACCAAAAAAATGCATCTCGAATCATTCGAGATGCATTTTTGTTTACTTAAATACTGGCTCTTTAAAGCTAGCTAATTTTTCAAGTGATGTTTTATCAACATCTGCATGTAAGCTATTACCATGAGAATCCATCGTTACAACTGCTTTAAATCCTTCGATACGTAAATGCCACATTGCCTCTGGAATACCAAATTGTAAGAAATCAACATCTTTTACTTCTTTAATACATTCGGCATAATATTGCGCTGCACCGCCAATTGCATTTAAATATACACCACCGTGCTCTTCTAAAGCCGCTAATGTTTTTGCACCCATACCACCTTTTCCAATGACAGCGCGAATACCGAATTTCTTCATAATATCGCCTTGGTACGGTTCTTCACGAATACTTGTCGTTGGACCTGCCGCTTTAATTTGCCAGTTTTCATTTTCATCTTTCACGACAACTGGACCACAGTGATAAATAACTTGTCCTTTTAAATCTACTGGACAATCGTTATCCATTAAATGCTTATGGATTGCGTCACGACCTGTATACATCATGCCATTAATTGTTACAACATCACCAACGCGAAGTTCACGAATTTGCTCTTCTGTAATTGGTGCTTGTAATACAATCTCACGTTGCTCTGTTTTTTCTTGCGCTTCTTGCTGAAGTGTATCCTCACCTTCTTGATATAGCCAATCCATAATTTCACCTGTTTCAGGATGGATTGTTACGCCAAGGCGGCGATATGCCCAGCAATTATACGCAACAGATACGTAGAAACTAGCTGGCAGACGATTATACACGCCAATTTTACAACCAAGTAAAGTTGTTTCTCCGCCAAATCCCATCGTACCAATGCCCAGCTTATTCGCATTTTCTAATACGTACTCTTCAAGTTTTTGTAACTCTGGTACTGGATTGACATCATCTAATGTACGGAATAATTGATTTTTTGCTAATTCGTAACCTGATGTGCGGTCTCCCCCGATACCAACACCAATTACACCTGCACTACAGCCTTGACCTTGCGCTTGATATACAGCATGAAGAAGGCATTTACGAATCCCTTCTAAATCACGGCCAGCGCGTCCAAGTCCTTCTAATTCACACGGTAAGCTATACTGAATATTTTTATTCTCACAGCCACCACCCTTTAGGATTAAGCGTGCATCAATATAATCTTTTTCCCATTGTTCAAACTTAATAACCGGTGTACCTGGTCCTAAATTATTTCCACTATTGTCTCCAAAAAGAGAATCAACAGAATTGGGACGAAGTTTACCATCTTTTGTCGCCCGCTCAAGCGCATTATAGATCGCTTCCTTCAAATGTAATTGATTCACACCAACTGGTGTATAAATTTTAAACGTTGGCATCCCTGTATCTTGGCAAATTGGCGAGATGTTATCATCAGCCATTTTAATATTATTCGTAATTGTGCCAAGTGCCATCGCAGAACGAGTCCCTGCATTTTCTCGTTCTTTCGCTTGTTGAATCGCACGACGAACATCTTTCGGTAAGTTCGTTGACGTTTCAACAATTAGTTGATACATGCTTTCTTGAAGCTTTTCCATTGTTACTTCCCCCTCAATTGTGAACGCTACCAAAACGTTATGAGCTGAAAATTCCATCGTTATGCTCTTCAGCTTTTTATTTGTTTCACGCTATTAAAGCATAAATGAAATTTTTCACAACTTGATTATACCTTTTTTTCTACCGTCCTTCTATTATCCATACAGAAAAAGGCTGCCAATTTTGCATTGGCAGCCTTTTTAATATATTATTCGTCTTTTTTAAATTGCTCACATTTTAATTCTAATTCATCTAACATCGCAAGAAGACGATCTACATCTTCTAACTCTACTTCTTCAGGTTCAATTGTATCAATTACTTCAATGAACATATTTAAACGTTCTTTTAAATATACTAGTTGTGAATCTTTATCTTCAATTGCTTTTCCCATGAAGGCACTCTCCTTTTAATTCGAGATGCTTTTATTATACCGCAAAAATGATTGCTATGGGCATGAAATTTCATCAATTTTGTCACAGCCATTCATTCAAATGTAAGCCCTCTCTCTTTTTTCACAAAAAAGTTTCACTTTATAAAAAGTACATATTCTTCTATTATAGAGAATGGACAAATTGTTATTTCAATAGTCAAAGGAGTATTTCATATGACGATATCACAAAAAATGAAGCCGATTACTCCTTCTTACGATCCATGGGAAGCGTATATGGACCTTGAAGAGTACGGCAAACTACTATTAACAAACGTTGAGTTTACAACGACAACGTTATGCAATATGCGTTGCGAGCATTGTGCTGTTGGTTACACATTACAGCCGAAAGATCCAAATCCGCTTCCTATGGAACTTTTATTAAAACGATTAGATGAGATTCCTCATTTACGTTCTTTAAGTATTACTGGCGGAGAACCAATGCTTTCAAAGAAATCCGTCGACAACTATGTAACACCACTCTTAAAATACGCTCATGAACGAGGCGTTCGCACTCAAATCAACTCAAACTTAACTATAGATTTAGCACGTTACGAACAAATTATTCCTTATTTAGACGTATTGCATATATCTCATAACTGGGGAACAATTGATGACTTCGTTGAAGGTGGATTTGCAATGATGGAACGTAAACCTACTTATGAACAACGTGCAAAATTATTTGAACGAATGATTACAAATAGTAAAGCTCTATCAGATGCAGGTGTACTCGTATCAGCCGAAACGATGTTAAACAAAAGGACTCTACCGCATATTGAACATATTCATCGTCAAATTGTCGAAGAGATGGGCTGTAAACGTCATGAAGTTCATCCAATGTATCCAAGTGACTTCGCGAGTAATCTAGAGATCTTAACAAAAGCTGAAATTCGAGATGCAATTGAGCATTTACTAGAAATTCGCGATGAAAATGTATGGATGTTATTTGGAACTTTACCTTTCTACGCTTGTAGCGATGACGAGCGAGACATCGCCACATTTAAGAAATTACAAGAAAGCAAAAATGTAACAGTTCGTAACGATCCAGATGGTCGTTCTCGTTTAAACGTCAACATTTTCGATGGAAATATTATTGTAACTGATTTCGGTGACGTTCCTCTTCTAGGTAACGTACAAACAAACACACTACAAGAAGCGTATGACAAATGGAGTGCTTCAAAAACAGCACAATCATTAAGCTGTCATTGTCCTGCAGTAAAATGCCTTGGACCAAATGTTCTTGTAAAAAATAGCTACTATCCGACAGAAAACTTCTTATCAAAAACAGCAAACATAACATTTTAAAGTTCAACTTTAATCAGTGGGGGTTTTGTTCATTCCCCACTGATTATTAGTTGAACCAATTGCCCACAAATAGCGGGATAAATAAAAACGTCAGCTTATAAGCTGACGTTTTTTCATATTATTGCGAGTGAGAAGAAGAAATGAATTTAAAATACAAATGATCGTGAATTGGAATAGCAGCTCCGATTCCTTGTGAGGTAATATTTTTTACTACAAGCCTCTTTTGATTTCCTTTTAACACAAGGTACACTTCTCCAAATGTTACTTTTCCTTTTTCATTTACTGCTGGTGTATAAGCGTATAAATATCCAAGTTGACTCGGACTAATATTATACACACGCTCATGTCCAGTACCATAACCAATGGTCGTTTTAAATGAAAGTGGCAATTGTACTTTTTCAAGTGCTTTGAGAAGCATCATTTTTTTCACATCCGCAGTATTTTTCATATCTGCTGTTAAATCACCTTCAACCGTCTTTTGCGTTTCTTGCTTATAGCGTAGCGGATATAAGCGATCTCCTCCGCGATTATCGTACACATTGCGATTTACTTGTTTATATTCCCAATTAATCGACGTATCAACCGATTCATAATTTAAAGCCCATTGACCTAGATAAATCTTCGCTCGGTACCCTACCGCAAGCGGCGCATTCGAAATTGTCGTTTCATTAAACATTCGAATTAAGTCCGGATTTTCAATTTTAATATTTGCTGTTTTCAATAGTTCTTGAGCAAACTTACTCGGTTGTAAGCGCGGCAAATCTTGCGCATCATTTGGAAACGTATTGTCTTTAGAAATATTTAAAACAGATGAAGGCATTTTTGTTTCTACCGTTGTCTTTGCAAAACTCATGTTAGGAAATAATAGAATAAACGAGACCATAGTTGAAAGACATATGCTGTATACTCGTTTCACCTGTCTGGCTCCTTCCTATGTAAAGGTATATATACTACTTTGTTTATTGTTTTCTCTCAATACAATTGTTATGCCTATTTTTCATAATAAATAAAAACCAATTCCCATAATGACATACGCCGCTAATAAAGTACCGCCTTCAAACCAATTTGTATCTCCATCATTTGAAATCGCAATCGTTAAGAAAACAGCTGTAATCATAGAAACAAGTTCTGGTATTGTAAATACTAAAGGCATCCTTTGTGCAAAGAACATAGAAAGCAGTACTAATACAGGAGCAACAAACATGGCAATTTGCAACGTAGAACCGACTGCAATTTCAACTGCAATATTTACTTTATTTTTATACGCCATAATAATTGCAGATGCATGTTCCGCTGCATTCCCAACAATTGCAACGATAATAACCCCTATAAATAACTCTGACCAACCAAATGACTTTGCAACGGTCTCAAATGTATGCACAAGCGCCTCTGACACATAAGCTACCGCAATTGTCGCTATTGCTAAAATGAGTAGCGCTTTACCTTTCGACCACTCTGGTTCTTCCTCATGAGCTACTTCATCCGTTTTATGCTGATATACACCACGATGCGTAACGAGCTTAAATAGCAGTGCAGCAAGGTACATAATAATCATAATGATAGAAACACCGATACTTAATTGATACGTCTTTCCAGCATCCATCTTCATTGAAAAAATCTCTGGAATAACAAAAGCTACTACTACCGCAAAGATTAATAAAGCTGAATTATGCCTTGCATCATATACATTAAAACTTTGTCTTTTGTATTTAAGCCCTCCTATAAAGAAGGATAGCCCTCCTACTAATAATAAATTCCCAAGTACAGAACCCGTTAAAGAGGCTAATACAACCTCAATTAATCCCGCCTGAAGTGCAAAAATCGAAATAATTAGTTCAACAGCATTACCAAAAGTAGCATTTAATAATCCGCCTATTCTAGGTCCAGAGACAATTGCCAAACTTTCTGTCGCTCTCCCCATAAAACCCGCTAAGGCGATAATAGTAATGCAATACACAGCGAACATAATTGTTTGAGGCCAATGAAGCATTTTTCCAAGTACAGAAAGTGGTACCCCGATCAGCGCTACTATAAGAAATATTTTATTAAACATGCTTTTCATCCTTCCATCGTATGTATTTCTCCTCGATATTATTATTATTCTTCTCCTAACTTGTCCGATTTCATCACAATTACGTTTAAAAAATCGGATTGAAGAAAACAGTATAAAAGATATTTAAATTATCTTGTTTAAACGGAGAAAACAATAAATTATGAACAGGGGTTAAAAGCATGCATTTAAAAGAAAAAATTGAAACTATTATTTGCGGTCAACGAACTGGTGTATTATCTACTGTACGTGAAAATAAACCTCATAGTACCTTTATGATGTTTTTCCACGAAGATTTTGTGTTATATGTTGCAACAGATCGGAAATCAAAAAAGATAACAGATATCGAAAACAATCCAAATGTACATGTACTACTTGGACGTGAAGGAAAAAAATTAGATGAAGATTATATTGAAGTTGAAGGCTTAGCCTCCATCGAGGAAGACTCCACATTAAAAAACAAGTTTTGGAATAATAGCTTAAAACGCTGGTTACTTGGTCCTGAAGACCCTAATTACGTATTAATAAAAATCAATCCCGACACAATTTATTACATCGATGGTGCTGGTACGACGGAGCCCGAGTTTTTACGACTATAAAATAAAACAAGCCCCCTTTAGGTGGGCTTGTTTTGTCGAAAAGTTCTTCTGAAAAAAACAATAAAATAGGTGGAACTTTCTAAAGATTCTGTTATATAATAGCAGTAACTTAAATAAACTGTATTAAAACAGATTGAGAGGAGAAATCAAATTGATGAAAAGAGAAGAACGCAAAAACATGATTGAGTTTATTGAAAAGAAAAAAGGGATTGAGCGTGATGAATTATTGTTTATGACAGACGATGAAGTAGAACATATTTATAATGTAACGTACTTTTTGTATGAAGAAATTGCAGAGTAGTATAATAATCCCCACCTTATTAGAAATATAAGGTGGGGATTATTTCGTTATTTGCGGAGCGGTAAAATCCCACTGATTAAAGTTTCGCTTTATACGTGAGAATGGTTTTCATGTATAATAATGTAAGATTGGAGGAATTTTACTATGAGTTCATGGCTCTTATTCGCACTATTATCAGCAATCGCTGCTGCCCTTGTATCTATTTTCGGAAAGATTGGTTTAGATGGAATCGATGCCAATGTTGCAACAACGGTTCGTTCTATTATTATGGCATTATTTATGGTGGGCGTTATTATTATCCAAGGTAAATTTCAAAATATCGGCGACGTACTGCTAAATAAAAAAGCACTGCTCTTTATCACATTAAGTGGGGTTGCAGGTGCTTCGTCATGGCTATTTTATTTTCTTGCCCTCAAAACAGGGAAAGTCTCACAAGTGGCTCCTATCGATAAATTAAGCGTCGTATTTTCTATCATCCTCGCGATGATTATACTCGGTGAAAAGTTAAACTTTATGACTGGCGTTGGTGTAGTCTTTATTACAGCTGGTGTATTATTTATTGCTTTCAGCTAAAAAAACCGCTAATAGCGGTTTTTCTTTTTCTTTATATAAAACCATACAATACATGTAACAACTACTGAAATGAATAAAATCCATACTCCGTAATGATGTAGGCTATACTCAACGAAACGCCACTTCTCTCCTAACTTCCAGCCAAGTCCAATAAAAACACTTATCCAAATAAGCGCACCACCGTAAGCGTACAAACAAAAACGCCAAAGTGTTAAATTCGACATCCCAGCAAAATATGCTGTTAAATGACGTACTCCCGGGATAAAGTAACCAATCATTAAAAGAAATGGTCCATATTTTTCAAATAAAATATGCGTTTTTTCAATGTGATGTTCTTTAATTCTAATCTTCGGTCCATATTTTTTTAAAACAGGGAGTCCAAGTTTTAAACCTAATATGTAGCTTAGTGTAATACCTAACATCGCACCAGCCATCCCGCTTAAAAAAGCAGCAGTTCCTGACATAACTCCTTTAGAAACATTATAACCAACGAAGGTCAATAAAAACTCGTCTGGTATCGGTAATCCAACAATTCCACCGGCCAACGCTATAATAATTCCAAAATACCCATAATGCGCGATTAACTCGCCAATATGTTGTTCCATTCGGAAAACACATCCTATGCACGATCGTTATTCCACATTGTGCCCTTTCTATCTTTCAGACAAACATGGTATACATATTCACTATACATTGTTTTTATAATGAACTCTACTTCTATCCATTCCTTTAGCAGGAAGAAAGTGAACCATTAATCAGTGGTGATTTGTTCATCCTCACTAATTTTTAGCACACACCAATTGTGCGCCCGACTCCCTCCTACTTCCCTTGTATTCACCGCTTTTTAAAGTGCTAGTCTTATTATCTGTAAATAGTGGGATTAAAAAATAAAAATTCATATGCTTGTTTTTTTGTTACAATAAAGGAAAGTTACTTTTCGCAACGGTTTAACTCTCAGGAAAAATGATATATCTAGCAAAAACATAGTTTGGTCGATATAATGCAACTTCTACCTATTAAAAGAACATACACCCTTTACATACAACATCATTTTTCTAAATTATACAGGGGGAACGAACATGACCATTGAAAATCAATTTATCCAAAAGGTTTACTATAAAACATTTTTAACAGAAGAAACTTCTACTCCAGTATCAGAAGTACTCGGTGAAGCATATATAAATGAATCTACAAATGAATTCTCCAACATTTCTAATATCCGCTTTGCTCAAGGTGAATTTTATTACCAAAATAAAGACTTTGAAGCAGCGATATTTAAATGGGAGAAAGTAAATAACGAACTTGCACTTTGGGCAACCAAAAATATTGCAGATTCTTATTTTGAACTAGGATTCTTGCCAAAAGCAGAAGAGATTTATCAATCTATTCAAACGGAAGATACAACTCTTACAATGGAAGTTTCCTTACAACTTCTTTCTCTGTACATCGAACAAGATCGTTTAGGTCTAGCATTTAAGACGATTAGTGAGGCCGTTGCATTTCAACCTGACTATCCTAATATTACTGCAATTGCTCGCTCATTCTATGAAAAACAAGAAGATTGGAATAATGCTATTGAACTTGCCGTTCAAGAAGGAATTCGAACAAAATCGTTACACTGGTTCGATACTTTAATCAATTATGTGAATCAAGGATTCACGAAACAAATCAAACCAGAATATTTCTATGAATCTTTAAAAGCATTATATGCAATTGATCAAGTCCAATTTAAAGAACTTGTTATTGCGCTTTGGAACAGCTATCAAAATGAAAACTTGCATCTACCTTGGATTCAAACAATAAATCATTTATTCTTACATATTGAAACAGACAACAATGACGATTGGCATGAAATTGTTGAACGCTATCAAGATACGTACTTTGAGTTAATTACTGGTGAGCATTTCATGCATGAAATGCAGGGACTTGTACCAGATTTATTAACCAATTGGTTTAGTTTAACGAAAGCAAAAGATGCCCTATTTGTCTCTGCTGCAGTGTTAGCATGGAATGAAGTTTCACCTACAACTTTAGAGTCATTACTCGTAAAAAGTGCGGGAGCCCTACTTTCTAATTCAACAGCTGAAACAAATGTAAATATGGAAACAGTTTCTCATTTATTCGAAACAATTGCTGTATGGGCTGAAAAAAACGATGTGGATTTAAGTCATCAATTTACGTTACTCGTTCACGAACTGTGTGATTTAAATGTTACACAATTACTAATAGCGGGAACTAGTGACCAGGATAAATCATCATTCATCAATTCTATACTAGGAGAGAACATCTTAACTGAGACTGTAACAACTCCTATTCTATTTAAAGATGATAGCCAAACTGAAATAACAGAATTCACTGCGTTAGATGTACACAATATACCTAGCTTTGATGAATTCCATCAAAGAATGGCTACACCTTCCGAATCAGAACTTGAGAAAAAATGTATAGAAATTAAGTTACCAAGTAGATTTTTAAGAAAAAATAAATTTGCATTTCTTGTTACGCCACCTGTTCAAGGGCAAGTGGATAAAAACAGCTCATATTTTGAATACTTACAAGCAGCAGATAGCCTTATTTACGTATTAAATTCTTCTTCACCATTACATGGTGAAGAACTTGATACATTACTTTATTTACGTGAACAAGTGCCAAATTTACAAATTCATTTCGTATTACACACAAATAATACGACCAATAACGAAAAACTAATGAGTAAAATTAAAGTCCATTTCCCAAATGCACAGTTCTTCCCATACTCTCCTTCACAAGAGAGTAGCCAGCAACTTGGAGACGTGACAGAGTCTATTCTTTCTAATCTAGCAGAACGTAACATGGAACAAGAACGTATAGAAAAACTAATATGGTTTACTCAAAAGACAATCGCATACCTTGTAAATGAACGTGTGGAGTTAGAAAATACATTAGTGAAATCCGTACGCTGGAATAAACATATCTCAGTTAAATTAAATGGATTTATTAACAACCTTACTGCTCTTGAAAAAGATAAAATTCGTTCTATTACAGAATCTTATCTTTTAACAAAAGAAGAAATCACACGAGATATCCATTCTCAAATTCCTGAATTATTACAGAGTTGTTCTGACCTCGTTCAAGAAGATAGCGACTTCAAATTAGTTCATGAAGAATTAAATACTGCGATGAACGAACGAGTTCAAAAACATGTACAACAAGTGCTTCTTCCTAAATTTACTGGTTCTATTCAGGAATGGATTGAAACAGCTCATAATGAATTTATTCAAGCTCAATCTTATTTAGATGAAATGAGTGAAACGTTTAATAAATTATATAAAGAAGAACGCATGAAACTTCCTTGTGATTTCAAATTACTAGATGACTGGCATCGAGATGTTGTACGCATGACAAATAGAATTACAGTAACGAACATCAATATTTTATTACGCTTTACACCGATACAATTTTTCTTAAAAAGTGCGGGAAAACTATTTGGTAACATGCAAAAAAATCAGTCTATGCTCGCAAACAAATATAAACAATACATTGAAACGGAAGACTATACGGAAATTGCTCAAACAATCTCAAAACAATTCTTCCTTCAATTTGAAGTATTTGAAGGCGCATTAGAACGAGATATCATGATGTTCTTTAAAGATCCACTTAGCATATTGAAACAAAATGTAGAAGCAGCTCAACTTGAAATACAGGAAGACGAGCAAACATTAGCAACATTAAGAAGCAACCCAGAAACTTATCACGATCCGTTAGCATTCTTTAAACTGCAACTATTGCAACACAAATTCGTTTTAAGTACAAACAAAAACAATGAAGACGTCTATGAATTTAATGAGTCTCCTACGATTTAACATAAAAAACCAAGCAAATTTCAGTTTGCTTGGTTTTTTACTTTAATTCATTATTTTCATATGTTCAAATGGATAATAAATTGCCGCTAATTCTCCTAATACATCTTCTCTATCAATAAGTCCTAAACCATTTCTACTATCTCTGCTTATTAAGCGATTATCTCCCATAACAAAAATCTTATTTTTAGGAATTGTAATCGGTCCAAAGTCCTCTGTTAAATTCATAAGTTTTTTTTCAGCTTGTTTTTTATTACTATACAAATACGCTTCCTGTGTCACTTCATGATTCACATATAATTGATCATTTCTCACCTCGATTACATCGCCAGGCAAACCAATAACCCTTTTCACATAAAAATTATCCGTCTTCACAACAATAATATCTTCTCTCCCATAACTTTCAAACTGCTTTGCTAACTTATTAACAATCAGCTTATCCCCATCTTGTAACGTCGGCTTCATGGACGCTCCTTTTACAGTCGTAGGAAAAAACACAAAAATTTTCGCTAAAAACACTAACAAACATGCAATTGCAATTGTTCCAAAGAATTCACGCAAACGTTTTTTCTTTTGCATCATTCCACCATCTCATCATCTTTTTACTTTTATTATAAGGAATTCAACTGTAAAATTTCCACAAAATTCTTAATTATAAAATTGTAATATTACAAACTTAAAAATAACATCCTCATAAATTTATTATTTTTATATACCATAATCTATATTTATCTCACTATTTGCGAACCGTAAAAAAGATACCCTCAAAATAGTCTATCCACTATTTTGAGAGTATCTTTTTATATTCCCACATATACAATACACATTTGAGCCGCTACATATGTAAACCAAATCCAAAGTGGTTCATACTTTAATTTGCGTCCTCCAATATCTGTCACGCCTATAATAAAATCAGAAATCACAAATAGTAAACCACCAAAAGCCGGTATCCACCATATTCCTATATTCTCATAGTATAGGGCGAATGCAAAGCAAGCCATTCCTCCAACCCACAATCCGTAAATTAGAGCTCCTATCGTAAACAATTTATCTTGTTTATCATTTCGTATAAAAAAGAACCATCCTATAATTAGAAAGAGTCCGTATACGAGTAAACCAATCCAAAAACCATTCCATGAGATGCCTGTTTGCAAAAATGCTTTTACATAAAAACAATGCGCAAGGGCAAAAGTAATCATACCTCCAATTAATCGATGACCAATTGGAATCAAACCTGCCATAAATAAATCTCCTACAGTTGATAACGTCATACCTAGTGCAACCCACGTACTATACTCTACTGATGGATCTTGTAACCATATCCAAATTGCACTTGCTGTTAAAGAAAAACTAAGAATAAGACGCACCGCTAAAGGTAACGGCATATTATTTCTTGTTTTTTTTGTCTGTCCTATTGCGTACATTGCACCAATTAAAAAAAGAATGATTTGTCCAATTAACACCATGTAAAATAGATTCATAACATGTTCTCCTCAATAAATGCTTTTTGTATCTTTTTTCGTTACACCTAGTCTATTATCCTTTTTCTATATAAAAAAAGAAGAACAGTACTGTTCTTCCATTGTAATCGTTTTCCTGTTATCTATGCTACTTGTTTTTCGTTCGCCCTTTTCTGCTTAGCTGTCGTTCGATTCACCACGATAATTCCCGCGGCTACACATGCTAAACCGAATAATACAAATGAATGAATTGCTTCTCCTAAAATCATGCTCGATAATAACACACCAAATACGGGTATAAAGAACATGTACATTGATACTTTTCCAACCTTGTTATACTTCATAATTATATTCCAAATGCAAAAGCCTGCTGCGGATAAGAAAGATAAGTAGAGAAGCATAAGTATTGCATGTACACTAAATGTAAATGGCATGGCTCCAACTTGCAAAGCCCCTATACATAATAGCCCGATAGAACCAAAAATCATTTGGTATGCTGTCATATAGCCAACATCTAATGTTTTGCTACCTTCTTTCGCCAATATGTTTCCATATGAATACAACATTGCTGCACTAAGAAGTAATAAGCTACCGATTCCGAAATGGAATGACAAACTACCATCACTCGGTACATTTACTAAAATGACACCACAAAAGCCGATAGAGACCCCAATTATTTTTCTCATATTGAGAGCGTCATCTTTATATAAAAAATGAGCGAGTAAAATTTGAAAGAATGATGATGTTCCTGAAATGATAGCTCCTTCAATGCCAGAACTATAACTCATTCCAATATAAAAACATATATATTGAAGAAATGTTTGAAATAAACCAATTTGTACTAACTGTTTCCCCGTTCCTTTTTTGAAGCTCATATCTTTTCCTAATACTTTAAAGAATAATAAGAGCATGACTCCAGATAAAAAGAAACGATAACCAGCAAATAATATTTGCTCCCCAACTTCTTGTGGCTGAATTCCAAGTTCAGCATAACTTAATTTAATAAATGGGAATGCGCTCCCCCATAAAAAGGTCGCTACTATTGCAGCAATAAATACGCCAATCGGATGGGTAAAAAATTTCTCTGTCTTCACTTGTTGTCTTCCTTTCCGATCTTTTTATGAACAATATTCATATATACCAAAGGTATTGCGAAAACACAAGTTTTCCGTTTATACTTGAAACAAAACTGTGCCATCTTATAAAAAGATATGATATACTATAGAATAATTACAACATAATAACTATTAAAATCAGATTCAACAGAAATGCTGCTATCCATTATGGATGGCAGCTTTCGTCGTTTTATAGGGGTTTCGATTTTGATTCTTTTTCTCAATAAGAATTTGGAAGGAGCGAGTAGAATGAACTCAGAAGTAAAAACATTACAAGTACAAAAGTCTATTTCTCATCCCTCTTTATGGGATACATTAAAGAAACATTATGAACTTATATTTGCAATCGCATCTGGTATTTTCATTTTAGCTGGTTGGTTATTCACAAAGAACGATGCAGTGAATGTAGGCATTACTTGCTATATCCTTGCTTATATAGTTGGTGGATATGCAAAAGCGAAAGAAGGTATTGAAGATACAATTGAAGAGAAAGAGCTAAATGTCGAAATGCTCATGCTCTTTGCTGCTATCGGTGCTGCAATCATTGGCTACTGGGCAGAAGGCGCGATTTTAATCTTTATCTTTGCACTGAGCGGTGCGATGGAGTCTTATACATTAAGTAAAAGTCAAAAAGAAATTTCAGCGCTTCTTGATTTACAACCTGAAGAAGCATTACGTATTTCAAATGGAACCGAAGAACGTGTTCCTGTTGGACGATTACAAATTAACGACATTATTTTAATTAAGCCAGGTGAGCGCGTTCCTGCTGACGGTACGATTCATAACGGTGAAACAAATATCGATGAAGCAGCAATTACTGGAGAACCTATTCCAAATGAAAAAAAATATGGCGATGAAGTATTTGCCGGTACTGTAAATTTACGCGGTGCTATCGAAGTTAAAATTACGAAGCCGAGCGATCAAACATTATTCCAAAAGATTATCCGTCTCGTCCAAAGTGCACAAAGTGAAAAATCACCATCACAACTATTTATCGAAAAGTTTGAAGGAACATACGTAAAAGGTGTACTACTCGTTGTTGCGCTTATGATGTTCGTCCCTCATTTCTTACTTGACTGGAGCTGGAATGAAACGTTTTATCGCGCTATGATCTTACTTGTAGTCGCATCTCCTTGTGCACTCGTTGCTGCCATTACACCAGCAACATTATCTGCAATTTCTAACGGAGCAAGAAATGGAATTCTCTTTAAAGGTGGCATACATTTAGAACGCCTCGCTTCAGTAAAAGCGATCGCCTTTGATAAAACAGGAACATTAACACAAGGAAAACCTACCGTAACAGATGTATATGTTCGAGAAAGTATGACAGAAAAAGAAGTACTTTCTATTACAGCATCAATTGAAAGTCACTCTACACACCCTTTAGCTGAATCTATTGTTAAATATGCACAACATGCGTATGACATTGCATTAAAAAAACCAGAAAATGTTGAAGATGTAACTGGTTTTGGACTCAAAGGAATATTTGAAAACAAAGCTTATAAAATAGGTAAAGCTGACTTTATCGGTGAAGAAACAAAGACATTTCATAATGGTATTTCTGCCTCACTTGAAAAAGAAGGTAAAACTGTCGTTTATATTAGTGATGAAGAAGGCATTCTTGGACTTATCGCTTTAAAAGATACACTTCGCCAAGAAACTATAGCTGCTATTCGCGAATTACAAAGCATCGGTGTCGAGGCAATTATGATTACTGGAGATAATGAAGAAACGGCAAAAGCTATTGCCTCTGAAAGTAATATAAAAGAATATTACGCATCATGCTTACCAGAAACAAAAGTTGAAACGATTAAAAAGCTAAAGGAAAAATACGGGACAGTAGCAATGGTCGGAGATGGTATAAATGATGCCCCTGCACTCGCTACTGCTAGCATTGGTGTAGCAATGGGAGAAGGAACAGACGTAGCTTTAGAAACTGCAGACGTTGTACTTATGAAAAACGAATTATCTCGACTTTCTCAAGCGATCCGCTTATCAAAACGAATGAATCGTATTGTAAAGCAAAACGTAATCTTTTCACTAGCTGTAATTGCAATGCTGATTTGTTCAAACTTCTTGCAATTTTTAGCTCTTCCATTCGGTGTTATTGGGCATGAAGGAAGTACAATTCTTGTCATTTTGAATGGCTTACGATTATTAAAAGGAAACAAATAAGAAACGGGTCCCTCATAGAGGACCCGTTTCTTTTAATGGTAGCTATTATGCCCGTTCGCACTCCCACTCGTTTTATGCTTTGGATGCGAACTACTCTTTTGTTTATTGTTATTTTTATTGTTGTGATTCTTTTTATTATTACTCATGAAATATCCCCCCTGTTCCCTATTATTATGGAACAAGAGCTCACTTTTCATTACGGGAATTATTGTCACCCGTCCTATAATGATGGAGTAAACCATTAATTTCACCGCCAAGTAAAATGACCCATCCAGTCAAATAAAACCATAACATTAAAATAATAATACCACCGAGACCACCATATGTATTGGCGTAATTCGCAAACTTATCTACATAATAAGCAAATGAGTACGATACCACAATCCATCCTACAGTAGCAAATGTTGCTCCTGAAATGACTTCTCTTCTTTTTAACTTTCGATCTGGTGCAAATGTATATAAAAAACTAAACAATGCAAATAGCACGAAAAAACTCGCTACTAATCGCGTAATACTCCACACGTAAGAAAAACTATCCGATAACCCAATTGCTTTAAATACCGCTGCTCCAATGACTTGTCCAAACACTGGAACAATTAGCGCAAACACAATCATAAAAATAATCGCTAATGTAAACACAATGGATAAAGCTCTCGTTTTAATAAAGGAACGTGTTTCTGTTACATCATACGCACGATTAAAAGCATTCATAACCGCATTTACCCCGTTTGAAGCAAACCATAGCATTGATAATAAACCAAATGATAATAAACCACCATTTTGCTCATTTACAACTTTATCAACGTTTACTTCAATTAAAGACATTGCATCTTCGGGTACGTACGGTTCTAATAAGTTGAGCACACTTTCTGTTTGAAGGTCAATGAATCCAAGAAGCGTAATTAAGAAAACAAGCCCAGGAAAAATCGCAAGCAAGAAGAAATAAGCGAGCTGTGCTGCCAAGCCCGCTACATCATCGCGCATCGTCCGGTCATACAAATCTTTACCAAACGAATAAGTACGATTTCTTCTCACCTTTTCTAAAATTTTTCTCATATATGTTTAAACGCTTTTCTTCTCTTCTTTATCTTGCTTCAACTCAATGTACGCTTCAGTTTTTTTTTCCTCTACATTTGAGTCTTTCATAAATAGTTCACGCGCTTCTTTCATACCGCCCTCTTCAGCAACTATTGGCTCTTCTTCTGCTTTCAACTCATCTACCTTTGAAGATACAGCTTGAATTTCAATCGTTTCTGGCTTCTCTGCTGGCTCAACCTTTTTCTTACTAAAAATTTCTTTCGTTTCTTTTAACGTCTCTACAACAGACGGCGTCAATTTTTTAATTTCTGCTACTTTCGCTTTTACTACATTGAAGTCAGCGAGTTCGCGTCCTTTATCTGTAACAGTTTGCATTTTTTCTTTTATCTTCGCATTTTCACCGATTTCAATCATCTTTGTTTTTGCTTTTTCCGCAGTATTTTTTACTTTTTCACGGTTTTCCTTCTTCAACATAGATACAGCCACACCTGCAGCTACACCAATCGCAATGTTTCGAGCAATATTATTTTTCTTTGCCATATTCCTTCACCCTTTCATTTCTTATGTTAGAAAGTATTTCTTTCTAAGCTTCCTCATATTCCTTGTTCATTTCGAATGAAAGCTAATAGCTTTGCACACCCTTCTGTTACAAGGTCATATACTTCTTGGAAATTCCCTGTATAGTAAGGGTCAGGAACGTCTGTCCAGCCACCGTCTGGAACAAAATCGGACAGTCTACCAATATAGCCTCCAGTTTTACCTAAACTTTTTAAATCTGCTATATTCTTGTTGTCCATGGCAATAATATAATCGAACTTTGTTAAGTCTTCTTTTTCTACTTGCCTTGCTTTAATTCCTTCAAAAGTGACTGCATTTTCTTTTAAAATTTTTTGTGTTCCTTTATGTGGCGGATGGCCAACATGCCAATCTCCAGTTCCTGCAGAATCAATGACAATTTTCTCCTCGAGTCCCTCTTTTACGACAAGATCTCGAAAAATTGCTTCTGCCATCGGTGAACGGCAAATGTTCCCAAGACAAACAAACAATACTTGAACCATATTTTTGTTCTTCCCTTCTTGGTGCATTTCTTTATATATACTTATAGTATAAACAACCAATTATTAATTATAAAGGAAATCCCTACTAATTTAATAGGATTGAAAAGATTCATTAACGAAAATGATAAAAAATGTTAAGATATCCTTATGTTATTTTAAAGGGGGACACTTCGGTGGATTTATCCGTAAAGTCAGAAGAAAACGTTGAATATATGGTCGAAGCTATTAAAGAAAAATTACGTATGGTTAATGCTGGAGCGATGAGAGCTGCTAGCTTTAATGAAGAAATGTACGAAGACTTACGTGACATTTATGAGCATGTTATGAAACGTGAAACATTCAGCATCAGTGAAATGCAAGCTATTACAGAAGAATTAGGTACATTAATTAAAAAGTAAAAAAAGCCTCGTTTATATGAGGCTTTTTTTTATTTCCAACAAATTCATGACAACTCTTCTCTTTCCCTCAACCAACTGTAAAATACTGTACAATGGAAGTAGAACCTCACCTTAGATTTTTTCTCCATACATACTACTCACAAATAATAGCAACACTACCATTGCTAACTGTTTTTACTGGAGGTGCTTACTTATGAGCAATTGGTACAGTAAGACGAAAGATCAAACATTAATCGACTTAGAAACAAACGAACAACACGGTTTAACAGATGAAATCGTAAATGAACGTTTAAAGCAATACGGTTCTAATGAATTAGCTACAAAACAAAAACGCACGTTATGGCAGCGTATTTTCGCCCAAATTAATGACGTCCTCGTATATGTCCTTATTATTGCTGCCCTTATTTCTGCCTTTGTAGGTGAATGGGCTGATGCAAGTATTATCGCGCTCGTTGTAGTTTTAAACGCTGTTATCGGTGTCATCCAAGAATCGAAAGCAGAACAAGCTTTAGAGGCATTGAAAAAGATGGCGACACCTAAAGCTATCGTCAAGCGAGATGGTGAACTAAAAGAAATTCCATCTGAACAAGTCGTTCCAGGTGATATTGTCATGCTGGATGCAGGACGTTATATCCCATGTGATTTACGGCTTATCGAAACCGCAAATTTGAAAGTTGAAGAATCTGCTCTAACTGGTGAATCCGTCCCTGTTGATAAAGATGCAATTTACCACCCTTCTATGCAAAGCGATGAGCAAGTACCACTGGGCGATCAAAAAAATATGGCCTTTATGTCGACACTAGTAACATATGGGCGCGGAGTCGGTGTCGCTGTTGAAACGGGAATGAACTCACAAATTGGTAAGATTGCTACCCTTTTACATGAAGCCGACGATGATATGACACCACTTCAAAAGAGCTTAGCACAAGTCGGAAAGTATTTAGGCTTTGTCGCTGTATCTATTTGCGTCATTATGTTTATCATCGGTTTTTTACAAGGACGAGATACTTTAGAAATGTTTATGACTGCTATTAGTTTAGCCGTTGCAGCTATTCCAGAAGGCTTGCCGGCTATCGTTTCCATCGTTCTTGCAATTGGTGTGCAACGAATGATTAAACAAAATGTTATCATTCGTAAACTACCAGCTGTCGAAGCTCTCGGTTCTGTCACAATTATTTGTTCAGATAAAACAGGTACGTTAACGCAAAATAAAATGACCGTTACTCACTTTTATAGCGATAACACATACGACCACTTAGAAAACTTAAATGTAAATAATGATGTACAACGTCTATTGTTAGAAAATATGGTGCTATGCAACGATGCGTCTTACGGTTCCGATTCACAAACAGGGGACCCTACAGAAATCGCCCTTCTTGTTGCCGGAAACACTTTTAACATGCAAAAAGATCATTTAGAAAAGATACATGAACGCGTTAACGAGCTGCCTTTCGATTCAGATCGTAAAATGATGTCAACCGTTCATACATACGATGAAAGCTACTATAGCATGACAAAAGGTGCTATTGATAAACTCTTACCTCGATGTACCCACATATTTAAAAACGGTAAAATCGAGGTTCTAACAGATGCTGATAAAAATCAAATATTAGAAGCTGCCGGGGCAATGTCTCAAGAGGCTTTAAGAGTACTTTCATTCGCATTTAAACAATACAATTCAAACGATGTGGTTATAGATCATCTTGAAGAAAATCTCATCTTTATTGGTCTTGTCGGTATGATTGATCCACCGCGAACTGAAGTAAAAGATTCCATTACAGAATGTAAAAAAGCCGGTATTCGCACAGTTATGATTACTGGTGACCATAAAGATACCGCCTTTGCAATTGCCAAAGAACTTGGTATTGCTGAAGACATATCTGAAATTATGATTGGAACTGAATTAGATAACATTTCAGATACAGAGCTAGCAAGCAAAATTGATCACTTAAATGTATTCGCTAGGGTCTCTCCAGAGCATAAAGTAAAGATTGTAAAAGCATTACGTGCAAAAGGAAATATCGTTTCTATGACTGGTGATGGTGTCAATGATGCTCCATCTTTAAAGCAGGCTGATGTTGGCGTAGCGATGGGCATTACAGGAACAGACGTTGCAAAAGGGGCAGCGGATGTAGTGTTAACAGATGATAATTTCTCATCTATAGTGAAAGCTGTTGAGGAAGGTAGAAATATTTATCGTAACATAAAAAAATCAATTCTCTTCCTACTCTCTTGTAACTTTGGAGAAATTATCGCTTTATTTTTAGCTATTTTACTCGGTTGGGCAACACCACTACGACCTATTCACATTTTGTGGGTCAATTTGATTACAGATACACTGCCTGCATTATCACTTGGGGTTGACCCTGAAGATCCAGATGTGATGAAGGAAAAACCACGACATGCGAAAGAAAGCTTATTTAGTGGTAGCGTTCCTTTTCTTATTTTCAATGGAGTTGTCATTGGACTTTTAACGCTAACAGCCTTTATCATCGGGGCAAAATTCTATACCGGAGATACAAATTTATTTCCTCTTTTCCCAGAGAAAATTGATGAAGATGCTCTATTACACGCTCAAACAATGGCATTTGTCGTTCTTAGTTTTTCTCAGCTCGTTCATTCATTTAACTTGCGTTCAAGAACGAAATCCATTTTTTCAATTGGGATCTTTACAAATAAATATTTAGTCTTCTCCCTTCTTATCGGTGTTCTTATGCAAGTGTGTATTATCTCCATCCCACCTCTTGCAAATATATTCGGTGTACATGCATTAACGATGCGAGATTGGGGATTTGTTCTCTTCTTAAGTATCATTCCACTTGTTGTGAATGAGATCATTAAATTAGTAAAGAGAAACTAAAAGGCAATGAGGATTATTCCTCATTGCCTTTTCATTTATTTCACTATTTGTGGGAGATGTCCCCGCTGATTAAAGTTTCACTTTACCCTTGTAATTCTTTTTTTATGTTCTCAGTTAATGTAGCCATACGTTTGCGGCTTTCTTCACGCTCACGTTTATTTTGTTCTTCAATTTGTTGCGTTTCTTGCATACCTCTTGAAATAATGTTCCAAGTTTCCTCAAGTGTTTCCATCTTAATACTAGAAGAACCTGATAATCTCGCTACTTCCACACTTTGCGTTGCGATATTTTGTGCATTTTTCTTAAGTAATTCATTTGTGCGGCGATCAAGTTCAGCCATAGAATCTGCAACAAGCTTTTGACGTTTCGCATTTACCGCTTGAATAATACCATTTTTAAAGATAGGAATCGTTGTAATAAATGCTGTATTGATTTTACCAATTAATTTATTATTACCACGTTGAACCATACGAATTTGTGGTGCTGTAAGTAGCGCAACCATACGTGCTTTTTCTAAATCATCAATACGCTGCTCTAAAATTTCAACAGAGTTTTTCAGTGATTCTAATTCAATACCTGCTAATTGGTCATTGTTACGCACACGCTCTTCGTACATTGGAACCAACTCTGTATTTAAACGCTCTAATAACATTTCCCCTGCTACTACATACTTTTCTAAGTCTAAATAATATTTCAAATTTTGCTCATATAAACCATCTAACGTACCGATTGATTTTTTCATTTCATCTTGATACTTTGTAATTTCTACGTATACTTTATCCATTTCGCGACCCATTGTTTGGTACTTACTAAAGATCTGTTCAATCATTTTATCAGCTTTTTTGAACATACGTGAGAAGAAACCGCTTTTCTCTTCCGCAAAGTCTTTGCTATCGAATCTGTCCATAATTTTACCAAGCTGTTTTAATAATTCTCCAGAGTCTTCTATTTTTGATAAAGACATTGTATGTAAAATTTGATCAGCGAAACGTGAAATTTCCATAGATGGTTCTTTTCCAAGCTCGATTAATTCTAACTGATCTTTAATATCTACTGCATTATAAATACGTTGTACTTCTGCATCTTGTCTAAGTTGTAAACGAACATCTTGTGCCGTTTGCTCATTTAATTCTGTTTTCGAATCTAGTATGACTGGGTTATTCATATGGTATTCTCCCTTTCCTTATAAAAATGGACGAAATAGTCCTTTTATTGTTTGTGATAAATTTTTATAGGCTGATGAACCATGAAACTCAAGATCGAAATTAACTTCTTCAAGCCAATGGGAATCAAATGCTCCTGCTTCAATATACGGTTCGATATCGTTTCTTCCCGTTGGATTGAAATGGAATACATCTACTCCAATTTGATTTAAAAATAGTAATAAAACAGCATCTGAACGGCTTAATTCTCCGCTCTTCTCATTATTAAATATAACAATTTTCGGTACTTCTTGCGAGTAATCAAATTTCTCAAGTTGCTCTAAAATGTTCGGCGGTATTTGAGAAAGCTGTGCGAAAACATACAGTGCTACATCTTGTTTCGTCTCTTTCGCAATGGGTTTACACATTTCACTTTCGCACGTATGGATGATCGCCTCTGCAATACCATGTTGCAATCCTTCTGGCAAACGTTTATGTGGCCACCAATGACTGTTCATAATTAAATCAGGGTGTAATTTCCCCCCGCGGTCTAACGCATCTCGGTAATGATATTGGAAATTCGCTTTTTGTTCTTTCGTAAACGGAAATGTATTAATTAATAAACTGTTATCAAATGATGTAATAGCCTTTAATCGCTGAAAATATTCTTTATCATTTTTTGAGACACCTGATATTTTCGCAAATAAAGAAGGGATATAAATGTGTTTATTTTCAACAAAGAATGTTGGACGCACAAATGCCTTTTCTTTCGTAATTAAAAAGAGTTCATCATACGTTGTTTTGAGCGTACGAGCTACAGGCGTATAGGAACGAAATTGCCATGGCTTGTACAGCAGTGAGTTATCGTGGTGAAGTACTTGTTCAATTTCTTTTGAAGCCTGATACGCTACTGTCGCAACTCGCTCACGGCGGCGATCTGGAAATGGCTCAAGAGAAATGCGACCTGGATGAGACACAACAAAACTTCTTCCTTCCTCATCAACATTCTCAAATCCATCTTTTCCTTCTGGGTGATAATAAAGTACATCGCAACCGAGCATAATAAGAAAGTATAAGAAATATATACGGCTTTCCTGTGCATCACCGTACCAAATAATGCGCGGCATTTGTTTCTTATAATTAATCGTAGAGAACCACTTCGCTACGTAATTGTCACTTAACTTAATCATATCGATTAAGAAACGACGGAACCCTTCTGTTTTTAATGATTGGTTATGTTGTTTTTCATACAATTTCAATACAGAAATAAACGTCGTATGTATATAATGCTGTAAGTCAGGATTGTCTACTTGTGGTAATAGTTGTTTTCCAGACAGATGGGCGACAAGCCTATTTACTGTAAGGCCATTCGGTGCTTCTTGATGTAATGTAAAAACCTCTTGAATATGGCGCAGTTTTTCGGGATCAATCACCTTATTTAAATTTTGTTCATGCAAAACCACGATCCCTCTCACTTCGCTATAATCAAATAGCTCATTGAAATATTCATCTACATCATTAGGAACACCAAGAATACGAGTTGCTATATAACTAAACTTCATCTCATTCTCTGTCAGTTCATATTGTGGGCGTTTTTCTAAAAGCGCTTCAAATTGCTTTAAATCTGATTCGTCTTTTAATGCACATGGTTGAAGTGTAAAACGTGAAAACACAGCAGTTCACCTCCAAAAACATTTACTTTTTTTATAAAGTCTCTCTTCTATTATAAACTATTTTTAGTTATAAAAAATGGGCGCTCGCATAACGAGCAAACCCATTTCAATTATTTATGATTATTTTTAGTAGCTGCAACTTCTTCTTTAGCTTGTCCAGAATTCTTCATGTAGTGAAGTATAAACGTTGCTCCAAATGCTACAACTAAAATGATAAAGAATAGCATATGACTTATTTCAATATGAATAACAGACAGTAACATTTTTGCTGCAATAATTAAGATTAAAATATATGCTGTCGTTTCAAGTTCTGGAATACGCTCTAACAATTTTAAGAATACACCAGCGATACCACGCATCATTAAAATACCGAGCATTCCACCTAATAATAGAATCCAAACTTCATTTGATACACCAAATGCAGCAAGTACGCTATCTACAGAGAACGCGATATCCATTAATTCAACCATCGCAACTGTTCCCCAGAAGACACCAAACATTCTGAAGAGAATACTGTTTTGGTTCATACCATGAGCTTCCTCTTCTTCTGCATTACCTTTTCTTTTATCAATGAAGTATTTAATTGAAAGCCAAGCTAAGTAAAGTGCACCTAACACTTTTACCCAAGCTAATTTAATTAAGAACATTCCAATTCCAATCGCAATAAATCGGAATACATAAGCTCCAATAAGTCCATAGAATAATGCCTTTTTACGTTTTTCTTCCGGAAGGTGTTTTACCATTACTGCTAATACAAGTGCATTATCAGCAGATAACAAACCTTCAAGTACAACAAGTGTACCTATTAATCCCCAAGATACTGGATCTTGCAACACTTTAATCCACATGTCCAAGTCGAAAAACTGAGCATACGTATCAAGGATCCCTTGCAAAATACTCATCTTACCTTTATCCCCTATTCTTTGCTAGATTTATAGAAAGGTCAAAAAAAGGAAACGAATATCGTTTCCCTTCTTATGCATCCAAGCCATACGCTCTTACAAGCGCACCTAAGCCACCTTGGAAACCGCTTCCTACTGCATTAAACTTCCACTGTCCATTATGACGGTATAATTCACAAAAGACAACTGCTGTTTCAATGGAGAAATCTTCCCCTAAATCAAAACGAAGAACTTCTTCACTAGTTTCTTCATTCGCTAAACGAACGAATGCGTTTCCAACTTGTCCAAAGTTTTGATTACGGCCTTCTCCATCATAAATTGTAACTGTAATAGCAATTTTGTGCACATCTGCCGGAACTTTCTTTAAGTCCACAACAAGTTGTTCATCATCGCCTTCACCTTCACCTGTCCGGTTATCCCCTGTATGCAGAACAGATCCACAAGGAGACTGTAAATTATTATAGAAAATAAAATCGGTTTCCTTCGTACATTTTCCGTTCGCATCTAATAGGAATGCTGATGCATCTAAATCGAAATCTGATCCACCGTCATAAGATTTAATATCCCATCCAAGACCAATTACTGCTTTTGTTAAGCCAGGGCTTGTCTTACCTAAATCAATCTTCTGTCCTTTTTGCAATTGAATAACCATTTATATTCACCTCTATATTTTATATCTTTAAAAATATATCCATCAGTAAACACCTGTTTCACCGATGGATATATAAAATCTATTACTCTACATCTAAACCGAAATTATTACATAGAGATGCTAATCCGCCCTGGAACCCACTTCCGATTGCATTGAACTTCCAGTCACCTGCATGACGGTATAATTCCCCTACTACAACAGCTGTTTCAATAGAGAAATCTTCTCCTAAATCGTAACGAATTAACTCTGCATTCTTTTCTTCATCTAAAATACGTACGAAAGAGTTAGAAACTTGTCCGAAGTTTTGGCTACGACCTTCTCCATCGTAAATTGTGATTGAGAAACAAATACGTTCGATATGTGCAGGTACATTTTTTAAATCTACTTTAATCGATTCGTCATCGCCTTCACCTTCACCAGTTCGGTTATCTCCTAAATGCTCGACAGCACCATTCGCACCTTTTGGATTATTATAGAAGACGAAATCCTCTGCACCTGAAACTTTACCGTTAGCACCTACTAAGAAAATACTAACATCTAAATCGAAATCGTTTTGTCCGTCATAACGATTCGTATCCCAACCAAGTCCTACAAGAACTTTTGAAAGACCTGGATTTGTTTTTGTTAAGTCTACCTTTTGTCCTTTTTTCAATGAAATTGATGCCATATTCAATTCCTCCTCGGTTTATTTTATTAATAACGTGATACAATCTCACTTAAGTTTTTATCTTGTGTGCCTTCTCCAACAGCTGAAAACTTCCATTCACTTCCGTGGCGATACATTTCACCTGCAATTAGAGTCGTTTTGCCAGCATAATTATCCGATAAATTATAGCGTGCTAATTCTTCACCAGTTTGCGGGTTTTGAATACGAATATATGCATTACGAATCATCCCGAAATCTTGACGACGATTTACACAGTCATAAATATTTACAACGAATACTAAACGATTAATACGGCTTGGAACTTTATGTAATTCTACGAAAATTGTTTCGTCGTCACCAGCGCCTTCACCTGTTAAATTATCTCCTGAATGAATAATACTACCACAAGTAGAAAGTTTGTTTCCGAAGTAAACTAAATCGTTTTTGTTTAAAAAGCGATCCCCTTCTAACATAACAACAGATGCATCACAATCTACATTTGGTTTACTTCCAAATAATGAAGACAGAAACCCACCTGATTGTCCAATTGGATCCCAGCCTAAGCCAACCTGTAGTTTTGCTACTTTTGGTTGTCCTTTCGTTAAATCGATCTTTTGACCTTTTTCTAAAATAATAGGCATGCAGTTTCTTCCTTTCTACAAAGCATTTTCCAAATCGGAAAATATTGTATTCTCCCCTTATATTGTAGCATTATTTACCTAGTGATAAAAAGGATAAATTCTCAGTTATATGAAAACATTCATATAACTTATTTATGCTAATGTAAGAAGTGGTAAATAGCACCAACCATTCCTGCGCAATTTCCGTTTTGTGCAAGTTCAATCTCACAATTATTATAAATCTCTTTATTTAAATATTTTTCTACCTCTCCTTTTACTTCTTTTAAGAACTGCTTTCCCCTATCAGTAATTCCTCCACCTATAACAATCATTTCTGGATTAAAAATATAAGCAAGGTTACTAATTCCAATCGCTAAATGTTTAAAGAAAACCTCAACTGCTTGCGTAACTTCTCTATCTCCTTTATCATACAGTTCGAAAATCGTTTTTCCATTCCAATCACTTTCACCTTTATATTTTCGCACAAGACAAATTAACCCTGAAATGGAAGCGACCTCTTCAAACGGCCTTCCTTCTATCAACATATTTCCCCATTCGCCAGCACTAAACGAATGCCCTCTATATAAATCTCCATCTATAAAAATTGCTCCTCCAATACCAGTTCCAAGAGTAAGCATAATAAAGTTTCTTTTTCGGTTTCCAATACCTTTCCATTTCTCTCCCAAAGCTGCACAATTCACATCATTTTCAATGGACACAGGAACTTGTAATACCCTTTGCAATCTATCAATAATAGGAATAGTCGCGTAGTTCGGAATATGCTCCACCCCTCCCGTTACAACCCCTTTATGAATATTAACAATTCCCGCAGTACTAATACCAATTCCCGAAATCGTATGCTCATTCATTAATTTTTTGGATAGAAGAATAAGTTTTTGAATGATTTGTTCCCCGCCCAAATGAATTTCTGTTGAAACTGTTTTATGCTTTAATACCGTCCCTGTTTCTGAAACAATCCCATATTTAATTTGCGTACCACCAATATCAAATGCAATATATTCTTTCATCTGCTGTCACTTCCTCTACTGTAATGAGTGTAAAATTCCCACCACTCTACTATTATAAAGAATTTACACTAACTCTTTTCTCTCTTCAGAAATACACCACCTTTTTCTATATATAGTTTTTTTTGCATAAAACTCTTTTTCCTATGAAATATTACAAAGGGATGTATTTTAGATGGAATATTAATTTTCAGGAGGAAATCAATGACAAAAATCTTCATTTTAGCATCAACTCTTTCTTTATCTTTTTTTAGTGGTTTAAATATCGGTAATGCAGCAACAGACAACTTCTCTCCAGTAACAAATGCGATTGTACAAAATAACGATCATTTAGCAGAAGGCAACTCAAAAGATAATAATAAACCACCAGGAAACAATGGTTCTCAGGACGATAGTGGTTCTGGCGGCAATGACTCGGGTGGCAACGGTTCGGGTGGCAATGGCTCGGGTGGCAACGG
>NZ_QKQR01000001.1:0-116466 GCF_008042305.1 Bacillus sp. AY18-3 | reverse complement strand
GCTTGAGCTTCAGCTGCTTCACGAGCTTTAGTTGCTTCCTCCGCCTTAGCTTTAGCTTGCGTTTCAGCTACTTCACGAGCTTTAGTTGCTTCCTCCGCCTTAGCTTTAGCTGTATCTTGAACTTTAGTTGTTTTTTCAGCTTTAACTACTGGTTGAACTTTAACTGGTGCTTTACCTGTTAAGTAAGGAACATGAACATAAGCTGTTTTGCCGTTATATTCAAATTGGATCCAGTCGTTTTGTACTTGGTGTGTTGTTTCAATTACATCATCTTGTTTCAATTTACCAAGAATTTCTGAGTCTGTGTTTGCACCAGCACGTACGTTTAATACGTTTGCTGTTACGTAGTAAGTGTCTTTAGTATAGTCAGCGCTAATGAAAGCTTCTTTACCGCTGTTTAATTTCACTTTTGACCATCCGTTTTCTGTATGTAAAACGTTAACTTTATATCCATCTAATAATTTTCCTACAACTTTTGATTCAGTAGTTGGGTTTTCTCGTACATTTAGTACATCAGTCGTTACGATTGTTTCTGCTTTAGCAGATGTTGTGAAAATCCCAAGACCAAAAACCGCTGCTGTTGCTATACCCATAAATTTTTTCATAATAGCCTCCATTGCATTTGTTTTCGTTGACCTCATTATAGCAACCATTATTTTCTTATTTGCGGAAAACATAAAATTACAAAGGTTTCGTAACGGGTCATTAATATTCTGTAATAATTCCAGTAATATCCTAAAAGCGCTTTCTTATAGTTTATAGGGGAGGTTAGAGCATACAATACATAAAAAGAGGAGTATTTCAATTTCTAATAGGTTAATAACGTTTCTGTAGTGTTACGTAATCATTTCGAAATCATTACAAAAACGGCGTTTTTTTCTATTGGAACAGGAAAGTAGTTATGTAAAAATAACTATTTTAGTTGTAGAGAAATATAAATGAGGTGAAAATCGATAAAATATCGCCATAATTGTTACAAAATAAGTCGAGGTATGGAAAAAATTACGCCTTGATTTTAGTCTGTCACATATTATTTTTGCAATAATAAGATTCTATAATAGCTTTAGTACTTTGAAATAGTTAAAGGTATGTAAAACGTGAAACATATATAATAGAAGAAACACGATTTAATAGATAAAGTGAAACTTTAATCAGTGGGGGTCTTACTGCCCATTAAAGCGGGATAAATAAAAAAACGTAGGAGTGTAAATTCCTACGTTTTTGTTTATTCATATCGTAAACATTCAATTGGATCAAGTTTTGCAGCTTTGTTAGCTGGTAGTAGACCGAATATAATACCGATTAACATGGAGATACCTACTGCAAGAAGTCCAAGTTCTTTTGAGACAACGAGTGGCCATCCGGCAAAGATTGAGACGATCCAAGCGAAGAATATACCGAGCATGAATCCGATGAAACCACCGAGTCCTGTTAAAATACAAGATTCAATTAAGAATTGTGTTAATACTTTACCGCGCGTTGCACCAAGTGCTTTACGAATACCAATCTCACGTGTACGTTCTGTTACAGATACAAGCATAATATTCATTACACCGATACCACCAACAAGTAAGGAGATAGCGGCAATACCACCGAATACCATTTTCATCATGCCGATTGATTCGTCTAATTGCTTCGTAAATTCACCTAAATCTTGTGCTTCGAATTTGTGCTCAAATTTAGGAGCTTTCATTTCGTTTAAAATAGAAACGGCTTGTTTTTCTACACTTTTACGTTCTGTTGGAGAGGTCATCGTTAATCTTACAGAGTCATACTCATTTACTCCTGAAATGACAGGCGCGTTTTCAAGTGATGTGTAACCTTCAGGCATAGCCATTCCAAATTCGTTTTTCGTTTCGTATACACCGACTATTTTATACGGCTTTCCTTTTATATCTGTGTATTGATTTGATTCCCAACCACTAAATAATTTGTTGAAAGCTTCTTCATTTAATATAACAGCAGGGATTGCCTGGTTTAATTCGCTGTCGTTTAATTCACGACCGTGAACTAATTTTATTTTCGAATCTGTCATAAAGGCGCCTGTTCCACCTTTTAAATCAAGATTTACATCTTTTGAACCAGCAGATGCTTTTACTTTCATACTTACATCTGGATACACATCTTTAACGCCTGGTACGGTTTGAAGACGGTTTAGCATATCAGGTGTGATTTTGGCACTATCCGTTCCATAATCAGGATTGTTGTAGTAAATCGTTACTTCATTATCTTTTCCTTGGCCTAATTCTTCTTTAAACTTTGCATTTGTACCATCACCCATTGAAATGATAGTAATAATGGCACTAATGCCGATAATAATTCCTAGCATCGTTAAGATAGAACGCATTTTGTGGGCAAAGATAGAGGAAAGGGCCATGCGTATATTTTCACTCGTGTTCAAAATTAACCTCTCCAATCTTGGACGATGTTTCCGTCACGAATTACAATTTGCCTTGCTGCAGCTTCCCCAATTTCACGATCATGGGTAATCATAATGATTGTTGAGCCTTGTTTGTTTAATTCGTAAAAGAGATCCATAATTTGTGTACTTGTTTTCGTATCAAGTGCTCCTGTCGGTTCATCGGCTAAAATGAACTTTGGCTTATTTACGATTGCACGTGCGACTGCGACACGCTGTTTTTGTCCACCTGATAATTCGTTCGGTAGGTGAGTAGCACGATCAGCTAAACCTACTTTTGTTAAAGCGGCTAATGAGCGCTCGCGTCTTTCTTTTTTATCGACTCCAGCGTAAATAAGAGGTAGCTCTACATTTTGAAGTGCTGTAAGTCTCGGTAATAACATGAAGTTTTGGAATACGAACCCGATCTCTTTATTACGAACGCGTGCAAGTTCTGTCTCAGACATGTTTGAAATATTTTGACCAGCTAGTTCATACGCACCTGTCGTTGGTTTATCTAAGCAACCGATAATGTTCATTAATGTTGATTTACCAGAACCAGATGGTCCCATAATAGAAGTGAATTCTCCCTGGTTCAGTGTTACGTCAATGCCGTGTAATATTTGAACGGATTCTGCACCATTTTGGAAAGATTTCGTGATGCCTTTTAAGTTAATCATCGGGCGACGACCTCCATACCATCTTTTAAGTCTTTTTCAGGTTTAGAGATAATTTGCTCTCCTTTTTTCACTCCAGAAACTTTTGCTTCGCTATCAGTCTCGAATTCAACAGTAACAGCTTGTTCTTTCGCTTTCCCGTCTTTTACAACGAAGACAATATTTTTGTCACCTTTTTTCACGATGCTGCTTTTCGGAACAATCGTACCAGTTGCTTCGCCAGATTTACTTGTTACGTAAACGTGGAAGCCGTTTTGTAATTCTTCACTATTATCTAATGTGACAGTGAATTGATAGTTAGAAACTGTTTTGTTTTCATCCATGCTCTTTAATGGTGTAGAACCGATTTCTGTTACTTTTCCTGTCCAAGTCTTACCAGCGACAGTTTTTGAGGAAACAGTTACTTCTTGCCCGACTTTCATACTAGCAAGCTCATATTCAGAAAGTTGACCTTTTACTTTAAATGGCCCAGCGTGGCGAAGTGTAATGCCGCTCATACCTGTTTTTTCATCAGCAGTTTTTACGATATCATCAATTACGCCATCAGTAGGGCTCGTTACAGAAAGTGTATTTACTTTCTCTTTTGCTGCTTTAATCATTTCATCAGATTTTTCAACTTCAAACTTTTTCATTTCAATTTGTGATTCTAATTGTTGTACTTCGACTTCTGATGCTTTTAATGCTTCAGCAGGAAGGCCTGCATTTTTATCTTTTTGTAATTTTTGTTTCGCTGTATCAATTTGTTTTTGGAACAATGTTACTTCTTTTTGTGCGATTTTCTTTTGCATTTCTGCTTCCGTTACACCTTGTTTCGCAGTAGGGTCATTATATTTAAACAGAAGCTGCCCTTTCTTAACTTCATCGCCTTTTTTAACAGCTAATTCATACGTACCTTTTGTTGGATCAAATGAAATTGTTTCGATGCCGTTTGGAATGACTTCACCGCCAAATTTTTGCGCGTTTTCAATTTGTTTTTCTGTTACTTTATATCCGCTATATGCCATTGCTACTTCTGAACTACCGCCAGCAAATGCAAAATATGATCCAGCTGCAATACCGATTGCTACTACACTAGTAATTAACACTTTATTTTTCTTCTTCATCTATTTATCACCTTTTCGCTCGTTTTAGTATCTACATTAAGTATAGAAGAGGTGAAGAATCTGACAAATCGTTTTAGCTTACAATAACCTTACAGTTTTGTAAGGTATGAATATGTAAATGTAAGGTAGAGCTTGTCCAAGTGTGAGCAAATGAATTGACTCGTCGTTTCTTTCTAACAATAATATTGTATGAAAGAGAGGAGGAGGCAAGATGGAAGCTTATTTTAGTGCGCATCCATTAAAACCATTTATTCCATACTCAAGGCAACATGTCCTTATATTATTTATTATGTTGGTGGGGATATTTTTTCTATATCAATACCAAGATTTATTGCGTCAAAATGAGTGGAATATAACGGTTCGATATGCGATTGCATTTTTATTTGTTGGGAGTGAAATTGGGCTCCATATGTGGGAATGGAAAGCGGGGATTTTTGAACTAGGCACTTCATTACCATTTGAGTTATGTACGATTAGTTTATTGTTAGCATCGATTATGATTGTAACGAAAAGTTACCGCATATATGAGATTGTATTTTTTACAGGAATTATCGGTGCATCACAAGCTATTATAACGCCGAACGTGCAATATGCTTTTCCACATTTTCGCTTTATAGAATTCTTCGCCGCACATGTATTACTCATTTGGTCACCACTCTTTATGACGTGGGTAGAAGGATATAGACCGACCTTGCAATCAATTAAGCGTACGATGATATTTTTAAACATAATAATTCCAATCGTTTCTTTTGTGAACTACAAAACAGGTGGCAATTATATGTTTTTAGCTCGTAAGCCAGAAACTGCTTCATTACTCGATATGTTAGGGCCACACCCTTACTATATTATTTCATTAGAAATAGCTGCGCTTATTGGATGTTTTATTTTGTATATGCCGTTTGCGAAAAGAGAAGGGCATGCGCATAAAGAATCACTAGGATCATAACCTAGTGATTTTTCTATATAAATATTTACAATTCAGAAAATTGAGAATAAAATTAAGGGGTAAATTATATAAAGAGAGAAGGGAAAACGTGGTCAAAAAAGTTTTTCTGAATGGGATGGAAGTGACGGTTCAATTTATTATTTCGATTTTGGGTATTATTTGTTTAGGGGCATTGCCGAAATTATTTTATAGATTTGAGCTGTTGAGCTGCATGTATCAAAGTACATACAGAGTTTAAAAGAAGTGTTTGTGAACTTAATGGATATCTCCAATTTTCAATATGTGAGAGGTAAATTTTTATTTCCGCAGTTGTTCGTCCATTATAAAGAAACGATTGTGATTTTTTTGGCGGCTTTTTTCATTTCATTATTTGTAGCATTTTGTATTGTTTATGTCATTATGAGTAGTTCACCGCGTATACAGCATCGCATTAAATCATTTCTCATCTTCCTAGAATCTATTCCAGACATTCTTCTTATTTTAGTATCACAAATTTTAGTTGTATGGTTTTTTAAAAGTACAGGTTTTTTACCTTTTCAAATTGCGTCAATCGGAGGCGAATCGATTAGAGGATTGCCGATATTTTGTTTGAGTATACCGACTACGATTTTGTTTGTAAAAATGTTAGTGCTTCGTTTTGAAAATGAGCTAGAAAAAGATTATGTACTATTTGCTAAGGCGAAAGGGCTGAATCGTTTTCATATTTTAAATCGTCATGTTTTACGAAATGTGTTGCTTAGTACACTTTTCTTTGCGAAAACGAATATCTTTTTTATGTTATCTAATTTATATATTATAGAATGGATTTTTAATACGGGTGGTATTTTTATGTTTTTGAAATCGTATGAGAGTATTAGGGTTGAGGTTTTCATCGTTAGTGTGCTGCTTATTTATATTCCGATTTTTATTTTGTTTAAAGTGTTTCATTATCTCATTCCAGCTGCGATGAAGGAGAGACTATAATATGTGGACGTATATAAAACGCGATAAAAGATTTTGGATAAGCATTGGGTTTCTTCTCATATTAGTTCTTTTGAGCATCGGAAATACGATATGGAATGATGGACATATTAGACAAGTTACATTGCAATATGATGCGGATGAAAATCCACAAGTGCCACCGTTTTCACCTTCATTACAATTTTTACTTGGGACAGACCGGAAAGGATACGACCTGTTACATTTAGTCATTGAAGGTGCGAAGTGGACGATTGGTATATCTATTTTAATTGCGGCACTTAGAATGGTGATAGGTGTGTTTTTTGGTGTTGTGCTTGGAACATATGTAAAAAGAGGGTTTTCAAAAATCGAGGCTTTTTTTGATAGTTTTACAGTTATTCCAACAGTTATGATTGCGTATTTTTTTCTTCACCTTGCAAATGCATTTGGGAGTGGAGAGGAAACAACAACCTTTTTTGAAAGAGCTTCGTTTCAAGTTTTATTACTTGTAATGCTTGTGATGCCAGTTATTGCACTGTATGTTGCGAAGGAAGTCCGTAAATTGAGAACCGAAGAATTTATTGAAGCTGCGTGCATATTGGGTGGATCGAGAAGGCACATTGTTATAAAGCATATTTTCCCGCATCTCTATATGACGTTTATACTTGTATTTTTTCAGCAGTTTACGCAAACTCTTACTATTTTACTGCATTTAGGATTACTGGAAATATTCTTTGGTGGAACAGTTCAGTTTTTAGGACCGATAGAAGAAATAGAATCATACACGCATGAATGGTCAGGTTTAATTGGAGTCTATTTTAGATCATTAACAGTGAATCCGTGGATCCCGCTCGTTCCCATTACATTTTTTGGATTTACTATTTTTTCAGGAAATATGATTGTAAAAAGTATAGAAGAGGCGATGATGAAAGTAAGGTTAGGAGGAGAGATAAAGAAGGACGTTGCAGAAGAGGAACAATCTGCTGTGCAGTCAAAAGAAGAGTTATTTACTTTTAAACATACGATGTGAAGAACCTAGGAAACTAGGTTCTTTTATTTTGCTATATTACAATATTGTAAGAGAGATGTAATGAAAATCGATAGGGGAGAAATACAATTTCGTATACACTTCATGTATAGAGAAATGCCAGAGCGGGTGAAGGTGTACGATGGATTTTTTAGAAGTATCAAAACGTAGCATAAAACGAAATATGAAAGATTATTTTCTATACTTTATTTCATTAGTAGGCAGCATTATTATTTATTTTACATTCGTATCGATTAAACGAAATGAAAGTGTAGTAGCTCTTTTAAAAGAGTCGGATAAAGTGGAAACGACATTTACGTTTGCACAAATATTGTTAATTATCTTTTTAACGATATTTATTTTTTATTGTAATAGCTTCTTTTTGCGAAAGAAGAAAAAAGAAATTGTGCTATACAGTTTATTAGGTATCCGTAAAGAAGAAATTGCGAAGTTACTCTTTTATGAAACGTTATTAGTTGGTAGTGCGGCAAGTGTGTTAGGTATTCTTGCTGGTTTATTTATAGCGAATATGTGCGCAGGGCTTCTTGTGAAGCTAATGGGAAGTGCGTTTACGTTCACATTTACGATTTCATTTTTATCTATAGTAGAAGTTCTTATAACGATAGGCGCAATTTTCTTTATTGCATCATGGAAAAGTAAAAAGTTAATTTATGAGCATCGTTTAGTTGAATTACTATATGGTGAAAATCAGAAAGAAGAGGCACCTACGTATGCAAGTGAGAAGGCAAAACGAGCGATTGCTTTATTAATTACAGGTTATATCATTGCGCTACTTACACAAATCTTTGGGTTTGGGGCCATTTTCATTACAGGTCTACTTATTTTTGGTTGTATTGTAAAAGGTACGTTTTTACTATTTGAGCAATATACAGTGAAATCACTCCATAAAATAAAGGGAGATAAAACGAAATATTGGAATGGAACGAACATTTTATCGATTTCTTCATTGTTCTTTAGAATAAAAGGGAACGTAAAGATGCTGGCGCTATTATCTTTATTAAGTGCGGTAACATTATGTACGATTGGAATTAGTTCTAGTATGTATTATGGAGCGCAGAAGACAGTGGCATTAATGAATCCAGTTAGTTATGAATATGTAACAACTGGAAAAGGATTAGATAAGAAAGTTAGAGAAGAAATTCAAAAGCATGAGTTAGCAATTAAAAATGAAACGTCTGTAGCTATGCTGTCTATGCAAGGGAAGATAGATGGAGAACAAATATTAACAGGGTATTTAATAGGTAATGGTAATGTACAAGTTATAAAAGTGACAGATTATAATAAATCAGCTTCTATGTTAGGCAATAAACAAGTTATTCTCGGTTCTGAAAAGGAAGTTATTTTATTAGATCCATATAAATCATATAACATCGAAAAGAATTCGCTTGAAGGAAGTAATGTGTCCTTTGAAGGGATGAAGAGTGGTTTAACAATCGTTGATCACCGCGAAGAAACAGTTGTTAGTGCGAAACTTGCACCAGTGGGGCTTGTTGTTCGAGATTCGCTATTTAATAAGTTGCAGCAAGGAAAGGATGTTTCAACAGTTAGCGGATTTATCGTTGAAGGAAACGGTAATAGAGAGCTAACGAAAGAGCTAGGGACAATCATTCCTAAAGAAGTGAAATTCCAATCATTTGAAGAGGCGAGCCAATCTGAACTGCAAGATGGTGCAGTATTATTATTTGCTAGTATATTTTTAGGGATTGTCTTTATTTTGGCAACGGGTTGTATTTTATACTTTAAACAAATAACAGAAGCGATGGCAGAGCGACCAGCGTACGGAATGTTAAAGAAAATTGGACTAACGAAAAAGGAAGCAACAGAGTCTGTAAGAAAGCAAGTAGGCGCAATATTTTTAGTACCATTACTTCTTGCGATTTGTCATACATTCTTTGCATTTTTAAGTTTGATGGGCTTTACAGGAATGTTTGAATATAGCCTTCCTTTACTAGGCAGTATAGGTGTGTATATCATCATTTACTTTAGTTACTATACGTTAACGGTCCGTTCGTACACAAATATTGTATGTAGCGATAGAAAATAAAAAAGGAGCAAGCATGTATTTCATGCTTGCTCCTTTTCTTTATTTTGTAGAAACTTCACCTTCAGCTTCTGTTTGAGGGATATAGTATCCGATTATACCACCAATGATTGCTGGAATAATCCAACCAATTCCTAAGTTATAAAAAGGAATGGTGTGTACGATATTAGCGATAAAACTTGGTATCATTCCCACATTATCCAGTGCATGAATACAGCTAATAATGAATGCTGCGATCATTGCTCCGATGTAGACAGAAGGTTTACGTTTCGTATATTTATCAAGAAATGATACGAAAATTAAAATGATTGTAATTGGATATAAAATAATTAATACAGGTAATGTAATTTTGATTAATAAACTTAATCCTAAGTTTGAAATCACGAAGCTAAAAATACAAACGTATAGTACGAGCTTTTTGTAGGAAACGTTTGTTAATACTGTTGCAAAATAGTTGGCGAATGCACTTACAACACCAATGGCTGTCGTTAAACAAGCGAAAATAATGGCGATGCTTAATAAAACATTACCGCTTGTCCCAAAGAATTGGTACATAACAGTAGCTAATAGTTGACCACCGTTCTCGAATTGTCCTAAGTTGCCGTTTGAAGCGCCGATATAACCAAGTAAGAAATAAACAATTGTTAAGAATAAGGCTGCAATGCTCCCACAAATAATTGTATATTTCGCAATAGATTTCTTCTCTTGTATACCATTTTGGCGAATTGCATTTACAACAATCGTTGATAATACGAGAGCACCGATTGCATCTAACGTTAAAAATCCTTCAAGAAATCCTTTGAAAAATGGAATTTCTTTATAGTCACCAACAGGTTCTGCAAACGTTCCTGGTGAAAGAATCGCTTTTGTTGCCATAATTGCAACAATTCCAAGTAAAATTGGCGTTAATATTTTTCCAATATGATCTACTAATTTTGATGGATTTAATGATAAGAAGTAAACGACTGTAAAGAAAATCGCACTAAAGATTAACATAGAGTACCATTGGTCCGGGAAAAGTGGTGCAATCCCAATTTCGTAAGATACAGATCCAGTTCGTGGAATAACAAATAGTGGGCCGATTGAAAGATAAATAATGATAGCGAATATTGCTGCGAATTTTGGATGAACACGGCTTGCTAAAGTGTTAAAACTACCACCGGCAAGGGCAACAGCGACGATAGCTAGTAAAGATAAACCGACGTCTGTAATAATAAATCCTGTAATGGAGACCCACATATTTTCTCCGGAAGAAAGACCGAGAAGGGGCGGAAAAATCATATTACCAGCACCGAAGAAAACTGCGAATAGTAATAAACTAATCGAAAGTATTTGCGCTGGCTTTAAAGTTGTACGCATATAAAGAAAATCCTCCTAATGAGTATTTTTGTCGAAAATTCAAATAATTTGTCGAGTAACTGTTACTATTTTAAAGGTCTGATGACTAGAAAGCAATAGGGAATTTTGAAAATATTAAAAAATAATACATTAAATCGAATAAATATACTATTTATATCTTTAATAGGAAGGATTTAACTTTTTAACGTAAAAAAACACATATCACTAGGATACGTGTTTTAAAAAAATATTTTTTTATCACGTTCTTCTTTTAAAATTTCAACTGCTTCTCGGAAACGTTGTGAATGGACAATTTCTCGTTCACGTAAGAAGCGTAGGCTGTCATTTATATCTGGATCATCTGATAAGTTAATGAGCCATTGATATGTTGCGCGTGCTTTTTCTTCAGCTGCGATATCCTCGTATAGATCGGCAATTGGATCACCTTTAGCCTGTATATAGGTTGCAGTAAATGGAACACCAGCAGCATTATGGTAATGAAGTGCACTATCATGATCAACATAATGAGGATCAAGTCCAGCGGCTTTCATTTGTTCAGGAGTTGCATCTTTCGTTAGTTTATAAACCATCGTAGCAATCATTTCAAGGTGAGCAAATTCTTCTGTACCAATATCAGTAAGTAGGCCAATGACTTTATCAGGAATTGTATAACGTTGATTTAAGTAACGTAGTGCAGCAGCTAGCTCGCCATCTGCACCGCCATATTGCTCAATTAATAATTTTGCAAGTGCTGGATTGCAAGTTCCCACTTTAACTGGGTATTGTAATTTCTTTTCATAAATCCACATAGTTTCTCTCCTTTATATTTGCCATGGCCAAGGACCTTTGCTCCATTCCCAAGGAGTATTGGAATAGCTGTTTCCAAACTGTTGGAGTGGCCCGTATTTTTCTTCCATCTTTTGTTTTAATACTCGCCGTTTATAGGAAAAATCATTAAATTGATTAATCGCAGCGGTGTCATCTGGATGTGTATCTAAATAAAGAGTGAGTTCAACTAGTACAAAGTCCAGTTCTTGAAGCTCCAGTAAAAGCTGATAGTATTCTTCTGGTAGCGATTGAGTCACGTCAGTAGTCACCGCCCTTTTTTATAAGGATTTTCATAATAGTCATAAAAAATAGGCCATAAAGTCCCTTTTTGTAGCGCTTCTTTTGGCGTGAATTGTGGTAAGTTTGGCGGTTGAAAGCCTAAAAATAAATTAGGAGGAGTAGAATAATATTTTTTTCCGATAGGAGGACAAGGGTCGAGAGGACTATGATAGGGCACGAATGATCTCATATATTTATTCACGAATAAACCTCCTTAAATGTTCATTACTACGTATTGTATTCAGACATAATGAGCATTTATGACACATATAAAAAAGTAATAAGTACAGGGGGAATGAATGTGGAGAATGTAAAGAATTTAATTGTGTTAGAAGTAAAGAACTTAAAGGAAACTCTGTATTTTTACGAAGGGATTTTAGGAATAACACCTAGTTCAGAGAGGCCGCAATTAGATATTACAGGGGTTTGGTATGATACCGATTCAACGAGAATTAGTTTTGTTATGAATCGCAGTTTGGGAGGACGTGAGAAGAGTGTTACGGACTCAGTTGATGTTCTAACGTTTTCAATTTCTAACATAGAGAATGTAAAGAAGAGGTTAGTATTTTATAAAATTGCATATACAGAAAACAAAAGTGAGAAAAGTATTGTAGTACAAGACCCAGATGGATATAAACTTCAAGTGGTAGATAAGGATGAATAAACGGAGGGGATTTAGTGGAGAGAAATTATGAAGAAAGTGCGTTGTTTGAGCATCAATTTTGGCTAAAGGTACTTACTGATCATGCACAATTTTTACTTGATGCATTAGCTCCGAAGGAAAAAGAGGATATAAAAAAAGCTACTTACTTTGTTGAAACATTTACGAACCTGTTAAATAAAGTTGGGAATGTGAATCTGATGGCATTCTCAAAAGAGGCAGAACAAGCTGCTAAGGAAATTCGGACGTTTAAATTAAGTATTATACAGGAGCAGTTGGAAGGGAAAATTACTATTCATTTTACACCAACTTTTATTAATCATATGGTAAACGAAGTGGAAGAGTATATAACGGTTTTAGAGTTTTTGAAGAAAGGGGGAGTTCCGCCTGTTTTTCATGAATTGCATTATCATCTCGTTTGGTTAACGGATGCGGCTGGTCATGCGGGCTCTATTTCTGGTGGGCTAGATCTTGTTGAAAAAAGATTAAAAGAGAAAAGCGAAGAATTTACGAAGCATTTTGAACAATTTTACTTAAAGGCAGTTGAGATGACTGGGTATTTACGAACGGAGCTTCATCATTTTCCAGCATTAAAGAAGTTTACAAAAGATGTTTCACTTGAATTGAAATTATTTTCGCATTTTTTACATGAAGTGGAAGAGCTCGAGTTATCGCATGAAGTATTAAGTGCACTATCAGCTAGAATGGCAGATCATATGGCAAGAGAGGAATGTTATTATTTATTAAAATTAGCTCAATCATCTGGACTCGAAATGCCGAAATGTAATCCGCTTTAAAGAACAAGAGGTCAATTTCATTTGGCCTCTTGTTCTTTTTTGTTTTCTCTTTTTATTTTTGCTTGTTCAATGCTTGCCTGTAATGTCTCCATAATATTAATGATGTTCGGAGCTGGAGAGATTGTTTCAGTTTTTTCCTGTTGTTCAATTTTATTCTCGATTAATTCGGTAAGGGCTTCTGCATATTCATCTATATACATTTCTTGTTCAAAAGGATTTGTAAGGTGGTGGATTAAATTAATTGCTGCGGTGAGTTCTTGTTTTTGGATAGGGTAATTTTCATTACTTGGTAAGTTAGTTGTATTTGTTATATCGCGAATTTCATTAGGGTAGTGGATGGTTTGTAACATAAGTCCATCTTCAAAGTTACGGATAATAGCTAAATGTTGTTTTTTTCTAATAGAAATATGAATAAGCCCAAGTTTATTTGTACGTTCAAGAGCTTCTTTTAATAATAAATATGATTTTTCATGTCCTGGGGTAGGGCCTATAAAATAAGAACGGTCATAAAGAACAGAATCGATTTCGTTATTTTGGATAAAAGATATAATACGAATGGATCGTGGTTCGTGAGCTTTTTGCAACGCAGCTAATTCTTTTTCATCAATAATGATGTATTTATGAGGTGCATATTCATAGGCTTTTACAATATCTTTATCATCAATTTCTTCATCCGTACAATCAGGAGCAAATTTTTTATATTTAATAGGTGTTAAGCATTCTTTATGGAGACTTAAAAATTTTATATCGGTTTCTTCTACGGCGCTATATAGTTTAATTCCTATATTTAATAGTCCAAGTGAAAGTGCACCTTTCCATACGGTATGCAAATGAAACCTCTCCTTTCATTCAAAAATGATTATGTATATTATGAGATAGTAAGAAATTTCCTATACGTTTTTTGTTTTTTACGGAAGGGTAAGCAGGAGGGATTGGGATATAAAATATATTGACAAGCCCTCTGAAATATTTTAATGTGAGTGTATAAAATTGTGTATAAAGGGGAGTAACTTATTACAATAAAGTCGTCATTACAGGGAGAAACCCTCGGCTTTATTGGCAACGTTTCGTTGTTAGTGAGACCTTTACCAGCAATGGTAAAGGCCCCTTATTGTCTTTTTTAGGACCCTTACCATATTTGGTAGGGTCCTTTTTGTATACAAAGAGAGGAGAAATAAAAATGAAAAAACTTATTAGTAGATTAAGAGTTGTATTTCATGTCCGTCGTTTCGTTCCATTCCTATTTGACTTTTTTACTTCAAAAGAGGTTTCAATAAAGAAGAAAATTTTATCTGTTGCTTTTTTAGTTGGGTATGTTGCGATGCCGCTTGATTTAATTCCAGACTTCCTACCGTTTATCGGTATTTTAGATGATATTGGAATTGTGTTATTCATTTTGAACCGAATTGTAAAAATGGCGCCAGTTCAATTACAAGAAAAGCATAACGTAAACGTAGGATAGGAGTTAAAAATATGGAGCAAATTATTTTAGATATAATTGAGTTTTTAAAGCAGTTTTCTTATTTTGGAGTTGTGTTAGCATTAACGTTTGAATTTATTCCAGCAGAAGTAGTGTTGCCTATGGTTGGGTATTGGGTATACGAGGGGGATATGAATTTTTGGCTAGCTGTATTAGCTGGAACACTGGGGGGAACGACAGGACCATTAACGTTATACGCACTCGGTTATTACGGTGGTCGTCCTCTATTAATAAAGTACGGGAAATACTTCTTTATTAAAGAAGAACAAATTCAAAAAGCAGATGATTTCTTTGAGAAATATGGACCAGTTGTAGCATTTGTTGGACGCTTTGTGCCAGGGGTTCGAACGCTTATTTCTGTTCCATGTGGAATGGCGAAAATGAACATATGGAAATTTAGTATATATACATTTGTAGCAATGTTCCCGTTAACGACTTTGTATATTTATTTTGGGATGAAATTAGGTCCGCATTGGGAAAAAGCGGCGGATGTTGTTGGACAATATATGTTACCGATATTACTAGTCGTAGTTATTGTTGTAGGTGGTATTTTAATCTATAAATTTATGAAAAAAAGAAACAGAACGGAATCTATCTAGTCATTAGTACAGGAGTTGTCTTATTTTTTGAAAATAGATGAATAGTACAGGCAAAAGACTCTGAGGGACATACACATATAAGGAATAAGTAAGAGAGAGGGGAAACTTCTATGTCTTGTGAATGCTCAGGGGCGGCATTAACGTGTTGTCCAGATAAAAATTATGTGCAAGATAAAGTGTGTAGTCCATGGTCTGCTACTGTAGTTGCAACAGCAATTGATAATGTTCTTTATACAAATAATATTAACCAAAATGTAGTTGGTACTGGTTTTGTTAAATATGATGTTGGCCCAGGTCCAATTACTGTAGAAGCGCTTGATTCTGCTGGGGCTACAATTGATACACAAACATTAAACCCAGGAACGAGTATTGCTTTCACGTATCGTCGCTTTGATAGTATACAAGTTGTGTTACCTGCAACACCTGCTGGAACGTATCAGGGAGAATTTTGTATTACAACACGTTATCCACTTTCATAGCAGAATAGGAGAGGATCAAAATGGGAATGAGAAGTTCCGGTTTGTCTTGTTGTTCTAATAAAACACTTGTGCAAGATCAAGTATGTACAGACTGGTCTATTACAGGTGCTGGTACTCAAATTGTATATACGAATAATATTACACAAGAAGTATATGGTTCAGGTTACGTGAAATATGATGTAGGGGCAGCTCCGATTACAGTTGATTTTTTAGTAGGTGCTACAGTAGTTGATACAATTGCTGTACAACCACAAAGTAGTGGTACTTTCACTGTACGATATTTTACGACTGTCCGAATTACTACGACAGGAACAACTGTTAATCAAGGAGAGTTTTGTATTACTGTACGTTATCCAATTTCATAAAAAAGCATACCGTAAATGGTATGCTTTTTTTATTAAGGACGTAATGAAATTGGTATTTTATAAGCAACATGTAAATTGGCAACAGTACTTACCTTCTAAATATAGTGAAGGATTACTTTGTATATTGATAATCCTGACTGACTCTAAGTCTTTTCCTGTGTATGATATTGTATTACCAGGAAACACAGTGAAAACATTAGTTGCTGCTCCAACGATTTGAATTGTAATTGCTTCTGTGCTGCTAGTACTATTGTAAACCGAGACATTACCTGATATAAGTAGTATTCCATCACTTTGCCACAGTATCATTGATTGTGATGCATCTTTGACAGAGGAGATGGTGTTATTCGTTATGAGGAAATTCCCTGCAAATTCATTAGTTACTCGCTCGCAACTTGGATTTGGAGGAGGGGGCGGTGGACAAGGGTCTGGACAAATGATAGATAAAGGAGCGAAACAGCCAATATTTTTTTGTTTCTTCAATACAACCCCTCCTTTTAAGTTGTCTTTTACTATTATTAAATGTAGAAGCATGGCCGATGTGTTAAAAAAAAGAAGGAAATGTTAAAAATTAAGATTGTCTAATAGGCTTAAACCTTAACTTATCATTAGTGTTATAGAAAAGATTATATGTGAATCATCATAGGAAAAGAATGACCAGACTCTTTTAGACAAAAGGTGGTTGTATACAATAGTACGAGGAATGTTGGACTTAATTTCTAATTAACTGTATATTTACAAAAATCTAATAAAATTAATTTGTTATTTAAACGGCATTAATATGTTTTAGATAAAATAGCCCTTGTAATGAATCAATTATTATGAGGAGGATTCACGTGGAAAGAACTATTTTACGAAAAGTAAAAGGCCTTATTGGATTATTAATGGTTTTTGTATTAGCGTTCGTATCATTTCCGTGGAGTACATCAGTCAAAGCGGAAGAGAAGAAGCAAGAAAATGCACCAAGTGAGAAGAAGATCGTTTTTCCAGTCGTAAGTGATGTACATATTAAAAATAGTGGAACGGATGATACGTTTCGCTGGAAACGAGCAATCGAGCAACTTAATACACTTGCACCTAAACAAGATGCGTTCGTAATTGTGGGAGACTTTACTGATTCAGGATCGGTACAACAATATGATCGTTTCATGCAAGTATATAATGAAAATGCAAATAAAGATGCGGTACGAATGAATTCTCTAGGCAATCATGATTATTGGAACGGTTTAACTGTAGAGGGAGCGCAGAAACGTTTCTTAGAAAAAACAGGTATGGAATCGATTTACTATCATAAAGTGGTGAAAGGGTATCACTTCCTTGTAATGTCTCCAGAGGATGGGACAACTCACGGATATTATTCAGACAAGCAAATTAATTGGTTAAAAGAAGAGATGGCAAAAGCTCAAAAAGATGATCCAGAAAAACCAATTTTCGTATTTTTACACCAACATATTAAAGATACAGTATACGGTAGCCAAGAATGGGGAACAAAAGATAGTGCGAAAATTAATGAGGTATTAAAACAATACCCACAAGTTATTACGTTTTCAGGTCATTCACATTATCCGTTAGATGATCCAAGATCGATTCATCAAAAAGACTTTACATCAGTTGGCACATCTTCAGTAAGTTATATGGAGGTTGAAGGTGGTAAAGTACAAGGAAATATCCCGTCAGGAGCTAGTACATTAAGCCAAGGTTTATTAGTAGAAGTAGATGATAAAGAAGTAACGATTAATCGCCGTGATTTCCATACAAATTCTTGGACAGGCGAGCCTTGGAAAATTAAATTACCATCAAAGAAAGACACATTTACACATGTAGAAGATCGTGATAAAGAAAAGCCATACTTTGCAAAAGATGCGAAGTTGTCGGTATCAAATGTAACAGAAAATGCAGCAACAGTAACATTCCAGCAAGCGTTGGACAACCTTCTTGTTCATTCTTACCGTGTACAAGCGAGAGATAAGCAAACGGGAGAAATAAAGAATAAATTGTTAGCATTCTCAGAGTTTTATCGTGATCCAGTGCCGAAAGAACTGACATTTACGCTTGCAGGACTAGATGGCGGGAAAACATATACACTGGAAGTCGTTGCGATTGATTCATTCGGCAACGAAAGTGTACAACCATTAACGGCAGAGATTACTACGAAAAAAGATAATATTGACCCGAATGTGAAAGTACCAAAGGCGGATGTTTTTGATGTAAACTTTGCAGATGGTACATTTAAAGACAATTCATCATTTGGTACAAAAGGTGATGTTAAGGGTAATGTGACTATTGAATATGATAAAGTGTTGAAAAAGAATGTTATGAAGCTAAACGGAAAAGCAAATACATTTGGATACCTTCCATTTTCAGCAGCACAAAAAGAGAAAGTAGCAAATACATTTACATTAGAAACTGTGTTTTCAATGAATGAAATTCGCGGACAAGGTATTTTACAAAATACAGAGAGCGGGGGAATTGGTTTTGAATCTACAGGAAGTGGTTATGTAGAATTATGGGCTCATATTGGTGGAAGTTATAAACGTGTTGGCGTTCAATTAGAGGCTAATAAAACGTACCATTTAACAGGAACGTATAACGGAAGTGAAGTAGCAATTTACGTAGATGGTAAAAAAGTAAATAGCCAACCAGCTACAGGGAAAGTATATCACCCGAACGTACCATTTGCGCTTGGGGCAGACCCTGATAGTAATGGGAATGGTGGTATTCCGCTAAATGGACAAATTGCGCTTGCAAAATTATATAGTAAAGCATTAAGTTCTTCAGAAGTATTAGCAGCGTATAATGAGTTTTCTAATCGTACAAAATTAGAGCAAGTAAACGCGTTATATGAAGAGCTTGGAAAAGTAAAAGAAGTGTTAGCTGGTACGTATGAGTTTGGTGACAAACCAGGTCAATATTCAAAGGAAGCATTTCAAGCATTAGAGAAAAGCTATAACACTGCAAAGCAAGCATTTGAAAATGTAGGAAGTACTGGAGAGCAAATCGTCCAAACGTATAACGAATTAAAAACAGCTAATGTAACATTTGTACAATCAAAAGTGGCAGAAGAACAACCGAAAACACTGAAAGAAAAATTACAAATCAATATTGAATCTGCAAAAGCAGTAGTGAAAAAAGCGCAAGCTGCAAATGTAACGGACGGTTCAGTGAAATCATTGAGTCAAAAAATTACAGTGGCAGAAGCTGTATTAAAAGATGCGAAAGTAAAAGATGCACAAGTAGAAACGATGAATCGTACGATAGAATATGCGATTTCACTCGTTGAAAAAAGCATAAGCAAATAAGAGAGAAGAAAAAGAAGCTTATCATGATAGGCTTCTTTTTTGTTATACTAAAAATAGCATAGTATGAGGGAGCGAATAATTTGGAAGAGAAAAAGCTAAAAAGAATTCTTGAATATGTATGGATCGCGGTTGTGCTCCTTGTAGGATATTATTTCTTAAAAGAGAAAAGTATATGGGTTCTATTTTTAATGACGTTTTTATTAGCGGGTTTAGGCACGTTATTTATTAACTTCTTCTTTGATAGTTTAAATGCATGGAAGAAGAAAAAGAGGGGAACGAAGTAAAGGAGGGAACATATGCAAAAGTGGAAGCTTATATATCAGGTGATTATTTTCCTATTGCTTGTAGGTATTGGCGTTTTTAAATACGCTACACCGATAGGGAATTGGGCATGGTTTACAGCTTGCATCGGCATATTTTTCATTTTACAATCGTTAACGAAAAAAAATAATCAGACATGAAGGTAGCTCGCCGTTTTATCGGCGAGCTATTTTGTTATGCTTTTTTCTTTTCATCATTTGTTTTTTCAGTAGCTAAATGACTATGTTTTCTAGAGTAGAAGAAATAGAAGCATAAGCCGACTAGAAGCCAAACTGCAAAGCTTATCCATGTCGTTTTAGACAAATTGATCATTAAATATAAACAGCAAAGAATTGCAACAACTGGTAATACAGGTACGAAAGGTGCGCGGAATCCACGTTTTAAATCAGGATGTGTTTTTCGTAAAATAAGTACAGCGCAGCAAACGAATGTGAATGCTGTTAACGTACCGATGTTTACTAAATTCGCTAGTAAATGTAAGTCTAAAAGTCCTGCTAATAAAGCTGACACAACGCCAGTAATCCACGTGTTTAATAAAGGGATTTTTACTCTTTTATTCACACGTGCTAACGCTTTTGGAAGTAAACCGTCGCGGCTCATTGCATACGAAACGCGAACTTGTCCATACATAACGACTAAGAGAACGGTTGTCATTCCAGTCATCGCCCCAACAGCGAGTAGTCCTGCAATTGTATCTTCGCCAACGAAATGTAAGGCAAACGCAACCGGATCAGAAACATCTAATTGTGTATACGGAACCATACCTGTTAAAACGAAAGATACAATCATGTATAAAACAGTACAAATAAGAAGGGAACCGATAATGCCAATTGGTAAATCGCGCTGTGGTTTTTTCGTTTCTTCTGCAGCGGTTGCGATTGCATCAAAGCCTAAGAAGGCGAAGAATACAGTGGCAGCCCCAGTAATGATACCGTCGTATCCGAATGGAATGAACGGAGTCCAATTTTCAGGTTTTACATATTTTGCCCCTGCTACGATAAAGGCGAGAATAACAGCTAACTTGATAAGAACCATAATATTATTAATGCGTGCGCTTTCGCGTATACCGAAACTTAAAAGTCCCGTAATGAGTAGTAAAATACAAACAGCCGGTAAATCGATAATACCGCCTTTTCCTACGCCAGGGGCCGAGGCTATTATGGTGGGCAGATGGATGTTAAATCCTTGTAGTAAAGATTGTAAATAACCAGACCAACCGACAGCTACTGCCGCGACTGCAAGTAAATATTCGAGCATTAAACACCAGCCGACGATGAAGGCGACGACTTCTCCGACTGTCATATATGCGTAAGTGTACACACTTCCTGAGACAGGAATAGAAGAAGCAAATTCAGCATAACAAAAGGCTACACAAGCACAAGTAAATGCAGCAATAAGGAATGATAACATAATACCAGGACCAGAATGTTTCGCTGCGACAATACCTGTTAATACAAAGATCCCTGTCCCAATTACGGCGCCAATTCCTAAAAATGTTAAATCAAGTGCAGTTAAGGTTCTATCTAACTGCCGTGGTGATTCAGTACTAAGCGGTTTTTTTCGTAATAATGACTTCACTTTGGACTCTCCCCCCGTTTTTTCATTTTCATAACTGCGAATATAGTATGAGCCCACTAGAAAAGAGTATATAAGTAAATGGAGGTACAGTTATGGTAGGTTGTTTTTTAAAATTGCTGGATTAATTTTATTATAATTCAGAATATTTTGTCAAATAAAAATGTGACAAATAAAATGCGAATGAATAGGGGAAACTACTGGCAGGAATGGACGAGGGTTGTAAATTTACTTTGGATGGAGAAAACCCACTGATTAAAGTTAAAGTAGGAGAAGATGTTATGTTATTTTATTTTGAACTTGTCGTCATTTTACTTTGTACGAAATTAGCTGGTGATATTAGTGTTAGGCTTGGCCAGCCTTCTGTACTTGGTAAATTAATCGTTGGTATTATTATCGGTCCGGCTGTGCTTGGTATTATTAATAGTTCTGAACTCATTGATGAACTGAGTGAAATTGGTGTTTTACTACTTATGTTTATGGCAGGACTTGAAACAGATTTAGAAGAGTTAAATCGAAATTTGAAATCTGCATTCGCAGTAGCGATGGGAGGAATTATTTTCCCATTCCTTGGTGGGTATTTAGCCGGACTTGCGTTCGGAATGTTACAGTCGCATGCGATCTTTTTAGGGTTATTACTTTGTGCCACTTCCGTTAGTATTTCTGTTCAAACACTAAGAGATTTAGGGAAAATGAATACGAGAGAAAGTACGACGATTTTAGGGGCAGCTGTATTTGATGATGTAATTGTTGTTATTTTATTAGCATTTGTGATGAGTTTTTTAGGTACACAAGATGTAAATGTAACGCTTGTCATTGCAAAGAAAATTATCTTTTTTGTCAGTATCGTTTTCATCTCTTGGAAAGTTGTTCCATGGATTATGAAAATGCTCGTACCACTTCGCGTAACAGAAGCGTTAATTAGTGCAGCTCTTATTATTTGTTTCTCATTTTCGTATTACAGTGAAATGATGGGGATTGCAGGTATTATTGGGGCATTTGCGGCCGGAATTGCCATTTCGCAAACAGAGTATAAGCACGAAGTAGAACATAAAATTGAACCGATTGCTTATGCAATATTTGTACCGGTGTTCTTCGTAAGTATCGGAATGGAAATTACATTTCAAGGTATCGGAAGCCAACTTTGGTTCATTATCATCATGACGCTTATTGCAATTTTTACAAAGTTAATCGGATCAGGTTTAGGAGCAAGACTGACAGGGTTCAACCTTCAATCTTCTATTAGTATTGGTGCGGGGATGGTTTCGCGCGGAGAAGTGGCGCTTATCATCGCAGCGAATGGACTTGCGGCGAATTTATTAGCGAAAGAAAATTTCACAGCGATTGTTATTGTTGTTATATTAACGACGATTATTACGCCGCCGCTTTTGAAGAAGTATTTTGTATAGAAAGGAAGAGCTTATCTGATGTAGGTAAGCTTTTTTTATTGGAAAAAAGCAATAGTCATGTGGCGTGAAAGGTTTGTAATTATGGTAAAATCTATGTATGTGATATGACAAGGAGAGGGATGTGTTTGAGGATTACGAAGGGAAAGATTATAGGTGTAATTATACTTCTTGTATTGTGCATACCATTTACTGCATGGAAAGAATCAAAAGTGAAAGATTTTCCGGTTTCTATTTTCTCGGAAGAAGCAGATGGTGAGTACGACCAGAAGCTGAAATATACTGCTTTTTTACCTGATGTTGCGATTTGGATGAACGGTTGGGAAAAGAAGTGGACAGAAGGGGAAAGAACTGTTTATCAAAAAGGGAATCGCATTGTAAATGTGTTTCATCCTCCTGGCGATGATGGTTTTTACCTTCTTGAAGCAAGAGAAAATAAGTGAACGCAACCGTAAGAAGTGGAGGTTAAATAGTGAAAGCTTCAACATTACTATTTAAAATTGAAAGTAATATGGATCAATTTTCACCAGCTGAAAAGAAGGTTGCCATGTACATAATGGAGAATGCAGAGATTGTTCCGAACTTAACGACGAAAGAAGTGTCAACGAATGCAGGCGCGAGTGAAGCAAGTGTTGTTCGCTTTTGTAAGTCAATTGGAATCGGAAGCTTTAAAGCATTTAAAATCGCGCTCGTTCGTGAATTGACGATTGCTGATTATAATATTAATGATTTTTCAGTTATGAATACGGAAGATGGACCGTATGATTTGTTTAATAAAGTTACGTATGTGAATAAAGCTGCAATTGAGGCGAGCGTTACTGCGATAGATAAAAAGGAACTTGAGAAAGCTGCAGATCGTATTGTAAATGCAGATAAAATTATATTTTATGGAGTAGGCGGATCAGCTACTCCTGCGATGGACGGGGCTTATAAATTTACAAGGCTCGGATTTACAGCGATGATGCTATCAGATTTTCATATGATGTTGCCGCTTGTGACGAATTTAAAAGAGGGCGATATATTTGTTGCCATTTCAACATCTGGTCGTACGAAAGATGTACTTGAAATGGCGCAATATGCGAAGAGACAAGGTGCAACAGTTATTGCGATTACAAAGCTTGACCAATCATCACCTTTATATAAAGAAGCGGATATTCGTCTTTGTATGCCAGATGTAGAGCAAGATCATCGTATTGCGAGTATTGCTTCGAGAATGACACAGCTGAATATGATTGATGCTTTATATGTGATTACTTTTAATCGTATTGGTAATAAAGTGCTGGATCAATTTATGGAGACAAGGGAAGAAGCTCTACGGTTACGGAAGTTAAAATGAGAAGGTGGGGGAACCCATCTTTTTTTGTATACTGACATAAATTCGTCATGAAAAGAAATAAAATTTCATAAAATAATAAAGTGGTATTGATTTTAAATTTCTTAAAGTTATAATAAAAGCATGAAATTAAATTTCAAAGCAGGTGATAATATGTTAGAAAATTTATCGACAGAACATCGTAATGAGAAGACGATGAATTTAGATGAGATGAGTATAAAAGAAGTGTTACAAAGTATGAATGAAGAAGATCGAACTGTTGCGTTAGCAGTTGAAAATGAAATAGAAGAAATTGAAAAGGTTGTACAGATTGTCATTAAATCCTTTGAAGATGAGGGACGATTAATTTACATTGGGGCTGGTACGAGTGGCCGTTTAGGTATTTTGGATGCGGTGGAATGTCCGCCGACATTTGGCACAGATGATAAAATGGTACAAGGATTTATAGCAGGTGGATTGAAAGCGTTTACTAAGGCGGTGGAAGGTGCAGAAGACCGCGAAGAGTTAGCAGAAGAAGATTTAAAAAGTATTGGATTAAATGAGAAAGATACAGTGATTGGAATTGCGGCAAGTGGTCGAACTCCTTATGTAATTGGCGGTTTGAAGTACGCGGCTAGCGTGGGAGCGAGCACGGCGAGTATTTCTTGTAATAAAAATGCTGAAATAAGTAAATATGCAAAACTAAATGTGGAAGTAGAAACAGGCGCAGAAATTTTAACAGGCTCAACGCGTTTGAAAGCTGGTACAGCGCAAAAATTAGTACTTAATATGATTTCAACAGCTTCTATGATTGGTGTGGGGAAAGTATATAAAAACTTAATGGTAGATGTTCAATCTACAAATGAAAAGTTAGTAGAACGATCAAAACGCATTATTGTGGAAGCAACAGGTGTGAGCTATGAAATAGCAGCAGAGTGTTATGAAAAAGCAGAACGTAATGTGAAAGCTGCGATTGTTATGGTGTTACTACAGTGTGAGCATGGGGAAGCACTGAAGAAATTAAAAGAAGCGAAAGGGTTCGTGAAGAAGGCACTATAAAATAATAGGGAGGGGGATTCTATTATGAAGAAAGAAGAGAGAATGGCCAAAGAAATATCAGAGCAACTTGGGGGAGTAAAAAATATTCGTGGCATTGCTCATTGTATGACGAGGCTACGATTAACGCTTCATGATGAAAGTAAAGTGAATATGGACTTTTTGAAAAAGGTTGAAGGGGTTATGGGCGTTATTGAAGATGAGACGCTTCAAGTTGTTGTTGGCCCAGGGACAGTAAATAAAGTAGCAGTTGAAATGGAAGGTTTAACGGGACTGCGAATCGGTGAGGTGGCAGATCATCACCTTGAAGACCTTGGGCAAGAAATGAAGTCAGAGATTAAGAAGAAAAATAATACACCAGTGAAAAACTTTTTAAGAAAAATAGGAAGTATTTTCATTCCGTTAATTCCAGGTCTTGTTGCCTCAGGAATTATAAACGGGGTCGCTAACTTTGCGAAAAACGCAGGTGCTGATCCGAATGCAACGTGGCTACAAATGCTACTACTCATTGGTGGCGGTATCTTTACATTCTTAGGAATTTTAGTCGGCTGGAATACAGCGAAAGAATTTGGCGGGACACCAGTTCTTGGGGCGATTGCGGGTATTTTAATTTTTAACCCGGCGATGGCGAATGTAAAATTATTTGGTGAAGCGCTCGTACCCGGACGGGGCGGATTGTTTGCAGTTATTTTTGCAGCATGGCTTATGGTTGTAGTAGAAAGACAAGTTCGAAAAGCAGTGCCAAATGCAGTTGATATTATCGTGACACCGCTCATTACTGTGTTAGTCGTAAGTATTGTAACGATGTTAGCCATTCAGCCGGTAGCAGGTTTCTTATCTGAAGGAATTACAAGCGGAATTAATGGTATTTTAAGTATTGGCGGCGCATTTGCGGGAGCAGTACTTGCTGGAACATTTTTACCTCTCGTTATGGTCGGATTGCATCACGGTTTAACACCAATTCATATGGAATTTATTAATCAAACGCACGTAACACCTTTATTACCAGTACTCGCGATGGCTGGAGCTGGGCAAGTAGGAGCAGCGATTGCCATCTATGTGAAAACGAAAAACAAACGACTTCGTAACGTAATTAAAGGTGCATTACCAGTTGGATTTTTAGGAATTGGCGAACCGTTATTATACGGGGTTACATTACCACTTGGGAAACCGTTTCTTACAGCTTGTTTAGGTGCAGCAGTTGGCGGTGCATTCCAAGCAGTTATGAAAACAGCCGCACTCGGAATCGGTGTATCAGGGTTATCATTAATTCCGTTAATTGCTGATAATAAATATTTATTATATTTCCTTGGATTAGTAGTGGCATATACTTTCGGATTCATTTTTACGTACTTCTTTGGCTTTAAAGAAGAAATGGCAGAAAACATATAGAGAAAGGGATTCCTTTCTCTTTTTCTATTCATAGAAAGGGAGATTCATATGATAGGAGTTTCAATTTATCTTTCCAAAGAACGAGTAAAGAAGCAAGAAGAGTGGCTAAAAGTAGCGAAGGAAAACGGGTTTTCATCTATTTTTACATCACTTCACATTCCTGAAGATGATCCTGGTACGTACAAAGAGCTAATTCAAATACTTGGGAAACAAGCGCTCAAATATGAAATGGAATTAATGGTCGATGTTTCTCCAAAATCGTTACATCATTTAGGGATGACGTATGAAAATGTGGAGGAGCTATTAGACTGGGGCATTACAGGCTTAAGAATGGACTATGGCATCACGCCGAAAGAAATCGTACGCGTATCTCATAAAATGAAAGTAGCTTTAAATGCGAGTACGATTACAGATTCATTTTGGAAAGAGTTAATCATAGAAAATATAAAAGTAGAGAATGTAGAAGCTTGGCATAATTTTTATCCGCGTCCAGAAACAGGACTAGCAAAGTCCTTTTTACAAAAACAAAACGAATACTTACATGAGTGCGGAATAAAAACGATGGTATTTATTCCGGGAGATGGTGAAAAACGTGGTCCGCTATGTGAAGGTTTACCAACGTTAGAAAAGCACCGCAATATGCGCCCACTTGAAGCGTACTTAGAACTTGTACAAGATTGTGGTGTCGATAAGGTGTTAATCGGGGATATAAGCGGAAGTATAGAAAGTGTACAAGAGATAGCGAGTGCGAGTAGAGGAATTATTCCGCTGCGATACGAGCCATTGATAGAGAAAAGTGAAGTGTTAAAAGTGGTGGAGCGAGTGCATACAAATAGACTAGATCCAGCTCGTGATGTCATTCGTTCAGTTGAATCAAGAGAAGAAAATAAAGTGATTTTAAAGCCGATGCATACAATTGCAAGAAAGAAAGGCAGCATTACAATTGATAATGAATTGTACGGTAGATATGCAGGAGAGATGCAAGTTGCCACACATGATTTGCCTAAAGATGAGAAAGTGAATGTTGTTGGCATGGTTGTAGAAGAGGACTTGTCTTTATTGCCGTATGTTGGCGCTGGAAAAATGTTTCAACTTTTTTGTGCAATAGAGTAAAAGCTTGAATTAGCACTATTCTGTAGGAAAACATTATCCGTAAAAGGGATAATGTTTTTTGTTTTCTTAAAAAAAGTATTTGACGAATGAAATGAAATACCGTATTGTTTTGACTTGTAAATAAAAGTTCACCATAACAAAACAAAAAGGAGAGTTCAAAATGAACCAATATATTGGGAATTTAATTATTCGTATCGTGTTAGGAGTGACATTCTTTGCGCACGGTTTAGCGAAGTTTCAATCAGGTATCGATAACGTAGCAGGATGGTTTACAAGCATCGGCTTACCAGGTGGTCTTGCATACGGCGTAGCAACAGTTGAATTAGTTGGTGGTATATTATTAATTATCGGTTTAGGCGTAAGATATGTAGGACTATTATTCGCTCTTATTTTAGCTGGGGCTATCGTAAAGGTAAATGGAGCAGCAGGTTTATTAGGAGATGGAAAGAATCCAGGGTATGAATTAGATCTTGCATTATTAGCAATGGGTGCGTATTTATTCGTTGTAAAAGCAGAAGGATATGTAGATCGTTTCGTAAAAGAGAAAGTAATGAAAGCGAAGTAAATTTATTTATAAATTGTTGACTTGAATTATAATTGTAACTATAATGATTACAACTAGTTGATTAAGAATAAAATAATTTAAATATTTTTACACGAGTTGTAATGATAATGGTTACAACTCGTGTAAAAAATAAATAAAACGGGAGGAAGTAATATGCCTAAATCAAATTTAGAAATTATTCGAAGCACGTATGAAGGATCAGCTTCTTCAAATGCAAAACATTTAGTAGAAGCCCTCTCTGAAAAAGTAGAATGGACAGAGGCAGAAGGATTCCCGTACGGGGGAACTTATATAGGTGTAGAAGCAATAATGGAAAATGTATTTAGCCGATTAGGATCAGAATGGGATGATTATAAAGCGAGTGTAAATATGTACCATGAAGTAAAAGGAAAAGATGTAATTATTGCTGAAGGTGTTTATTCAGGAGTTTATAAAGAAACGGGAAAATCATTTGAAGCAGAGTTTGTTCACGTATGGCAACTGGAGAACGGAAAAATCGTGAAGTTTAAGCAGTATGTAGATAGTCATATTGTTAAGGAAGCGATGAAGAGCTAATGCTTTTTAAATGGATTGTAGGAATATGTATTACAATTATAGTAATCATCTCGTCTATAGTTGGCGGAAAGAAATTGCTTGCATATGTGGAAAAAGAGAATAAAAATATTCAAATTGAGCGAGTGGCAAACGAAAAGGAGAAGAAAGTTGCAGAAGAAGCCCCACGAGTTAGTGAAGGTGAAATTATTTCTACTATGCACAAAATGGTACACCAAAAGGTAAAATCCTCTGAGAAATGGGGATTTGTAGAAATGACAACAAAAGAAATTTATAGCGTAAAGAAAGATATTGAAAATAGTATAGGTTTTCAATATAAAACGAGGTTACTTTCTATTATAAATAGATGGGAAAAAGGAGATTTTTCACAAACAGTTGAGGAGCATAACTTTTTGTGGGGCCTTCAAGGTGGAGATACCGGCAAAGCGACGGAACGTTTATCGCCAGAAGAGGAAAAGCGGTATATAAAAGAAATGAAGAGTAAATAAAAACATCGCCACCCGGATGACGATGTTTTTTTCATTAAGAATGTTTTCGCATTAAAGCTCTAGTTGGTTGAACAGTAACCGTTTTGAAATGAGAAAATAAATAACATCCTGTCACAACGATCATTGTCCCTAAAATTTGTATCCACGTTAGTTCTTCACCGAGGAAAAGGAATGCTAAAATAGCTGTGAAAATCGGATTGAAGTTTAGAAAAATACCGGATGTAGTCGCTCCTAATTTTTGCACGCCAATATTCCAAAACACCATACAAAGAACTGTGGAAATAAGCCCAGTATATAAAAGTGATGTTATGAAAGAAGTATTAATATTGGAAACGGTGAAGCTCCCTATGTTAAATGGCAGTAATAGAATAACGCCGAAAATACCAGAGTATAATGTTGCCATGAGTGGTGTCGTTGTTTTTGTTGCCCATTTACTACAAACAGAATAGATTCCCCAAATACAAACAGCCGCAATCATCCATAAATCGCCGCTATTAAAATGTAGTGAAAATAAAAGTGCAAAGTTACCTTTTAATAGGACAAGAATAACCCCAAAGAATGAAAGAATCATGGATAGAATTTGAAGTGTATTTACTTTTTCTTTTAGAAATAATACTGAAAATAGTGCAATTGAAATCGCATTTAATGTAGAAATAAGCCCTACATTCGTTGCGGATGTTTTTTCTAGTGCTAGAAATTGAAAGATGTTAAAAAGAGCGACCCCTGAGATTCCCATTAGTATTAACGGAAGTATTGCGGCACGAGGTGGAATGATTTTCTTTTCTTTAAACCATACGATTGGTAATAAACAAACGATCGCAATCATCCATCTTAAACTTGTTAGTGTCATCGGTGATGCATGATCAACGAGCGATTTTCCAACGACGAAATTTCCTCCCCATAATAAGCTCGTTAGTAATAGTAAAAAGACATAAAAATAAGGCATATTAAAATCCCCTTTGTTATAATCAATGTGAATTGTAAATAATTTTAGCATTTTTCTTCGTTGTGTAATATATTCTTTTGTATAATGGGTAAAAGTTGATAAAATGTTTTGTTTCTAATGATATTTACGGAATGATATTCATTTTTATATAAGTTGTAAGGTGTTTTTTCGAATAATCATCGGTAAGAAAAAGGGGGCATTGTAATGGAGTCGTCTGTTATTAAAGTGTTAGATGATTTAGATGTACAAATTTTAGATATATTGCAGAAGGAGTCACAAGTAAGTAATGCAGAGCTAGCACGCCGCGTTAATTTATCACCAGCTGCGATGCATGCAAGAATAAAAAGATTAGATGGAGAAGGGTTCATTGATAAGCAAGTAGCCATTTTAAATCAAGAAAAGCTTGGTTTTGATTTGTTATGCTTCATTTTTATGAGTACGAATATTCATCAATCGGATAAACTTGACGTGTTGGAAAAAGAATTAGAGTCGATGCCAGAAGTGTTAGAATGTCACTGTTTAACAGGAGAATATGATTATTTATTAAAAGTTGCAAATCGTGATCGTAAAGAGCTGGAGCAGTTTATTCGAAAGCTGAATAAACTTGGTATTACAAGGATACAGACGAGTTTAGCACTTCGTGAAATTAAATATTCGACAGTATTACCGATCCGAAATGAGGAACCGAGCATCGATTAGATTGCTTGGTTTTTTGTTTGTATAAAGTGATTGACGGGGAGAAAAGAGAGATGTATTATTATATAAAATTATGTATTAAAATTCAATTTAGGTTATAAATATTAATATCGGGGACAAGGGGATATAATATGAAAATCTTTAATGCGGTTACGAGTGATGTGAAAGAAATTTATAGTCTCATTGAAGCTTATGCAAAAGAAGGAGTAGTTTTACCACGTTCTCTTTTATCTCTCTATCAATATTTACAATGTTTATATGTTGTGAAAGAAAGCGATGAGATTGTTGGGGTTGCTGGTTTACATGTGTTAGGGGAGGACCTTGCAGAAGTCCGGTCGTTAGTCGTCTCGCATACATATGCAGGGAAAGGAATCGGGCGTATGTTAGTGAACCATGTAATAAATGAGGCAGCGAAAATAAAAGTGAATAGAGTCATTTCTTTAACATATGAAACGGAATTTTTTCAAAAGTGCGGGTTTGATTTTGTGAATAGAGATGCGTTACCAGAGAAAGTATGGATCGATTGTAGACATTGTCCAAAGGTGGATTATTGTGATGAGGTGGCGATGATTCGATATGTTGGGTGAAATTTTCAGAGAAAAAAGGCCCACTATTATTTACGTAATAGTGGGCATCTATATTTTAGGGGAATTTAAGAACTTGAATTCGTTTTTCTTACCGCAAAATTAAAAATGGGATTTTTAAGCTCATAGTTATAAGTAGAACCATCGACAAGCCCTACAACTTTATCGCTTTCGTAAAGATCAAGCATAAATTGTGCCATTTGTTTTGCGGTGTGGAATTTCGGTACAACATTATCGTATTGGAATTCATCAATATCAAATGAACGTTTTGCAAACTCTGTTTCAGTTGCACCAGGTGCTAAAACCTTTGCTTGCAGTTTTGCACCTTGTTGTTTCAATTCGTGAGATAAACCTTCTGTAAATGCACTTACATAGAATTTCGTAGCGCAATACGTAACAGCATCAGCAACGATTGTGTATCCACCGCCTGATGAAACGTTAATAAGTTGTGTGCCATCAACCATTGAATAATCTCGAACGAAAAGAGAGGAGAGTATTGTTAGTGCTTCTATATTTACATGTAACATCGTTTCTATTTTATTTAAATTTTGTTCAGCAATGGAGGCGAAATTACCAAAACCGGCGTTGTTAATCCACGTTTCAATTTGAAAGGCTTGTAGGCTTTCATACAGCTTATAAACATTTTCCGTGATAGATAAATCCGTTCTTCGAATAACAACCTCCAATTCTGGATTCATTTCGTTAATTTTTAATTTTAATCCGTCTAATTCTTCTTGTCTTCGAGCTACAAGTATTAAGTTCTTTCCGCGAGCTGCAAAGGCTAAAGCCGATTCATAGCCAATTCCAGCACTCGCACCAGTAATAACAGTGTATTTCATATAAAATCCCCCTAAGTTCAAATAAATATATTATGGTTAGATTTTATTTGTTAGAGTATACTCTAAGTCAAATGTTTTTTATGAAGTTGATAAGGCTATAAAATATATGCGGGTAAGCACGTGGAGGGAGTTAGAGTATGTACACAATTAGCGAGGCGGCTAAATTAATAGGATTGAGTACACATACACTACGTTATTATGAAAAAGAAAGTATATTAATTGCAAATCGCGATACAAATGGGAATCGAATGTATGAAGAGTCACATATAAAGTGGTTGCAGTTTGTCATGAAATTAAAACAAACGCAAATGCCAATAGCGAAAATAAGAGAATACGCTAGGTTATATTTAGAAGGAGAGCATACAACCGAAGCTCGTTTACAGCTCCTAGAAGATCATAGGAAATCTATTCAGATTCAAAGAGAAAACTTAGTAATTACAGAAAAGATGCTTGAGAATAAAATTATTGCATATAAGGCCTCTTTGGAAAGTAAATAGAAAACATAATCCGACTCTTAATTATTTATGATAAAAATGGATTTGATCTCATAGTGTGCCGGCAAATAAAAAAGAGCAGCTAGCAAAAGCTAACTGCTCTATTCAAGGGATCTCTCCAAGGGGGAGTGGAGAAAATATTATGTTACTAGCAGTATTGACAGGTTATTAGGAAATATACAAATCGGATGAAAGAAATTTCAAATAATCTTTCGGTATTGACAGTTTTTAAAATATTCATGTACAATATATATGAATGACATTCAGTCATTTCTTCTTTGGAAGGATGTAGTTAGTTTGAAAACGGAACAAATATAAATGGTAAATGAGGATGATAGTTGTTTATATATAGTATTGATGAAAGATCATATTTTTTTAAAACAAAAATGACTGATAGTCAGTCATAAGAGGTGAGAGGTATGAAAAATAGAGCTTGGTTATATGTCATATTAACATGTATCTTTGAAATTTTTTGGGTGTTTGGTTTTAATACGGCCGATACTTGGTGGCATTGGATTATTATTTTAGGCGTTATCGCTGTTGATTTTCACTTTCTTTCTAAAGCGTGTGAACATCTTGCGACAGGAACTGTATATGCCATCTTTGCCGGAGCTGGTACGGTAGGTACTTTCTTAATGGATGTATTCCTTTTCGGCGGGAGTTTTAGCGTAGGGAAACTATTCTTTATCATGATGGTTGTAGCCGGTGTTATCGGTTTAAAGCTGGCTGATAATAAAGAAGAAACTGTGGAAGGAGCTGCTTAAAGATGGGTTGGTTTTTCGTATTTTGTGCTGCAATTAGTGAAATAGTCGGTGTGATTGGTCTTAAAATGTATAGTAAAGATAAAACGTTAGCAAATGGTGCAATTTATATAGGTGGATTTGCTACATCCTTCGCATTCTTGTATACATCTTTCTTATTTTTACAAGTAAGTGTCGCTTATGCGGTTTGGATTGGTATTGGAACAGCAGGTGCCGTTTTATTAAACATGTTCCTGTTTGGTGAGTCGAAAAGTAAAGCACGTATCATTAGTGTGGCTCTTATTGTATGCGGAGTGACAGGATTAAAGGCTCTTTCTTAAAGATATATTGTATTTTATCTCCTAATGGTTTATTAGGAGATTTTTATTATTAAAAAATGATTTCCTCTTAGAGTTCACTATCATTGACAGTACAATCGATTATCTTATAAAATGAGTGACAGTCATTCAATATGTGTGTGAAAGGGTTTAGATGATGAATAAAAAAGAAAAAATTGTCTATGCAGCTATTGAAGTGTTTCAGGAAAAGGGCGTTGAAAAAACGAAGATTTCTGATATCGTGAAATTGGCTGGCATTGCACAAGGAACTTTCTATTTATATTTTCCTTCTAAGTTATCTGTTATGCCTGCAATAGCAGAAGTAATGGTTGAAAAGATGATACTTGCAGTGAAAGAAAAAGTGCAAAATGATGCGCCTTTCTCAAGTAAAGTGACGCAAGTAATAGATGCGGTGTTTCACTTTATAGCGGAATATCGTGAAATACAAGCTTTAATGTATGCGGGTCTTGCATCTACAGAGCATATAAAAGAATGGGAAGCTGTGTATGAGCCTCTTTATATGTGGCTAAGCGAGTTTTTAAGTGCGGCGAAAGAAGCTGGTGAAATTCGTGATTCGGTTCACGCGGAAAGAACGGCTAAGTTATTTATCGCTCTTGTTGAATCTGCAGCGGAACAAGTTTATTTATATGATCATAAAGATGAAGAGCAAGTCGAGCTACAAAAGGCAGAAGTACTAGATTTTTTAACACATGCACTACATATAAAGAGGTAGTAAGATGAACCTGTCTGAAAAGGTAGGTTCATTTTTGAGGAAAACTGAATGATAGTCATTCACCTAATGCGTATGTATGTGTGGGAGGATAGAGTGAAATTCTAATGAGTGGGGGCATCTCTACTCATGATCAGCCCACAAATAGCAGGATAAAGAAAAAGCTTCTTGGGCATTATTTTTTTGAGGAACTTACGGGAAGAGGTGTTAAAAAGTGAAGAAACCGATAAAAGAACAAAAGATGGTATTGGTCATTCTTTTGAGTAATATATTTATCGCTTTTTTAGGGATTGGATTAATCATTCCGGTTATGCCGTCCTTTATGAATGACATGAGTTTAACAGGGAAGACGATGGGATATCTCGTTGCAGTATTCGCAATGGCTCAGCTCATTACGTCACCTATTACAGGCCGGTGGGTCGATCTTTACGGTAGGAAGAAAATGATCATCATTGGATTATTTATTTTTGGTGTTTCAGAACTTCTTTTTGGATTAGGAAAAGATGTGTGGATGCTTTATGCAGCACGGGTGTTAGGCGGAATTAGTGCTGCGTTTATTATGCCTGGTGTTACGGCATATGTTGCGGATATTACATCTATGCAGGAACGTCCAAAAGCGATGGGATATTTATCAGCAGCGATTAGTACTGGTTTTATTATAGGACCTGGAATTGGCGGATTTATTGCAGAGTATGGTATACGTGTGCCGTTTTTCGTTGCAGCAGCAATTGCCTTTATAGCATGTGTAATTTCGATCTTTATTTTAAAAGAACCGTTAACGAAAGAAGAACTTGCAGAGATTTCTGCTAACACGAAAGAATCAAGTTTTATTGGTGATTTAAAGAAATCATTACATCCAATGTATGCAATTGCATTTATTATCGTATTTGTACTCGCATTCGGATTATCAGCGTATGAAACTGTGTTTAGTCTATTTTCTGATCATAAGTTTGGATTCACACCGAAAGATATTGCGGCAATTATTACGATTAGCTCCATCTTTGGGGTAGTTGTGCAAGTATTTATGTTTGGTAAATTGGTTGATATGTTCGGTGAAAAAGTGTTAATTCAAATATGTTTAATTGTAGGTGCAGTATTAGCGTTTATTTCAACTGTAGTCTTTAATTATTGGATTGTACTTCTCGTTACTTGCTTCATTTTCTTAGCATTTGATTTGCTTCGTCCAGCTTTAACGACGTTTTTATCAAAAGCAGCTGGAAAAGAGCAAGGATTCGTTGCTGGTATGAACTCGACTTATACGAGTTTAGGAAATATCGCAGGACCAGCGATGGGTGGAATATTATTTGATATGAATATTCATTATCCATATGCATTTTCAGGAGTTGTTTTAATAGTTGGTCTCGGCATTACATTTATGTGGAGAGAGAAACAGCTAGCTGAAAGTTTTGCGAAGTAATAAAACCCCTTACGACGGTAAGGGGTTTTTGTTTTATCCCGCTTTAATGGGCAGTAAGACCCCCACCTCAAAATTCACTGAAAGCAAAGAATTTAGGTGGGGGATGAAGAAAACCCCCACTGATTAAAGTTTCACTTTATAAGCTTAATCCAAACCGTTTTAATTCAATGAAAATCCCCTCTAATTGCTTTCCTTTATCCGTTAATGTGTACTCTACACGAGGCGGAACTTCTGGATATACTTTTCTCGTTATAATACTTTGAGATTCTAATTCTTTTAGGCGAAGTGATAATGTTTTCGGACTAATCCCGTCCATTGATTTTTGTAAATCACTAAAGCGTAATGTTCCTTCGATAAGAAGGTCGCGAATGATTAAAAACGTCCATTTTGTACGAATTACGTCAAGTGTTTTAGCGATAGGACAAGGTATGCCAGGTAAACCTTTCGTTAATTCAACTGGATCTATATTGTTCATGGAACTAGCCTCCATAAAATTTTTTTGGATGAATTTGCTTTATAGTATCACAAAACTATACTTTTGGTAACTATATGAAAAAAATATCACTACTTCCATAAAGAAAGTTAGTGCATATACAATAGCAATACGAAATACAAAGGGTTTGTATGAAGGAGGAGGTGATTTTCATGGGGATAAAAAAGTTGTTTGGATTCCTTAGTTTGTTTGTTGTTTGTATTGTACTTGTAGCATGTAGCGGGGAACAAAAAACGGAAATCCAGTTATTAAAAGAAATGCCGAAGCCAAAAGCAATGACAATTGATCCCTCACTAAGTAAAAAGGAAGCGACCGAAATGGTTCATGCAGCGCAGCGTTTTTATGCATTTTGGGATACAGGTAAGGAGGAACTTATTCTGCAAACTGTTTCTGAAAATTTTTCCGATAATACATTGCCGAAAGGGCGACCACAAGGCACTGAAGGATTAAAGTTTGCGGCACAAAATTTTCGTAAAGTCGTTCCTAATATACATTGCGAGATTGAAGATTTATTAGTCGTCGGTGATAAAGTAACAGCTCGTCTTTCTTTTACAGGAACGCATAAGGATAAGAAAATCAATTTTTTTGCAATTGATATTTTACATGTGAAAGACGGAAAGATAACGGAAGACTGGCATTTAGAAGATAATCTTACGCTGAAACAGCAACTTGGGTTAATAGCCGAGGAATAAAATAGGAGAGAGAAAAGTGATGAAAAATATATTTATTATAAATGGACATGAAAAATACGGTACGAAAGAAGGACGATTAAATAGAACGTTAGTTGATTATATGATAACTGTATTAAGCGAGAAGCATCATGTGAAAACAACAACGATTCAAGATGGTTATAGTATTAAAGAAGAACAAGAGAAGTTTTTATGGGCCGATGTTGTGATTTATCAAACACCGATTTACTGGTTTAGTGTACCGGGCTTATTTAAAACGTATATGGATGAAGTATATGAATATGGTTTGTTCTTTAAAGGTGCTGATGAATATGGAACAGGTGGTTTATTAAAAGAGAAGCAGTATATGTTTTCTACAACTTGGAATGCACCTGAAAAGGCATTTGGAGATAAGACGAAGTTCTTTGAAGGGGAAAGTTTAGAGTCAACGCTTAGCCATTTACACCGCGTGCAAAAGTTTCTTGGCATGAGTCCGTTAAAGAGCTTTGCTTGTTATGATGTGGTGAAGCATCCTACAATTGATAAGTATTTAGAGAACTTGAAGAATCATTTAGAAGAAATCATTTAATAATTACAGCCATCCCCATATTTAATGCGGGGGTGGCTGTATCCATAATTTCGCAAAATTTGCCCAGCCGAATGAATCAATTGTTACATTTTTTAAAGAAGAAGGGTATGTTTTTTCTTTTTAAAACGGATCAACTTCAGCTAAATTTGGAGTAGTACTAGGCTGTAGCAAAAGATTTTTTAACGTTCCTACTTCAGAAAGAGCTACTAATATGTAGCCACTAATCAGTACAATAAGCCCAATGACGCGTAACGTTTGTAAGCTTACTTCATTATTATTCGTTTCCGTTGGATTTGGGGGCGTTGAAGGTGGATTATTGTTCATAGCTAGGCTCCCATCTTTTTTTATTTATATATGTGTAAAATTATTATTTAACTTATGGATAGGAATCGTATAGTCATTTTCACTATATGAGAAATGCCTATAAAAAGTGATTAGAAATTTGGGGACGAAGAAAGGAGGAATCCACAGGTCATTAAAAATGATATTCCTTTTTAATTTTCATACAAATAAAAAGGTTAACCAAAGTAGCTAAACAGCTATTTTGGTTAACCTCTAATAACTATCCTAATATACGCAATGATTCTTCAATAAACGCGGGGATATCCTCCGGTTGTCTACTTGTTACTAGCTGATTTTGGCATACGACAACCTCTTTGTCATGAAAATTTCCGCCGGTATTTTTCAAATCGACCGCAATGGATTTATATCCAGTCACATCGCGTCCTTCAAGTGTTTGTGCAGTGATGAGTAATTGGGGTCCGTGACAAATAGCAAAAACAGGTTTTTTCGCATCCATAAATGCTTTGCTAAAGCGAACGAAACGTTCATCTGCACGAAGTATATCTGGGGAAAATCCGCCTGGTATGAAGAGGGCATCAAAGTTCTCTGGAGAAACATCATCGATACCTTTATCAATTACAACTTCACTTTTTCCTTGTTTACCGTGTACCGTTTTACCTTTTTCTGCTTCAATAGTTGTTAATTCATATCCCTTTTGTTTAAAAGCTTCTGCGGGCTCTGTGTATTCTGTGTCCTCGAAATAATCTGTTATTAAAGTAGCAATTTTTTTACTCATTCTAATCCGCTCCTTACATTATATTATCGGTTCCAGAATCGTCCTTGGGCAATGCTTTCTATAAATGATTCAATTGAAGTATCTGTTAAGTTGTAAACTCCTGCTCCATCCAGTTTAACCTTACTATGGTCTAAAGCATGAGGGTCGCTAAGGACATAGGCTATCGGTTTAAAGTGTTTAAAAGTAGTTTCTGCAAATTCTAAAACAGGGGGTTTAATGACAGATTCACTACTAAACACTAAGACTGCATCAAAAAGTGAGGAGTCTGCTGTTGTATAAGTATCCGTTACTTTAATAGAATCATTGAAATGATGAATTTTATTATCTATGATGCCATAGTTAATTCGGTACTGTGCAAAAGCTTGAATCCATTCGAACAGAAGGGAAATGCTTGGATCGCCATTTAATAGAATTGCCACATTTTTGGAATCAGCTTTAAAAATAGTATTGGACATGCTGAGTGCAGGTGATTTTGCATCCGAATTTATTTCTTGATTTTCCTTAGGCAAGGGAGCTCCAATCATGTTAGCGACTTCCTTTGCTAATTGACGATCGACGTGGTTTAAAAGAGCAATTACATTTGTCTTCACCATGTCTGATTTGCACTTCCCAACTTCAAAGCAAAATGCGTCTTTTATGTGCTGCTTTTCAATAGCATTCATACTATTGTAGAAAAGTTTAGCCTGAGAATAAAAGTTAAGGAAGCTTTTACTGCGCCCCCTAATTTTATGTCCATCAACCTTTTCTTGATAATGTTCATATCCGCCCTGTTCGGCTTGGACGGTTGCTGGTTGATTGTTATTTAAGCCATTAGGATGATAGCTTGTTTGACCGCGATGAATCTGCATTTGATGCATACCATCACGTTGATTATTATGAAAAGGACATACAGGCTGGTTAATAGGAATTTGGTGGAAATTAGGACCTCCTAAACGAGATAATTGTGTATCTGTATAGGAGAACAATCTTCCTTGCAGAAGAGGATCATTTGAAAAATCAATACCTGGTACGACATGGCCAGGGTGAAAAGCTACCTGTTCCGTTTCGGCAAAGAAGTTATCAACATTTTTGTTCAGTGTCATTTTACCAACTAGTTTTACAGGAACTTCTTCTTCAGGCCATAGTTTCGTTGGATCTAAAATATCAAAATCAAATGCATGCTCATCTTCTTCCGGAATTAACTGTAATCCAAGCTCCCATTCCGGATAATCGCCTTTTTCAATTGCTTCGTATAAATCTTGGCGATGGAAATCAGGATTTTTCCCAGCAATCCTTTGAGCCTCATCCCATACTAATGAATGAACCCCTAGGGTAGGTTTCCAGTGAAACTTTACGAAGTGGGCTTTTCCTTCTTTATTAATAAGTCGAAATGTATGAACTCCAAAACCTTCCATCATTCGTAAACTACGCGGAATTGCGCGATCACTCATCTGCCACATAACCATATGAGTAGACTCGGGATTATGCGCAACAAAATCCCAAAATGTATCATGAGCACTAGCTCCCTGAGGAATATCATTATGTGGCTCTGGTTTAACTGCATGTACAAAATCAGGAAATTTAATAGCATCTTGGATAAAGAATACTGGCATATTATTACCTACTAAATCATAGTTACCTTCATCTGTATAAAATTTTGTGGCAAATCCGCGCACATCTCTTACTGTGTCATTGGATCCTTTAGAGCCTTGAACGGTCGAGAACCGTACAAATACAGGTGTTTTTTTTGAAGGGTTAGTAAGAAAATCTGCTTTTGTATATGCCTCTAAAGATTCATAAAGCTGAAAATAACCATGTGCGCCAACTCCGCGCGCATGAACAATCCTTTCAGGAATTCGTTCATGATCAAAGTGGGTCATTTTCTCGCGAAAGTGGAAATCCTCCATTAAGGTTGGGCCTCTTAAGCCCATCTTTAAAGAAAATTCATCCTCGGCTATTTTTACTCCTTGGTTTGTTGTTAAAGCATGTTTGCATTGATTATCTGTAATGTGATGTTCCAATTGCTCCATTTTCTTATTCACAATATAGGCACCTCCTTTGCCCTGTTAATTTAATACATACCCTTTTTGTTAGGGCGTAAACATGTATTATCGTTTTTGTATGTAAAAATCATAAAATATCGGTTGTTTCAGTAATTCTTGTTTGGGGAAGAAAAATAAAAAAGCCAAGGAGATAATTTATTTTCTCCTTGGCTTTTAAGATAATTCCTTTCGTTAAAACGCAGAAATTCGTTGCTTCGTTTTTGGTACAATAATAAATTTAATCCAGAGTAACCCGACAATCATAATGATAAGGCTATGTAAAAATTGACTTGTAGCAATGAGTATAACAATTGAAAATACAATGAGTTGAATGCTTAGCAATATAAAGATTAAGTGAAGAAATTGATTCATTCGTTTTTCAGCATCAATTGGATATAATGCTACAATAATATTTCCCGAAAAATATTTCCACAGGGAACGAAGCTGCATAGAAATCATATATAGGACGATATATGCGATAGCGCCTTTTACGTATAGGTTTGGTATAAAATATAAGGCGAAGGCACCGATCAACCCTAAGCGAATATATATACCGAAATAATCATTCCCACGTAAAAATGCGAGTGTATGTAAATAGAAGAAAGTTGCTCGTTTTTTATGTAATAAAGGTTCAATCCAATTTGTAAGCCATTTTCTTTTATTTACTTGCTTATTCAGTTGCGGAACATCGGTGAAAATGCTAGCAAATTGATAAAAACGAACGTTCATTTTTTCTTCTTGCTGGATTATGTAATCCCACGGTATTCGTTTTGTAGGCTGTTTTTTCGTATATAGAAGCAGGAAAGCAAGTAGTAAGAGCAATCCGCCTAATATGAGAACATGTGCCGAGTAAAACAGCATGTAAACGATTAGGGTGTTACAAGCAATACGAATAATGAACCATATGTTTTTTTCATGACTATCACGCCACATCCAATGTGTATATATATTCCAAGCTTTCGTAATCATTAAAACGATAAAGATTGTACATAAAAAAGGCACAGTTAATTGTAATGATTGCATGGCAAGTGGAACGAGAATAAGGAACGTAAATAATAATGGGAAAAGCTGAATGATGTAATTATATAGAAGAGATTTTTTAAAATAAGACGTTAGTTTCTCTTCTAATGCGAGTAAATAGACAGCATCAGGTTTTTGAATAAATGTACGGATAGGACATCTCGTTATAATCGCTGTTAGGACGATTGTAATAAGTAATAAAGATAGTTCTTTAGAAGGAGCTGTCTTAAGAAACTTTGCGTAATAGTAAGCACCTATACAGGCAACGAAGATAAAGCTATATAGTAAACCGTTAATCATACGTGCAAAGTATGTAATGATATTTTGAATATGTTGTTGGAAGCGACTGCTCCATAGTGATTCAATTGACATGTTTTTCACCTCTTTGTTCTATTATATATGTTTTATAAAAGAAAAAACGAGCAAATTGCGTTATGCAACTTGCCCGTTTTTCTTTTCTTTATTTTTTTTCTCATCACGATTCATTAATGGATAGAAAGCAAATCCGATTACGAATAAACCAATTCCGAGAAGGAACGTTTTTATGTCGGATGCGCCGGTTTTAATAACCCATAGTGCGTAACAAAGTGCGATTACTGCGACTATGCCATCTGTCATTCTTGCCCGCATTTCATTTTTATATGTTTCACCAGTTGCGACTAGTTTTAACTGGAAGATTGGTGAAACGAGATATGGAATGAGGTAGGCTAGTGTTGATACGGTAATAACGAATGTATAAGCTTCCGCAATTGTTCCGGATAGTGTTGAGAATAAGAACACTTGCGACATAATGTTTGTTAATCGTAATGAGTAAATTGGACTTCCTTTTTTATTTGTTTTCGTAAAGAAGGAAGGGAAGAAACCTTCTTTTGCAGCTTGATAGGGTACTTCTGAGCTTAATAAAATCCAGCCCAAGATAGAACCGAATAGGGAAGTAAGAGCAAGTAATGCCATCAGTTTCCCGCCGCCATGCCCCATTGCAGCGTTTAATGCGTCTGCTAATGGACGTTCAGAAGCTTGTAATTTATCAACGTGAAGTACACCCATTGTTAAAATTGTAATTCCTAAGTAAATCGCAACTGTAATAAGTAATCCCGCAACCGTTGCGCGTTTTACTGTTTTAGGAGAGGTAGCACGGTTTGATAAAAGTACTGCTGATTCAATTCCGATAAATGCCCAAAGTGTTGTAAGAGCAGCTAAATTTACTTGTGAAAGAAGGCCGTGTGATACACCTGATTTATCGATCATCGGTGTGTACCATTGTCCAAACTTAGAAGCTTCGAATGCAAATAACGTAACGACGATGAATAAAAGGAATCCAGTTACTTTCGTTGTTGTTGCTAAGAAGTTTAGCTTTCCAGCCCCGCTTACACCGTTTGTTAATATAATATGAGTTCCCCAAAGTAAGATGGAACAAATAGTAAATGTAATGAGTTTTCCAACTTCTATATCGAACGAGCCGATTGAAAATAGTAGTCGTGTATCTTTCATAATTGGGAAGAAGAGTGATAAATATCCCGCGAAAGATGTAATGATGGCAACGTTACTTGCCCAGTTTGCAACCCAATATCCCCATACCATACTGAAACCAGCCATTTTTTTCTTTTTTGGTGATGAGAATAAAGCATATGCATGACTTTGTGGTCCTGTCGTTAAATCAGGACGACGAATTGCTAAATTACCGAAAACAAGAGCTAGCATTAAAACACCAAACCCTGTTGTTAACCAAGCTAAAGTGACACCGAGAGGGCTTGCTGTTTGTGCCAACGTACTTGGCACCATGAAAATACCTGCGCCAACCATGTTACCGACAACGAAAGCTGTTAGTACCCAAAAGCCCCATTTTTTTTGTTGCATAGAAAATACCTCCAAAGTTAGTATAACCAAGTCAAGCGAGGAGATATGTATGTCTTCTTAGTAGAGAAGAGAAGTCCCAAACAAAACAAAAAAAGCACGTAATTTGCCGCTACATGCTTTCCATCTTATAAGAAACCCACGACATACCTCTCGATAGCTCTCCACAAACGAAACGTTTGTGACAGTTCTGCACTTATTAAATGCAGACCCAGCAAGCGTGCATGGTGGACACAACTTACTTCGGCAATCATTCCTTTCTCATTCCTTCATCAATGCCACTACATCTCCTGAAATGATACTCTTAATGACTGCAACCTCTACCTCACCGAGATACGAATGAGGATTTAAATATTAAATTAACGTCTTTAAGAGTAACAAATGAATTTTTATACGTCAATGGATATATTAATAATCAGATTATAGAGAAGAGTTTGTTATTAGGAATGAATAATTATTTGATATAAAAAGAAGCTGATCTAAAACTAGATCAGCTTCTACATATAAGATTAAACTAAGTTTAATACAGTTACTTTTTCACGTGTCATAGACTCAAGGCTCTTACGAATACCTTGTGCGCCCATACCTGAACCTTTTACACCGATGAATGGGAAGTGGTCAGGGCCGCGCTCTGTGCGTCCGTTAATTTGAACAGAACCAGTTTCGATTTTGTTAGCAATTGCAAATGCTTTGTTAATGTCTTTTGTGAAGACACTTGCTTGTAAGCCGAACTCTGATTTGTTAGCAATTTCAATTGCTTGCTCATCTGAAGAAACACGGATGATTGGAAGGATTGGGCCGAATGGCTCTTCCCAAGCAACTTTCATTTCTTCTGTTACGTGGTCGATTAATGTTGGGTAAATTAAGTTACGCTCACGTTTGTTACCGATAACAATTGTTGCACCTTTTTCTACAGCGTCGTCAACTAAACTTTGAACGAAGTCAGCAGACTTGTCGTCGATTAATGGAACGATTGTGTTATCTTGTTCTGGAGATCCAACTGATAGTTCAGCTACTTGTGCTTTTAATAAGCTAACAAGCTCATCTGCTACGTTTTCGTGTACAAGTACACGTTTAATAGCTGTACAACGTTGACCAGAGTAAGAGAATGCACCGCTTACGATATGGTTTGCAGCATCTTGTAAGTCAGCATCTTCACGAACGATACCAGGGTCTTTACCACCAAGTTCTAATACAAGTGGAATCATTGCAGCTTTTTTCGCTAAATGTTTACCTGTATTTGTACCACCTGTGAACGATACCATATTGATGCCTTCGTGTTCTACTAAGTAGTCACCAATTACAGAACCACGTCCTGTAGCTACGTTTACAAGACCTTTTGGAAGGCCAGCTTTATGTAGTGCTTCAACCATTTTAATACCACTAATTGCACCTTGAGTTGCTGGTTTGAAAATAACAGCGTTACCCATAATTAATGCTGGTGCAAGTTTTGCAGCAGATAAGTTTACTGGGTAGTTAAATGGTGCGATTGCTAATACAACACCAAGTGGTGCGCGTTGGATGATCGCAAGTTTAGATTTCGTTCCGCCAGGGAAGCTATCGCCCATCATGCTTTCTCCGTGCATATGAAGAGCTTCTTCAATTGTGTAACGAATGAAATCAGCTGTACGAACAACTTCTTTCTTCGCATCTTTATATCCTTTACCGACTTCTTTCATAATGATATCGGCAATTTCATCTTGCATATTTACGAGCTCATCAGCCCATTTATATAAATATTTTGCGCGATCTTGTAGAGAAGCTTCCGCCCATGATTTTTGAGCTTCTTTTGCAGATGTAATTGCTTCATCTACTTCTCCGCGAGTAATTGCTTGTACTTGTCCAATTACTTCGTGTAAGTATGGAGATGGAATTTCGATTGTTTCTCCTGAAGAGCTTTCTCTCCATTCTCCGTCTAAATAAAATTTGTACGTATTGCTAGTTGTCATGATTAGTCCTCCTAAAATAGCAACTTGTAAGAGTGAGTATAAGGTGATTGTAGGGTGTTTGATAACATTTTTCAAATGAAATGTTTGTGAAAACGATTTCTTATTCTTTTTTTATTTTGTATGCCCTTTCTTACAGAAGATTCCCTTATTTCAAAATGATGTAGCGTATATTTTTATTCATTGTGTAAAAAAACAATTGACAGAATACTCAATAAAGTTGTAAGATTATAAATGGAAAATAAATGAAGGGGGTGTGCGTAATGATTGTAATCGTAAATGTGATGGGCTTAGCTCTGTTAAATGGCAGAAAACATTCATATCATTACGCAACCCGTGCGGATATATAAGGCATCTTTGTCTTATAAAAAGCGTACGTTGCGTATATCGTAACGTACGCTTTTATGCATTTTTGTGCATATCGTCAAGCGGCGGTATGCTTTTTTTTGTTTTCCACATTACTATATAAAATTTTGGAAGGTGGAAAAATGTGATGAGATTGTATGGATTACGAAATGTAAATGTGATGGATCTGGATAGTGGGTAAAGAAATGGGAGTGAAACGAGAACGAGAAGGGAGAGGTTACATTGTTATCAGTATTACTAAAGTTAAAATGGTTTTTTAAAGAGCATTGGAAGAGATATAGTATCGCCATTGGAGCTCTTTTAATTGTAAATATAGTTGAAGTCATTCCCCCGAAAGTGTTAGGGGTTACGATTGATAATATAAAAACAGGAACGTTAACGAATGCAGCGATTATGCAATTTATTCTTATTTTAATAGGGGTTACGGTAATTGGATATGGTCTTACTTTCGTTTGGCAACATCAATTGTTTGGGGGAGCATTCGTACTGGAGAAGACGATGCGCTCTAAATTTATGGGGCATTTACTTAAGATGACACCGACGTTTTATCATAAAAATCGTACTGGTGATTTAATGGCGAGAGCGACAAATGATTTAAAAGCAATTGCTATGACAGCTGGTTTCGGTATATTAACGCTCGTGGATTCGAGTTTATATATGCTTACGATTGTCTTTATGATGGGATTTACAATCAGTTGGGAGCTTACATTTGCGGCACTTATACCGCTTCCGATTATGGCGTATGCGATGAACATATATGGAAAGAAATTGCATGAGAGATTTACAGTTGCGCAAGATGCGTTCGGAGATATGAATGATAAAGTACTTGAATCGATCGCTGGTGTGCGCGTTATTCGTGCATACGTACAGGAAAATGCAGATGTGGGAAGGTTTCATCATTTAGGAGATGACGTCTACGAAAAAAATATGAAAGTAGCAAGAATTGATGCATTATTCCAGCCGACGGTGAAAATGCTTGTTGGCCTTAGTTATTTAATCGGTTTAGTGTACGGCGCATATCTTGTATTTCAATCAAAGGTGACACTTGGTGAACTTGTTTCATTTAACGTGTATTTAGGGATGATGATTTGGCCGATGTTTGCAATTGGCGAATTAATTAATGTTATGCAAAGAGGAAATGCTTCGCTAGACCGTGTGAATGAAACGTTAGCGTATGAACCAGATGTCAAGGATCCGAAAAATCCAAAGCTTGTACAAGAGCCGGATTATATTCAGTTCGATGACGTTACCTTTTCATATCCTTCATCAACTGAAACAAATTTAAAAAAGGTTTCATTTACATTAAAACAAGGGGAAACGCTTGGGGTTGTTGGAAAAACAGGAAGCGGAAAAACGACGCTCGTACGCCAGCTTCTTCGTCAATACCCACTTGGAGATGGGGATATTGCAGTCTCTGATGTGACGTTAGATAACATAACGAATGAAAATGTACTCGGATGGATTGGGTATGTACCTCAGGAACATATTTTGTTCTCAAAAACAGCGAGGGAAAATATTTTATTCGGAAACCGAGAAGCGACTGAAGAAGAACTCGAGAAAGCGATTGAAATTGCGGCGTTTACAAAGGATTTAGAGTTTTTACCAGAAGGGTTAGAAACGCTCGTTGGAGAGAAAGGTGTTTCTTTATCGGGAGGGCAAAAACAAAGGATCTCGATTGCGCGAGCTGTTATTCAAAATCCGGAAATATTAATTTTGGACGATTCTTTATCAGCTGTTGATGCTCGTACGGAAGCAGCAATCATTGAAAATATAAGAACAGAAAGAAGCGGAAAGACGACAATTATTACGACGCATCGTTTATCTGCCGTACAACATGCGGATTGGATTCTCGTTATGGATGAAGGTGAAGTAATGGAAGAGGGTACGCATGAACAGCTTATTCAAAGCGGAGGCTGGTATGCGGAGCAGTTTGAAAGACAACAAGGTGAAAGTGAAAGTGCGGATAGTGGGGTGAAAATATGAGTGTTTCAAAACGATTGTTTCAATATGCGATGAAAGTGAAAGGGACGATTTTTGCAGCGATGCTAATGTTATTTATTTTCGTCATCGCAGAGCTTGCTGGTCCTTTCGTCGCGAAAACGATGATTGACGATCATATCGTTGGAATAGAGAAACCGTGGTATGAAACAGAAAAGAGTGAAGAGGCTGTTTCGTATAATGGCACCTTCTATAAGCGAAGTGATCGCTTTGGAGAAGGGGAGAAAAAAGGAAAAGAAGTACGTGTGATGCAAGTTGGTTTTCAATATTATTTTGTACCGAATAAAGTAAATCTGGAAGGGTCACGTACTGTAAAAGATGATATGATTACCGTCCAAAATGGTAAGGCAGTGCAAGTGTATAAAGCGAAATCATTAACGAAAGAAGAAGTGTTTGCGTTTTATAAACCAGAAATAAACCCCCTATTATTACTTGGTGGTGGTTATTTCGCTTTATTAGTAGTTGTCTCATTATTTGCATACGGAAAGCAATTTTTCCTACAGAAGGCAGCGAACAAAATTATTCAAATTATGAGGGAAGATGTCTTTTCTCATATTCAAACGTTGCCGATTCGTTATTTCGATCATTTACCAGCAGGGAAAATTGTATCGCGTGTAACGAATGATACGGAAGCCATTCGTGATTTATACGTAACGGTACTGGCGACATTCGTTTCTAGTATCATTTATATTATTGGGATATTCGCTGCGCTATTTTTACTCGATGTAAAATTGGCGACGTTATGTTTACTTATTATCCCGATTTTAATTGTTTGGGCAATTCTTTATAGAAAGTATGCGTCTGTATACAATCATAAAATGCGCTCACGTTTATCTGATATTAACGGAACAGTGAATGAATCTATTCAAGGGATGCCGATTATTCAAGCGTTTCGTCAAGAGCGTGAAACGAAGAAAGAGTTTGAAGAATTAAATGGCGATTATTTTAAATATCAAAATAAAATTTTGAATTTAAATGCAGCAACTTCTCATAACTTAGTTTCTGTATTAAGGAATATTGCTTTCACAGGTGTGATTTGGTATTTCGGTGGTGCTTCCTTAAGTGCTTCAGGCGTTATTTCTCTAGGGATACTGTATGCGTTCGTTGATTATTTAACACGATTGTTCTCGCCAATTACAAATATGGTAAATCAGCTTGCTAACTTAGAACAATCGCGTGTTGCATCAGAACGTGTTTTTGAATTGTTAGAGGAAAAAGGGGAAGCAGTAGAAGAGGAACGTATGCCTCGCTTACAAGGAAATGTAAAGTTTGATAATGTGTCGTTTTCTTATAATGGAAAAGATGAAGTGCTAAAAAATATTTCTTTTGAAGCGAAACAAGGAGAGACAGTGGCACTTGTCGGTCATACTGGATCAGGAAAAAGTTCCATTATGAATGTACTCTTCCAGTTTTACGAGTTTGAAAAAGGGAAGCTTACGATTGATGGTCACGATGTAAAAGAGATGCCGAAACAAGCAACGCGTGAACATATGGGAATCGTACTGCAAGATCCGTTTTTATTTAGCGGGACGGTCGCTTCTAATGTAAGCTTAGAGAATGAAAAAATTTCAGAAGATCGCATCGTAAAAGCATTGCGTGATGTTGGCGCTGAACGGTTTGCGAACAATATAGATGAAGAAATTACGGAGAAAGGAAGCACACTTTCAACCGGAGAACGTCAGCTTATTTCGTTTGCTAGAGCACTCGCTTTTGATCCAGCCATTTTAATTTTAGATGAAGCAACGTCTAGTATTGATACAGAAACAGAGGCGATGATCCAACAAGCGTTAGAAGTTGTGAAAAAAGGAAGAACGACATTTATTATCGCTCACCGTCTTTCAACAATTAAAAGCGCAGATCAAATTATTGTGCTTGATAGAGGAACGATTTTAGAAAAAGGCTCTCATGATGAACTAATGAAAAAGCGCGGGCTTTATTACGATATGTACAAAACGCAAATGGAAGGAAACCAGAGCGCTTAATATGTATGGAGGAGAACTTGTGATTTTCACAAGTTCTTTTTTAGTGAATCAGGGCTGTTAAATAAGAAGTATTGTTTTACCTTTTTCTTTATAAATGCTATATTAAAAAATGTTACTTATTTTTTGTATGTAGCGTTATTTTCCCCTTTTGTTTGATTATGAAGAAAAAGGATAAACTAAATAAGAACATTTTCATTGAAAAATTGTTCAAGATTGCATACAATCAATATAGTTTTTAAATTCCTATCAGAATACTTGGAGGATTACCATCATGAAAAAATTATTTTCAGTACTTGCAGTAACTACATTAGCAATCGGGATTGTAGCGGGCTGCGGTAAAGAAGAGAAAAAAGATACAGCTAATCAAGATGCGTTACAAAAGATAAAACAAAGTGGTGAACTTGTAATTGGAACAGAAGGTACATATCCACCGTTCACATTCCACGATTCAAGTAATAAATTAACTGGATTTGACGTTGAATTAGCAGAAGAAGTTGCAAAACGTTTAGGAGTAAAACCTGTATTTAAAGAAACACAATGGGATAGCTTACTTGCTGGTCTAGATGCAAAACGTTTCGACATGGTTGCGAATGAAGTTGGTATTCGTGAAGATCGTCAAAAGAAATATGACTTCTCTAGCCCATATGTTTCATCTTCAGCGGTATTAGTTATTGCGAAGGATAAAGATAAACCTGCTACATTTGCTGATGTAAAAGGATTAAAAGCAGCACAATCTTTAACAAGTAACTATGCAGATATTGCTAAGAAAAATGGTGCGGAAATCACGAATGTAGAAGGCTTTAGCCAAGCTGCAGAATTATTAAACACTGGCCGTGTTGATTTCACAATTAATGATAAATTATCAGTGTTAAATTATTTAGAAACGAAAAAAGATGCAAAAATTAAAATTGTAGATACAGAAAAAGAAGCGTCACAGAGTGGATTCTTATTCCGTAAAGGTAGCGACAAGCTAGTACAAGAAGTAAATAAAGCGTTAGAAGATATGAAAAAAGATGGTACGTACGATAAAATAGCGAAAAAATGGTTCGGTGAAAATGTATCTAAGTAGTGCGTTGGTTTCAGATCGATTGTCTACTTGGATAGATATTATGCAGTCTTCCTTCATGCCTATGCTGAAGGAAGCTGTATTTACGACAATTCCATTAACGCTTATTACATTTATTATCGGGATTATACTTGCGACGTTAACAGCGCTTGCACGTATTTCAGGTAGTCGTATTTTACAATGGATTGCTCGTATCTATGTATCTATCATTCGCGGAACGCCACTTCTTGTACAGTTATTTATTATTTTCTATGGTCTTCCAACTCTTAATATTGAAGTTGAGCCATATACAGCAGCAGTTATTGGATTTTCGTTAAATGTTGGTGCGTATGCATCTGAAATTATTCGTGCTTCTATCCTTTCAATCCCGAAAGGACAGTGGGAAGCAGCTTACACAATTGGGATGACATACCCGCAAGCATTAAAACGTGTTATTTTACCGCAGGCAACGCGAGTATCTATTCCGCCGCTCTCGAATACATTTATTAGTTTAGTGAAGGATACTTCATTAGCATCGTTAATTTTAGTAACAGAAATGTTCCGAAAAGCGCAGGAAATTGCGGCAATGAACTATGAGTTTTTAATTGTTTATTTCGAAGCAGGTCTAATTTATTGGGCAATTTGCTTCTTATTATCTATTGTGCAACAAATATTAGAAAAACGTTCAGAACGTTACACTCTAAAATAACCCTTTCATAAAAGGAGTTTTTGTTTTTATGATTTCAATTCAACATTTACAAAAAAGTTTCGGAGATAATACCGTACTAAAGCATATAGATTTATCAGTTGAGAAGGGGGAAGTTGTTGTTATTATCGGGCCATCGGGATCTGGTAAAACGACATTCTTACGTTGTCTCAACGTGTTAGAAACGCCGAACGCTGGTAATATTCGCATCGGTAATAAAGAGCTCGACTTCTCTCAAAAAGTATCGAAGAAAGATATTGTCAATCTTCGTACGCAAACAGGTATGGTATTCCAGCACCATAATCTATTTCCGCATTTAACAGCACTTCAAAATGTAATGGAAGGGCTCGTTACAGTGAAAAAGATGGGGAAAGAAGAAGCGAAGAAAAAAGCAAACTATTTCCTTGAAAAAGTTGGTCTTGCGGATAAAGTAGACTTATATCCGTTCCAATTATCAGGCGGACAACAACAGCGCGTTGGAATTGCTCGCGCGCTTGCGATGGAGCCGGAAGTATTACTATTTGATGAACCGACGTCAGCACTTGATCCTGAACTTGTTCAAGAAGTTCTGAAAGTAATGAAAGAACTTGCTAAAGAAGGCATGACGATGGTGATTGTAACGCACGAAATGCGTTTTGCGCATCAAATTGCGAACCGCGTTATTTTCATGGATGGCGGTGTCATTGTCGAACAAGGTACACCAGAAGATGTATTTACAAATCCAAAAGAAGAACGCACGAAGAAGTTTTTACAAATGTTGCAGTAAATGAAGGAAGGTCTCAAGGCATATGCCTTGAGACCTTTTTGCCATATATATTTATTTTTGGAATCCGCCAAGGCTTTGCTCAGCCATTGCAACTAGACGTTTTGTAATTTCTCCACCAACAGAACCGTTAGCACGAGCCGTAGAATCTGCTCCTAATTGTACACCAAATTCTTGAGCGATTTCGTACTTCATTTGGTCGATTGCAGCTGTTGCTCCTGGTACTACTAATTGATTTGAAGAATTTTGGTTTGCCATAGGAATATATCCTCCTTAGAGTTATAAAAATTTTTTTTGGTTGGACTAGCTGGATTTGAACCAGATTATCGCCCCGTTTGGCGCTAATCCATCGGTAATTAAGTTTGTACTCATAGTATGGATGTTACCTAGAAAGATATACGAAATAATAATTTGTAAATTTTGTAAAAAAATCTTAGTGATTTCGTAAATTATGAAATAAGTGTAATCGTTGTATTTTTTAGAAAGAAGGCTAAACTAAGAGCGATATGAAATATGTTTTTCTTTTTGTATCCCGCTATTGTGGGGCAAATCATTAACTTCTTATTTATGACTTACTAAAATTAAATCGGTAGCAACTTTATAGTTCTATTTTAAGTAGGGGGACAGGGCTCCGATGCACGGCTAGATGCTCTCTTCAATCTGCTTGTAAATGATAACGTATGGAGGAATCGTGATGGGAATTTGCCCGCTTTGCAACGCATTAGAATCACAAACATATTCTTGTCAAAATTGCCAAGGTATACTCCAAGATTATGGAAAAACTGTAGATTACATAGACGATTATAGTGCGTATATGGACCAAGAATTATTGAGTGCAGTAGATGGGTTAACACATAATAATTCAAATGAATACTGCAATCATATTTTTTATTGCGGAGTATGTAACGTGGAAACAGAGGTAGTAGTGAAACTTGTGTAAATAGAAAACTTCCACCTTATGAATGAGGTGGAAGTTTTTGTTTTTGTATTTGTGAGTGAATCATAGGGGATGGGATACGTTCGGTGTTTGTTGGAGTTCCGGATTTTATTTGAGACATTTTTTCTTTTGCATCGCGTAAAGAATGTTCAGTTAAGTAGATGGCATATTCGTAAAATAATTGGCGCGTCAGTTCACTTTGTTCTTTTAACTTTTCATCTTGGAATACAGTTCGCCCAGGTTTAGAGTTTGCTTCAAAGAGCCACGGGTTTTCTTGCGTGTCTAAACCGATATCAAAACCGATTTCTCCAATATTTCCGATTACTTGTTCATCGAGCGCGTAACTGATTTGTAAGGCTGTATGTTTTAATTTATTTTCAATTTGAACTTGTTTCGTTGAATCTGGAAAAAGTTCTTGCAGTAATTTTGTATCGCCACCGCTATTTACATGCGTTGTTAAGCTACCTTTGCCAGCAATTTTTGCAACGATTGCACTGACCATCCATTGGCCGAAATGATTTTTATTTGTATGAATGCGAAAATCAACAGGTTGCCCATCGAAGCGAAGTAAGGAAATACCTTGTTGTACGATAAACTTTTTTAAATCATGTCCTTTTAACACATGGTTCAGAAGCGTTTCTAATGATTGGTACTTTCTTAGTTTATTTTCTTCATTTTCGCGATAACGACAGTAGTAGCAATTCTCTGTTTGAGAGTAAAATATTTGATGAATGTTTCTCCCGAAGCTACCGTGTATCGGTTTCATGTAAACAGATTTATACGTGCCAAGAAAGCGTTCTACTTGTTCGAAATGTTGAAAAGCTTCCGTGTTTGGTAATAAGGGAGTAATGGATTCATCTTTCATAAGAAGTTGATGCACTTCCCATTTATTGAAAAACCCTGGGTTAAACCACGGAATGGAATAGTCATGCTCTAATTTTCTTTTTGCTCTTACGATCGGTTTATAATTTTCGGCTTTCCGATTTGGTAATCGATCATAAATGACATTCGGTAAAGGGACTTTTTTCTTAATCCACTGTTCCTCTTGAAAGAAATATCCTTCAATTGTTTCGTCTGCCCAGTTTATATGTTGCACACCAAAAACAAATACAAATGGTCGCAAGGTGAATGGTGGCGTTAGTAACTCGCTGAGAGAAGTTGAACGGTTTCCTAAAGGATTAGAAGAGTCATCGTTAAAACCAGTTGTGAAAATCCCGATTAATGGTCCGAAAATAATGGTTTCATTTTGCGTGAATGCATGGATAGTAGTGGAATGAGGAAGTAAAAGTTTCTCTGCAATTTGTTTTCCGATAATGATTTCGCGAGTAAAGGAATAATGAATTTTCACCTCTTCACTTGCAACATGGCGTACGCCGAAGGAAAGAGATGCAATTGGTGGTGTAATGGAAAAAATGTAAGGTAAAGTAATACTATTTGGATGCTCATCTGAAATGTTTAATGTATATATGTGCTCTTTCAAAATGGTGTTACCTCCTTTCATTATGGTGTGAAGCGACTAAACTTTAGTGGTCCGTGATATATTTTTTCGGCTAGTGCATCACTATGACGAATGTAATGTTCGTACGGGGGAATCGTGTTGACATACATAAGCCAAATTGCCCCTTTTTGATCCATAATGGTGGAAAGCTCTAGCTCGAATAACGAAGAATAAGATTCATCTAATGTTTGAAACACTTCATTGATAATGTCATGTAAAGCGTCCTGTAATAATTGTACACCGGTACTAGATAGTACGTATTTAATTTTTGAAAATGAATGCAGTGTAGCATCTTCAGTTGCCGAAAGTAAAAGTTGATTCGGAAATGAGCTTTTTTGTATAAATTGGCCGATAGCATTCCACTTTTGTTCTTTATTTTTTTGCAAAATGGTTCGAATATGGAGCGGGTATGTTAATTGATTTGGTGGTTGCAGCATTGTATGAATGATGTAACGTGCTGATCGTATGTTAGATTTGTACCAAGATATAAATTCATCTGTCCGTTTGATTGGAGTAGAAGTATGATAGTCATCATTTATCGTATCGATATGAAACGTTTTGTTTTTATAAGTGATCCGGTACAGACTTTCATTGGAATGTGTGTTAGTAGGCCGTATAATAATATCTTTTGTTTTTAATAACAGTTTGAAAATGTTTTGTATCGTTGCTATTTCAAATTTTGGTATATAAGGAGATAATTTTTTATTCGTGAGAAATAAATCATGAAGTTCGCTTAAGTCAATGAGTGTGTTATTTAAAAAGGTAGTGGTAGGACGGTTGTGTAATGAGTGAATAATTGATTTTGCTTTGTCGAAGTCTGTTTCCTCGTTAAAAGAAGAACGATCGTAAATATAAGAAGGAATAGGGAATATTTGCTCTTTCCATTTTCCTGTATCTGTATCATAAATAAGACCAGAGACAAGGTCTGTTTTAGGATCAATACCAAATGGCGTAAACTGGGCAACGACATTATGATAAAGCCGAGCGCGTTTAGCGATTTCGGTGTAATACATTTGCTCATAATGAGGGTGAGAAGTTAAAATACCGAGAACCAACGAAATCACTCCTTTACTAACAAAATGTTGGCATAATAGGCATAGCTATATATTGCAAATACGTTTTTATACCATTATACTTTTGTCCGTATGATGATATGCTATAGTTTTGGAGAAGCGAAAGGTTGATTGTAATGAATATATGGTTAAGTATGTTAACGACGACAGGGCTCGGAGCGATTATTGGAGGATTTACAAATCATTTAGCGATAAAAATGTTATTTCGTCCTCATCGCCCTATTTATATTGGAAAATTTCAAGTTCCATTTACACCAGGGTTAATTCCGAAGCGCCGCGATGAACTTGCTGTTCAATTAGGGAAAATGGTTGTCGAACATTTGTTAACGCCAGAAGGAATCGGAAAGAAATTAACAAATGAAGAGTTTCAAAAAGGTTTAATTCAATGGACACAAGTAGAAGTGGATAAAGTAATTACGAATGAACAGTCGTTACGACAAATGTTAGAAAAATGGAATTTAGTACATGTAGAAAAAGAGGCGACCGGGAAAATCGAACATGTGATTACAGAAAAAATAGAGGCATTTTTAGCAGAGTATTATACATATACATGGGAACAGGCTTTACCTCATTCTGTTCATGAAAAAATAGAGAATACAATCCCAAATGTCTCGGCATTTATTTTAGAGCGAGGAATTAGTTTCTTTGAAAGTGAAGAAGGAAAAGCACGTCTTTCAAAAATGATTGATGATTTCTTTGCTTCTAGGGGAACGCTACTTAACTTAGTCGGAATGTTTTTAGGGAATGTAAGTGTAGTAGATCGTGTGCAGCCAGAAGTTATTAAGTTTTTAGGGCAAGATGGCACAAAGCAACTTTTAACTGATGTACTGCAAAAAGAGTGGGAGAAGTTAAAAGGAAGAGATGTAAAAGAAGTAGAAACGTTTGTAGAAAAAGAAATGATTGTAAACTCCATATTGTCAGCAGTTAAAGTTGAAGAAACAGTGAGTAAATTTTTAAATCAATCTGTTCAGCAACTATGTGAGCCAGTTCGAGAAACAATTATGGAAAAGGTAGTCCCAAGTGCAGTAACGAAAGGCTTAAAGTGGGGGACAGAAAACGTAGAAAGTATATTAAACAATCTCCACCTTGCGGAAATTGTCCAGCAAGAAGTGTCTACATTTTCAACAGAGCGACTAGAAGATTTAGTGCTGTCCATTACAAAAAATGAGCTAAAAATGATTACGTATTTAGGTGCCTTATTAGGCGGAATGATTGGACTCGTGCAAGGGCTATTCCTGTTGTTCCTTATGTAGTAAAGATAAGTACATAGAAATAAAAGTGAAATTTCTTCACATCTCTTGCATAGTTTGATATGGTAAGAAGAGGTGCGTATGTAAATGCACTTAAAAGGCGGTGCGCATGATAAGCGCTAGCCTTCTAAAGGAGGAAAAATAAAATGACAAAAAACATTCATGATGTTGCATATGAATTACAAAAAGCAATCGCTGAAAACGAAGATTTCCAAACATTAAAAGCAAGCTACGCAGCAGTTCAAGCTGATGCAAATTCAAAGAACTTATTCGATGAGTTCCGCACAATGCAACTTGGCCTACAACAAAAAATGATGCAAGGTCAAGAAATCACTGAAGAAGATAACCAAAAAGCACAAGAAGTTGTAGCTCGCATTCAACAAGATGCTAAAATCACAAAGTTAATGGAAACTGAGCAACGTTTAAACATCGTTATCACTGACGTTAACAAAATTATCATGCAGCCACTTGAAGAATTATATAACGCGCAACAACAAGCGTAATAGTGGAAGACGCCCTTGTATAGGGGCGTCTTTTTTGTTTGTTATTTGTGGAAATACTCCGTCTTAATATTCTTTTCCTTCAAAAATGTTTCAATTTCTTTTTGCTTCCTACCATTCACTTTCTCAAAGCGTTTTGTAAAAGAAAAATCAGTTTTGAATAAGTTACCATCTTGCGCGAGTTTGTCTAATTCTTGCTCTAGCTCTACTGAAAGTGCCGTAGACGCTGAAATGTAATCATGAATTTCCTTCGAAGGCTGTTTGTAATCATCAGGAATCGTATTGTTACTAATAAAATTAAGGAAGTTCGCATCGTTTTGTTGCGCTAAATCTACTAGTTGTTTTAATTTCTCCCGATCGGATTCCGTGACTTCCTCGTCAGACATGGCTGACGAAAGTGGAACGATGTTTTCGTCTAACTCTCCGCTATAATTTAAATACGTTTTTATATTTTGTTTCATTTCGTCTTCGTTAATCGTTTCATTCTTTTTTGAGGAAGTGAATATAGTTTCTGGAATTTTTATCGTTACATCTTTAATAGATTGCACATCGTTTTCTTCCTTATGTTGTGCACTGTTTGAACAAGCTGATAGCAATAAAATTGTAAGTAACATGAGTGGGTATAAAATATACTTTTTCATCTTAATCTCCTTTTGTATTAATGTCTTTGTAAAATAGCTACATTCCATTTCAAGTACTTAACTAAAGCTGCGTATAGATGTTTTATTATTTGATAACATATGACGGATATGAGTAAACCGCTGCAAAAAGCGATGAACACATTGTAAACATCGGAATAACTGATTTGATGAAACCCTTTAAAAAATCCTAACCCTATTAATAAAATAGGTGAAATGATTAATAGTGGAGTAGCAATGATAAGTGCTAGAAGAATCGGTAATAAAAAGAGTAGTACGAAAAAGGCGATAATGATAAAGGTAAAGTTTAAAACACTTAAGCTCATAACAGAAAATAGTGCGGTTATTATATTTTTGAAGCTTCGTTTCTTGTCAGCATTGCTTATTGCATAGGAAACATTAAGTTCTTTCGCGATCGTTTTGGGGTTTCCTAGTTTTCTAGCAATTTCTTCTTCACATTTCCCATCCTGTTTACCACTGATAAAATGAGTTTCATACTCTGAAATAATATCTTTCTTTTCTGCATTAGGCATATTCCGCAGGGAAGAATTAAGTTGTTCCAAAAATTCATTTTTGTTCATAACAATCACTTTCCTTTATAGAATGATGGATTAAAGTTGAGAATGCTATATTTTGAAAGGGGGATACGAATTACAAAGTGCGTTCCAATTAATGGGTATTCCAATATTTACAAATATATCATTTACTAGTGTTCTTTGCAAGGTACTGTTATGTTTTTAATACTGTGACAAGATGGAAGTTTTTTGTACATTTTTAGAGAAGTTTTAAAAATATTATTTTAGGATAAATAAAGGGTTGTAAGCGCATTCCTTTGCGGTTGTCAAAATAATGTTAAATTCATATTGTTGGAAAAATAATGCATTTGTAATATAATGATAAATAATACTTCACCACGTTAATTAACTAGGTGAAATTAAAAATCTTTATTACACACATTATGAAATAAAGGGATGATTAGTTTGAGTACAGGTGTAAAAGCAAACGACGTGAAGACAAAAACAAAAGGAGCAGATCTTGTTGTTGATTGTTTAATTAAACAAGGTGTTACACATGTTTTTGGTATTCCAGGAGCGAAGATTGACTCTGTATTTGATGTATTGCAAGAAAGAGGACCAGAGTTAATTGTTTGTCGTCATGAACAAAACGCAGCATTTATGGCAGCTGCTATTGGTAGATTAACAGGGAAACCGGGCGTATGTCTTGTAACTTCAGGACCAGGGACATCGAATTTAGCGACAGGTCTTGTTACTGCGAATGCGGAGAGTGATCCCGTTGTTGCTTTAGCTGGTGCAGTTCCACGTACGGATCGATTAAAACGTACGCATCAATCTATGGATAATGCTGCACTATTCGAACCAATCACAAAATATAGCGTAGAAGTAGAGCATCCTGATAATGTCCCAGAAGCACTATCAAATGCATTCCGAAGTGCGACTTCCACTAATCCAGGAGCTACTTTAGTAAGTCTGCCGCAAGACGTTATGACAGCTGAAACGACTGTAGAGTCTATCGGTGCGCTTTCTAAGCCACAGCTTGGAATCGCTCCCACACATGAAATTACATATGTAGTAGAAAAAATAAAATCGGCGAAATTACCAGTTATTTTACTCGGTATGAGAGCGAGCACAAATGAAGTGACGAAAGCCGTTCGTGAATTAATTGCGGATACAGAACTTCCTGTCGTTGAAACATATCAAGCAGCTGGTGCAATTTCGCGTGAGTTAGAAGATCATTTCTTTGGCCGCGTTGGATTATTCCGTAACCAACCAGGTGATATTTTACTAGAAGAAGCAGACCTTGTTATTTCGATCGGTTATGACCCAATTGAGTATGATCCGAAATTCTGGAATAAACTTGGAGACAGAACGATTATCCATCTTGATGACCATCAAGCAGATATCGACCATGATTACCAACCAGAGCGCGAATTAATTGGCGATATCGCTTTAACTGTAAATAGCATTGCAGAAACATTACCGAAACTTGTATTAAGTTCGAAATCAGAAGCAGTGTTAGAACGATTACGTGCGAAATTATCAGAACAAGCAGAAGTTCCAAACCGTGCTTCAGAAGGTGTTACGCATCCGCTTCAAGTGATTCGTACACTTCGTTCTTTAATTAGTGACGATACAACCGTTACATGTGACATCGGTTCACATTCTATTTGGATGGCAAGATGTTTCCGTTCTTATGAACCACGTAGATTATTATTTAGTAACGGTATGCAAACGTTAGGTGTTGCACTTCCTTGGGCAATTGCTGCTACTTTAGTTGAACCGGGCAAGAAAGTTGTTTCCGTGTCAGGTGATGGTGGTTTCTTATTCTCTTCGATGGAATTAGAAACAGCGGTACGCTTAAACGCACCGATCGTACATCTTGTATGGAGAGATGGTACATATGATATGGTTGCGTTCCAACAAATGATGAAATACGGTAGAACATCAGCTACAGAGTTTGGCGATGTCGATCTTGTGAAATATGCAGAAAGTTTCGGTGCAAAGGGTCTTCGTGTTAACACGCCTGATGAATTAGAAGGTGTATTAAAAGAAGCATTAGCAGCAGACGGCCCTGTCATTATTGATGTTCCAATTGACTACCGTGACAACATTAAATTAAGCGAAAAATTATTACCAAACCAATTAAACTAATGGAGGCATGATTGAGATGACTGTTGCACAATTCATTGATATTGATGCAAAAAGAACGAAAACGAGTAATGAAGTATATCAAACATCTACAATGCTTGCGCTATTAGATGGTATATATGATGGTGTAATTAGCTTTGAGGAATTGAAAGAACGTGGTGATTTCGGCATCGGCACATTTGATCAATTAGATGGTGAAATGATTGCATTCGATAACGAATTTTATCATTTACGTTCAGACGGTTCAGCAGAAAAAGTAGAACCGGAAGAAACAACACCGTTTGCGACTGTAACGTTTTTTGAAAAAGAAATGAGTTATACGGTAGAGCGTCCGATGAATCGTGAAGAAGTTGAGGCATTATTACATGAATTAATGCCAAGTAAAAACTTATTTTACGCTATTAGAATGGACGGTACGTTCCGTGAAGTAAGAACGAGAACTGTTCCAAGACAAGAAAAACCGTATACACCGCTCGTTGAAGTGACGAAATCACAACCAATCTTTTCATTTAAACATACAGAAGGCACGCTTGCTGGATTTTGGACACCAGATTACGCGCAAGGTATTGGTGTAGCTGGTTTCCACTTACATTACATTGACGATGCAAGAAGCGGAGGCGGACATGTTTTCGATTATGTTGTTGAAAACTGTACGATCCAAATTTGCCAAAAAGCTCATATGCATTTAGCACTTCCAGAAACAGCTGATTTTATGGCGGCTGAATTATCAAGAGAAAACTTAGAGGATAATATTGCGACTGCGGAAGGCTCGGAGTAAAAAGGAGAGACTGTTCCATTATGGAACAGTCTTCTTTTATTAATATTCCTTGTTGATATCGTTTATTTCCTTGAAACAAACGGATTCCCCTCGTAATAAAAACGCCACGGATAATGTACAGCTTCTTCTGCATAGTCGATGTTAATACGAGGTCCTGCTGTTATTTTATATTGTGATGATAGGTGTTCTTCTTCTGGGACGAGTTCAATATGTAATGTATCACTTTGTAAGGATACACCTCGTTCTTCTAAAGTAATTCCGAGGGCACGGCATAGTTTGCCAGGGCCGTTCGTTAAATTTTTATATTGCGCCTTTGTAACGTCTGTTTTGTTGTAGCGTGCTAATTTTATTTCTTCGATCCCATCTACCGGCTCAAGAGCTCGGATGAGAACACCTTGCGGGGTGCCAACTGGCGCTGTAATGACGTTAAAACAATGATACATACCATAAATCAAATATATGTAAGCATGTCCCGGTGCACCAAACATGACTTCTGTACGGTCCGTTCGTCTACCTCCGTAACTATGCGCAGCTTTATCATCGGGACCTTTGTATGCTTCTACTTCTACAATGATTCCGCTTCGTTTTACTCCGTCTACAATATGTACAAGTTTCTGTCCGAGTAATTTCTTTGCGACTTCTAACGTATCGCCTTCATAAAAGGAAGGTGGTGCCTGCATTGTACTATCTCCTTTGCTAAGTGTATATGTATATAGTAAACCAAATTTTCAGTAGTAATTCTAACTCGTTCTATTTGCTACATTTATTTCATAAATTATGGATAGAGTACAACAGCGAAGAGGGGGAGTGCGACATGATTTATCGCTTACTAGCTCTTAATATAGATGGGACACTACTATACAACAACGGAAAAATTGCAAAAGGATTAAGAGAAACAATTGAATTTGTGAAAAGAAAAGATGTATACGTTACATTATTTACGAGCCGTAATTTTCAGTCCGCTCATAAAGTTGCAAAGGCGTTAAAATTAGATTCTATATTAGTGACACACGGCGGTGCTTTCGTTTCAGCAACGTTAGATAAGCCGTACGTTCAAAGAAGATTATCGGAAGAGAAGACGTTTAACATTGTGCAAGTATTAGAGCACTTTGATTGTAACGTCCGCATTTCTCATGAACGGTTTTCAATCGGAAATCGGGAGAGGAATACACCAAACTTAATTGCGCGTACTGTATTATCAAGTGCAGATCCGTTATTTTATCCGGTTCAGTTTGTAGACTCGTTAGGTGATGCGCTTCGTGATCATCCAGTAGCTGCACCAAAAATTGATGTGATTTTCCAAAGTAAAGGTGAAAAAGAACGAGGGTTAAATACATTACGAAAAGCATTCCAAGATATAGAGTATATTGAGTGTGATTCAAAACGAATAGAAATTTTGCCGCAAAATGTATCAAAATTACGCGGATTACAATTGCTTGGAGAGCATTTAAATATTTCGCTAAACGAAATGGTTGCGATTGGAGATAGTTTAGAAGATCTAGAAGTAATTGAAAATGTAGGGCTTGGTGTAGCGATGGGGAACTCGCCTGTAGAATTAAAGCAAGCAGCAGACTGGATTACACGTTCAAATAGTGAGAACGGTGTAGAGTATATGATTAAAGAACATTTCCGTAAGCAATTCCCGCTTCCGTTTTTGAAAAATCATAAAAATACACCGAAACGATGAAAGAAAAACGTAGCTTTTTGGCTACGTTTTTTTATTGGTTTTATTCGAAAGATGAAAACGTTTTACCAGATAAATTGTGTCTGAAGTTCATACAATTTACTTGAATCCTTTAGAAAACTGTTGTAAAGTGGGTGATGTTGCCAAAATAGTTACACCACATGAAATATTCTTCAGATTAATTTTGTTGAGCTCCATATGCAAAAAATACTTCCGCATGATAGTTTAGTTCACGTATTATCTCAAAAATGAATTGTAGTAATTTTATTAAGCAGTTGTAGAGTCTCTTGTTTTTATTTAAATGGATGATTTTAAGTTATTGTGAGTAAGGCTTGGTACATATGAAAGATGATTTTTTGTTTGGTTTTAGGAAGTTTAAAAGGGGGAATGAATTTTTTGAGGAAATCATTTAATCAAAAAATAAAAAAATTAAGTAGTAGTTTTATAGTTGTGTTACTAGTATGTATGAATTTTTTAATCCATTTACCATATAAAGCAGAGGCAGCTACAACAGAATTAAAAGGTTTAGGTGATGTATCTTATTACAATGCAATCATTTTTGGAGATCATAGTGCAACGAGTGCGGATATTGAGGGTGCGATGGCTGTTCAAAAAAATATGAATGCATCAAGTTATACAGTCTTAGCGGCTGCAACTGGAGCGAATAATTTAGCTGGAGCGACATGGGTAGATGAAGGATATCCGTCATTATTACTAGGCGGTCAATTTACGAAAGCGGGAACAGGACAAGTAATTATCCAAGATGGAACAGTGGCGATGACAAAAGATGGTGACCCAGAAGGTGCAATGAAATCATCATATGACCGTATCTCTTATAAAGAGCAAGCGGAGATTGATGCGAAATTTAAAGAGTTTAGAAAAGATGTTGATAGTGTAATTGAGGATGCGGGCCAATTACACACTGATAAACCAAAATCGGGTATGACCTTTGGGATCGGTGAAGATGTAAATAATCCTAATATTTATGTCTCTTCAGGATTAGAAGGGCAAGAACCATTCAATGTAAAGGATGTTTATCTTCCAAATGTAAATAACAAAGATTTTATTGTTATTCATTCAGATGCGGAAGAAGTTAATTTTGGTGGCGGTGCAATCCTGTATGATACGACAGATAAGGGTGGGTTCACATTAGTTAATACCTCTCAAGCATATGATCCTAATTCCTTTTTTACTGAGTTAGCTAGTAAAGTCATTTGGGTGTTCCCTAATGCTACAAAGATAACAACTAAAGGATATGGTGTAGTAGGAAGTGTATTTGCGCCTAATGCAGTTGTAGAGACAAAGGGTGGCTCTATTAACGGACAAGCCTTTGTTGGTGGATTACACCAAAGAGATGGATTTGAGGTTCATAATTTTAAATTTAACTGGCCAAAGTGGAAAAAGCCGGCAGCTGAAAAAGGAAATTTACAAATTAAAAAAGTTGATGAAAACGATGAAAACATTGTTTTAAAAGACGCAAAATTTGATGTTATAGACAAAGATAATAATGTTGTGGCTACTGTTACAACAAACGAAAAGGGTATCGCGGAAGTTAAAGATTTACCATTTGGTGATTATTTTGTAAAAGAAATTAGTGCACCAGAAGGATATATAAAAGTTGATACACCAGTAAAAGTAACAATTGATAATACAAACATAATTGAATTTGTTATGAAGAATACGAAAAAAGTAGAAAATGGTCAATTTAAATTATTGAAAAAAGATAGTGAATCTGGTCAACTTTTACCAGGTGCAAAATTTGATGTTATAGATAAAGATGGGAACGTTGTCGAAACAATTATTACAGATGGTAAAGGTGAAGCTTTATCAAAACAACTTCCAGTTGGAACATATACATTAAAAGAAGTTGAAGCACCAAAAGGTTACGAGTTATCATCTAGTTTAGTTCATGTTGATGTAGCTGCTAATAAAACAGTGACTGTAGATGTGTTGAATAAAAAAACTGTTGAAAAAGCTACAGGTCAATTTGAAATTGTAAAAGTAGATGCGAATGATAAAGCGAAAGTATTATCAGGTGCAGAATTTACAGTATATAAAGATGGTAAAAAGGTAGCGGAACTGAAAACAGATGAGAGTGGAAAAGTGATGTCACCAAAATTACCATTAGGTGAATATACAGTGAAAGAAACGAAAGCACCAGAAGGTTATAAGCTTTCAAATAAAGAATGGAAAGTAACAATACAAAACGAGAAAGAAGTAGTAAAAGTAGAGGCGGAAAACGAAAGAATCTTAGGTTCTCTACAAATTATTAAGACGGATGATAAAGATCAAGCGAAACGTTTAGCAGGCGCAGAATTTACATTGAAAGATGTGAAAGGAAATGTTGTAAAAGAAGGAATTACAACAGATAAATCTGGAATCGTTAAAGTAGACGGATTAGTGCCTGGTGAATATACGTTAGAAGAAACAAAAGCTCCAGAAGGTTATGAGTTAACAAAACAAGTAATTCATGTAACAGTTGATGGTGAAAAAGTTATTGATGTAAAAGTAACGAACAGTAAGAGCCTTGGTCAATTTGAAATCGTAAAAGTGGATGCAGAAGATAAAGCGAAAGTATTATCAGATGCAGAATTTGAAGTGTACAAAGATGGTAAAAAAGTAGAGACGTTACGAACAGATAAAACTGGTAAAGTAACCTCTAAGAAATTAGAAACAGGGACATACACATTAAAAGAAACGAAAGCACCACAAGGATATAAGTTGTTAAAAGAAGAAATTGAAGTCGTTGTGGAAGCAAACAAAGTAGTACAAGTACAAGTAGAAAACGCAAAAGAACTAGGAAGCTTACAAGTAATCAAAAAGGATGCAGAGAGCGGAAAAGTTCTAGAAGGTGCAGAATTTAAGCTGAAAAATGAAAATGGTCAAGTAGTTGGAGAAGCGAAAACAACGAATAAAGACGGCGTTGTGAAATTCGAAAACTTAGTGCCAGGTAAGTATACGTTAGAAGAAACGAAAGCGCCGGAAGGCTACAAAGCGTTAGAAGTGACGGTAGAAGTAAATGTTGTTGCAAATACAGTAGTAAAACAAGATGTATTAAATGAAAAAGTGAAAGAAAAAATTACTGGTCAAATAGAAATTATAAAAGTAGATGCTAATGATAAAGATAAAAAATTAGCGGGCGCAGTGTTTGAAATTTTGAAAGATGGAACAAAAATAGACACATTAACATCAGATGAAAATGGTAAAGCAACTTCGAAAGAACTAGAGCCAGGAGATTATGTTTTAAAAGAAGTTCAAGCACCAGAAGGATATAGTTTATCTGATAAGGAAATTGAATTTACGATTTCTAATCAAAAAATTGAAGTAGTAAAACATGAATTTACAAATGAAAAAGAAACAAGCAAAGGTCCAGAAAAACCAGGTGAAGAAACAGAAAAACCAGGTGAAGAAACAGAAAAACCAGGTGAAGAAACAGAAAAACCAGGTGAAGAAACAGAAAAACCAGGTGAAGAAACAGAAAAGCCAGGTGAAGAAACAGAAAAGCCAGGTGAAGAAACAGAAAAACCAGGTGAAGAAACAGAAAAGCCAGGTGAAGAAACAGAAAAGCCAGGTGAAGAAATAGAAAAACCAGGTGAAGAAAAAGCCAGGTGAAGAGACAGAGAAACCGGGTGAAGGAATGGTAAACGTAGATAAAGAACAACCTACCTCACCAGAAAAAGGACAAGGTGCGTCTCATGCACAACGCCTTCCAGCCACAGGACATGATATGAATTATCTTCCATTCGTTGGTTTTGCTCTTGTTTTATTAGGGATACGTCTTAGATTTATGATTAAAAATAGTTAATAGTTTTATAAAAGGCATAAGAGAAATGTTATCTCTTATGCCTTTTAGTTTTTCGTTTAAGCTTCAATAACCTTAAGCATTCGATTTAAAAATGCGGCTGATTCAGCACGTGTTGCTGTGCCTTTTGGTACGAATTCATTGCGCTCGTTCCCTTTTACGATGCCGTATGCGTAAACATTTTGTAATGCTTTCTTATCGTATGCTAAATTTTGGTCAGTGAATGGTAATTTCACTTCTTTTCTATAAATCCAGTTATATTCTAATGCACGGTCAATCATGATAACAGCTTCATCACGTGTTATTGTAGCAGTCGGATCAAATTTATTATTCCCACGACCATTAATGATACCTGCGCTAGCTGCACGATTAATTCCGTCTACTAAAGATGGATGTGCTTCGTTTAAGTCTGTAAATTTAGCGTTTCCAGCCGGTAATTTTAAAGCTCGCGACATTAAATTTGCAAACTCTGCTCGTGTTACGAGGCGGTTTGGCCAGTAAGAACCATTTCCATCACCGAACATGATTTTCCTAGCTGCTAATTGACGAATGTCTTGTTCATACCAACCACCTGTAATGTCGTCTTTTTCATGAGGGACTTCTGGCGGTGGCATAACCTCTTTACGATGTTCATTATAGTAAGCGTTCGTGCCTTTTAAGAAAGCATCCCATTGTCCGCGTTGAATCATAAATGCAGGGCAGTTTTTTCCGCTCCAAAATTGATGCTTTTGCACGTGATCTAGAGATATGTTTAATTCGTTCATTAAATAAGCAGCTAATTTTCGGGCATTTTCTACTGCTTTCGTATAATTTCCATCACTATTCACAGCAATTTCAATTCCGATAGATTCATAGTTTCCTGTCTTATTTCCAGCATGCCAACCAACTTCATTTAATGGAAGATGTTGATAAATTTCTTTGTCATCCACTGTAAAATGCCAAGATGCTGAACGATCAGTATTTCCGCGTGCTTGGCTATCTAAGTACTTCGCATGATTTAACGCGTTAGCACCTTTACTTGTATTAGCAGTTTCATGAATTGTAATGTATTTTGGTTCCATTGCGTAGCCAGGACGAATGTTTTCATTCCCTTTTGGAACGATCATTTCTTTAAATGTAACACCATAAACGTTATTTGTAGGCAAATTAGATGGTGTTTTGAAGAAAATTGCGCTTCTCTTTTCGATAGAACCTGCTTTTTCAAATAATGATGCTTTTGTACCTTCGAATGTAGCTGAAGGAGCATAAATCCATTTCTCAGTTCCGTTCAGTTGAATTTTAAACCAATTTCCAGCTTGTTCAGTAGGAGCTACTGTTTGTGGCTGTAATTTCGTTTCCTCTTTAAACGATTGGAAAGGGAATGAATATATTGATGTTTCGTCTTTCACAATTAGTTTTTGATTTGAAAGTTTATGAATCTCTTGTATTTCTAAACTATTATTTTCCTTATTAACCCAACCAGAACCGGATGTAGTTTGTACGTAATATGTATTACCTTTTTTCTTCGTTGCCTTTACTACTGGTTCAGCAATTTCAATATTTGTCTTGGTTTTTAAGTCGTTTGCATCGTATAGTGGAAGTTTTGTTGATAAGTGGAGAAGATATTCACCCGAGATTTCAAGGTCGTTTTCTTCGTCATGTCTATGCTGTTTTGCATGTTCTTCAATGCTTTTTAACGCTTGTTCATCAATAGACAATTCCGCAGTTTTCTCTATATTTTCTGCGAATGAATGGGTAGGTGCTACAAATGTTTGTAATGCCAAAGTTAGTGCCAAAATGTTGTAAAACCTTTTTTTCATAGTTGTTTTTTAACACGTTATAGTATATATGTCGTGTTAACAGTCCTCCTTTGGATATATTTAAATTAGTAGCAAGTACTAATACGTTCTAGATTGTAACAAGAGTATATTACAATGTCTATACAACTAAGAAAAGTTCGTGAAAAACCAATATTCAGTTTGTTTTAAATAGGATATATAAATAAGGTAAAACCTTCTGTATTGACCTACAAACGCCCTTCAAGTAAACTAAAGAGAGTTTGCAAATGAAAAGGTGATAATGTTGTTAATTTCAATTAAAACGTTACAAGATGATCGTTTTTTACGTCCGCTGCAAAATATTGGCGGCTTATTTTTTGAAGATAGTACGATTGGATTTGAACAAGAGGAAGCAAATCTTATCGTTGATATACACATTGAAGAGAATGTGAAAGCATCTGCTCGTTTAACAGATGTTGCTACTGGAAATGTGTATGAAGAAACATTCGCAAAAGATTTATCTGCTTTCACAGATGAAAAAGAGCGTATGAAGCAAGTGAAGCACGTTGTTTCTTATGTATATCTTTCTGTTCTTCAGCAGTTAACTGGTCTTGAACAAAGCTGGGGCATTTTAACAGGAGTTCGTCCGACGAAACTTCTTCATAAAATGCTTCAAAGTGGTATGTCAAAAGAAGAAGCACACCAAGAACTTCGTGAAAGCTATTTAATTCATGAAGAGAAAATTGAACTTCTTCAGCGTATTGTGGATTGCCAATTAGCGGTAGTTCCGGATTTATACCGTTTGAAAGAGGAAGTAAGTATTTATATCGGTATTCCATTCTGCCCAACAAAATGTGCATATTGTACATTCCCGGCGTATGCAATTAACGGACGCCAAGGCTCTGTTGATTCATTCTTAGGTGGTTTACATTATGAAGTTCGGGAAATTGGTAAGTTTTTAAAAGAAAAAGGTGTAACAGTTACGACGATTTATTACGGCGGGGGTACACCGACAAGTATTACAGCAGAAGAGATGGATATGCTGTATGAAGAAATGTATGAAGCGTTCCCAGATGTGAAAAATGTGCGTGAAGTAACAGTTGAGGCAGGTCGCCCAGATACAATTACGCCAGCAAAACTAGAAGTGTTAAATAAATGGAACATTGACCGTATTAGTATTAATCCGCAGTCATACCATCAAGAGACATTAAAAGCAATTGGGCGTCATCATACTGTAGAAGAAACAATTGAGAAGTATCACTTAGCTCGTGAAATGGGAATGAACAATATTAATATGGACTTAATTATTGGTCTTCCTGGTGAAGGGCTAGATATTTTCAAGCATACGTTAGATGAAACAGAAAAGTTAATGCCAGAATCGTTAACAGTTCATACGTTATCATTCAAACGTGCTTCTGAAATGACGCAAAACAAACGTAAATATAAAGTAGCTGGTCGCGAAGAAATTACAGCGATGATGCACGAAGCAGAAGAGTGGACGCAAAAGCATAATTACGTACCATATTACCTATATCGTCAAAAGAATATTTTAGGTAACTTAGAGAACGTTGGTTATGCAATGCCGACGCAAGAAAGTATTTATAACATTGTTATTATGGAAGAAGTTCAATCGATTATCGGACTTGGCTGTGGTGCATCAAGTAAATTTGTTCATCCGAAGACAGGCGCAATTACGCACTTCGCAAATCCGAAAGATCCAAAATCATATAACGATGGCTTCGTAAAATATACAGAAGACAAACTGAAAATTTTAGAAGAGCTATTTGTATAAGAAGAAAGAGGTTGTTCCGAGTTGGAATAGCCTCTTTTTTATATTGTTGTGAGTAAGTGGCTATAATTTCATTTATCAAGAGACCACACTGTTTGTAAAACTATGTCGATAATAATCAGAAAAATTAGTCAAATCATTAGAGGACAATGTCTACTTATAGACGAAATGATAGATTTATGAAAGAGAAAAGGGGGAAATTGTTGGCATGTACATGACGATAGGGAGAATATTTGATTTAGCTGTTGGTAAGTATCCGAATAAAGAGGCGTTAGTAGAGCCGGAAAAAAATATTCGCTGGACATATAAACAGTGGGATGAGCAAATAAATAAAACGGCGCAAGCTCTATTGAAAGAAGGGGTAAGAAAGGGAGATACTGTATCTGTTTACTTATATAATTGCCGTGAATTTGTAAACGTTTACTTAGCTTGTGCGAAAATTGGAGCGATCTTTAACCCGATTAATTTCCGCTTAAAAGCAAAAGAATTATCTTATATCCTCCAAGATGCAACCTCGAAAGTAGTAGTCTTTGAAAAAGCAGTTGAATCAACTGTTGCTATCATTGAACGAGATTTTCCAAATTCGTCTTTTTGGTACGTAGAAGACGATACACCTTCCTATGCTAGTTCTTACCATGAAAAAGTGAATGCAGCATCTTCTGACAAAGTAGATATCGAAATTGATGAAATGGATTATTGTTCTATGCTATATACGAGCGGTACGACAGGTCATCCGAAAGGCGTGCTACATCGCCATCGTGAAATGGCTGAGCATAGTATGATTTGTACGTATTTCTTAAAATATAATAGAGATAGTGCTGGGCTTGTAGTGGCGCCTTTATATCATTGCGGCGAGTTAAATGCTGGAATCATTCCGCGTATTCAAGTTGGTGGAAAGAATGTTATTTTACATCACTTTGATACGGATAGAGTATTACATACGATTCAAGAAGAGAAGATTACGACATTTTTTGCAGCACCGACGATGTGGAATATGTTACTGCAAAAAGATTTAACGCAGTACGATTTAACATCGATGAAGATTGGTATATATGGAGGAGCGGCAATGGCTCCAGCATTAGTGAAGGAATGTAAAGAACGTCTTTATATTGATCTCGTACAAATATACGGAATGACAGAAATGGGACCAGTTGTTGCGTTTCTTGTAGAAGAAGATCAAATTACGAAAGCAGGTTCAGCAGGAACACCGTGCTTTAGTCATGAAATCCGCATTGTAAAACCAAATGATGATGCACCAGCAGAACCAGATGATGTATTACCTCCTTATGAAGTAGGGGAGATTATTTTACGCGGCCCAACTATGATGGCTGGTTATCATAACCGAGAAGAAGCAAATGCAAAATCGATGTATAAAGGATGGTATCACTCTGGTGATTTAGGTTACTTCGATAAAGATGGCTATTTATTCGTCGCAGATCGTGTGGATGATATGGTAATTAGCGGAGGCGTTAATATTTATCCACGTGAAATTGAAGATTTTCTACATAGTCATCCTGGTATATTAGATGTTGCGGTGCTTGGTGAGCCAGATGAATTATGGGGAGAACGTGTTGTGGCTGTTGTTGTAAAGAAAGATGAAGCGATTACAGAAAAGGATTTGGAAATATATTGTAAAGAAAGTGATGAATTAGCAGATTATAAACGTCCACGTCACTATTTATTTGTGGATGAACTGCCTCGTAATGCGAGTGGGAAATTACAAAAATTTGTCCTGAGAGAGTCGTTGAAAGGCGCAAAACAATAGAAACCGATTTATACAAATAAGATTATCTTTTTTAATAAGGAAATAGTGTATATGTAAAAAAGCGGAGAGTATGTATCTCCGCTTTTTATTATTTTTGTAAGCATCAAGTGTACATATTAATTAGTTAAAGTTATAGCGGTACAAAAATACGTTGAAATCTTCTTCCTTTGGTCCAAAATTAACTGCTTTTTCTTGTATGCGTTGGAAGTTTTGTCTATCATAAAATTCATAGTTGCATTCGTTATCTGTATATAAATATAAAGATGTTACGTCTTCTTTTTTCATATATTGGAACAAATCGTTTAGTAAAGACTTCCCAACTCCAAGACCTCTAGATTCTTCGGATACGATGAATAATTGTATACAGCCTTGAAATTGATTTTCTTTTCCTTGAATGAGTTCTTTATATGTTTTTTGTACTTGTATAAATGCTTTTAGAAATTCTCTATTCTCTTTATTCGTTATGAATAGCTTTAGCGTGTTAAAGGCAAAGCTAACAGTGTTATGGAAGCTCTTTAAACGGTTTTTATCTTTTTCAGAATCGCCTAAAATGACACCAATCACTTTATTATCTTTTTCGGCTACTTTACTGAAGGAACTTCCTAAAATACAACTGTGTAGATAAAAGTTTAATACTGAGTTTAAAAATTTTTTATCTGTAATGAACTCATTAAATCCAAATGCTTCACCGATTAAATGTTTTATAGGCTCATAGTCTTCCTTAACAAGACTTCTATATTTTACTGTGTTCATAATTGTATACTCCCTTTATTAATGTAAATGACTTATTATAAATAGTAAGGTCTCCTCTAAGGGGAGAGTCAATGGTTGTATGCGAAAAAATATAAGGGAAGAGATGCAAATGAAAAAAATGTTTTCTATTGGAGAAGTTGCAAAAATAAAGGATATTACGATAAAAGCGCTAAGATACTATCATAAGATGGGGATTCTTATTCCAAAACATGTTGATGAATCAACGGGGTATAGATATTATTCTATAGATCAATTTATTCACATTGATATTATAAAAAGCTGTCGAGAGTTGAACACGAGCATAGTAGAGCTGCAAGAGATTTTTAAGGAACGTAATACGGATAAATTGCTACGATTTTTACAATTGAAGAGAGAAGAAGCGGAAGAGCATATAAAGAAAATGAAAGAGGTAATGGAAACGATTGATGACTTACATGCGAAAGTAGTGAGTTCACAGGAAATATTAAAGAATGATGAAATATCTATTGAATTTTTTGAACAGCGTTATGTCGTTGTTGCGCCTTGTAAAGAAGTAGGGAGTTTACAGGAGTTACTGTATTATTCCGATTTAGAGAAAATCGTGCAAGATTATGAAGAGAAAATGGAAATGGAGATGGGGATTCTCTACAATGTAAATGCAAATTGGGATGTAGAACCGAAGTATGTTTTTAATAAAGTACGAGATGATGTACATATGGAAGAGATGCAAAATATAAAAGTATTACCGGGCGGGAAATATATAACGTTAGCGTATAGTAAGGAGAATGAAGAGGAACGTAGAAATACTATGATTAAATATATGAAAGAAAATAGTATAGAAGTAGAGAGTTTTATTGAAGTGGAGTTAGTTAGTGATATTTTTAATGCGGAGACGTATAGTTGTCAAATTCAAATTTTGATAGGGGATAGTGAGAATAAGAAGTTTTGATGCTATAAATTTAGGGGGACAATCCAAAAAGCCTACTTATTAATAAGAGAGACCATCCCTAAAAAATGGGACGGCCTCCTTAAATCGTATTACTTACGTGAAAATCCTTCTTCATCAAGGTATTCCGCAGCTTCTGGATAAGAGTTGAATGTACCGTCTAAGTTTACACCAGCGTACACGTTCCACATATCGTCCTCTGAGATAAGAGTAAGGATATGACCGTCTTCGTTCTGCCATTCTTCTTCTTTCGCAGGTTCTGCAGGAACTACGATTTCTTCTTGAGATAATAGTTCAATTGATTGCTCAATTACTGAGCGTAATTCATCTGCTGAAAATTCGCGGATGTTAATCATACCTTTATCATCCGTTTTATAACCTTTAATACCATTTGCATATACAAAGCCGTTTCCGTTTGGATGTAAATGATATACAACGTTCTTTTTATCTAAACGACTTTCTTCAAAGTGAAAGTTCACGCGTTTTAATGATACGTTCTTTCTTTCTAATTCTGGGAAAGATTCAATAATCGATAATTTTTCTTCAAAAGTTAGCATAGTGCCTCCAAATATATAATAAAAGATTTAATTTGTTCATTATAACATAGTTATAATAGTTTCCAAAGATGCGGCGGAAGTTTACAATTGAATGCGTTTACGTCACGATACTGTAAAAAGTGGGCTAACGAATATATTCTTTTAGGTGTACAATGGAACGTGGACTTAATGTGAAGGTGGTTATTATATGTTTCAAAAAATAGCAAAGGAATGTTTAGCAGGTTTTACTGTTGCGATTGTTGCGTTGCCACTTGCCATTGCATTTGGTATTGCTGCAACGGGAACATCTGAGGGGGCACTAGTCGGATTGTATGGTGCGATTTTTGCAGGTTTATTTGCGGCGTTATTTGGTGGTACACCTGGGCAGGTAACGGGGCCAACTGGACCGATTACGGTTATTGCAACAGGAGTTATTGCGACGCACGGATTAGAGGCGAGTTTTATAGCCTTTATGATGGCGGGACTGTTTCAAATTTTATTTGGTGTATGTAAGCTTGGCTCTTACGTTCGATACATTCCGTATCCTGTCGTTTCAGGATTTATGAACGGTATCGCATTGATTATTATTTTAGGTGAAATAAAGCATGTGCAAAATAGTTTTCTACTCGTAGTATTAACGATTATTGTAATGATTGTTTCTGGAAAATGGATTAAGGCCATTCCGTCTAGTTTAGTTGCATTAGTCGGTGTAACGGCTTTGCTTCCTTTATTTTCTTCTGCGTTAGAAGGGCTTACAGTGAAGTTACCGATTATCGGAAACTTGTCATTAAATAAGGTGATTGAAAAAATTGGGACGATTCCAGAAGCGATGCCGACGCTTCATATTCCATCTTTAAGTGGAACAGGGATTGCAGAACTTATTTTACCAGCGCTTAGTATTGCTTTATTAGGATCGATTGACTCGTTGTTAACATCGGTCGTAATGGATAATGTGACAGGTACACGTCATAAAAGTAATAAAGAACTGGTCGGACAAGGTATCGGTAATATGATGAGCGGGTTGTTTGGCGGATTAGCAGGGGCAGGGGCGACTGTACGGTCTATCGTTAATATAAGAAGCGGTGGTAAAACGGCGCTTTCAGCAAGTATGCATAGTGTTATATTATTTATTTTCATTATGGGACTTGGATCGGTCGTACAATACATTCCGCTTGCTGTATTATCAGGTATTTTAATTTTAACTGGTATTGGAATGTTTGATTGGGAAAGCATGAAGAAAATGCATGTAGCACCAAAAGGTGATGTCATTGTTATGCTCGTAACGATGATTGTCACAGTGAAGTTCGATTTAATGATTGCTGTTGCGTTCGGTATTATTCTTTCGTTCATTATATACATGGTGAAATGTAAAGAACGTAAAGCTTCTATTGTAAAAGAAAAAGACGCGACATATAAAATTAAAGGCCCACTTTCATTTTTAACAGTGGATCGTATTTTTTATGCTTTACAAGACGTAAAGTCTCCGGTTGTTTTACGTATGAAAGATGTGCGCTATATGGATGTATCAGGCGCAATGGCGTTATTTAATTTCATTGAGCAGTCGGATAAGTCAGGAGTGAGTGTGACGCTAGAACAAGTGCCTACTCATATTGAAAAAACGTTAGTAACGCTGGCGAGTAATGAGCAGAAAGATAAATTACAGTTTGTAGAAGCTAGTGCTATGTAAGGAAATGCCCTCGTATGAGGGTGTTTTTTATTGTGTTTAATATCTTTATATCGTGATATTTTTATGTTATTGACATTTATTAATCTTAGCAGTATAGTAACATTCTAGATTAGGTATGTGCTATTATAAGAAGGTATATGAATTTTGAGATTCCTTTATATTCAGAAGGAAGAGCTGTAAGCTGGAGGGAATATTTGATGTACAAACAGTTACCACATGGAGTGAAGATCGGGATTACGCGATCAATTGTTGTTTCTTTTGAGAAGTATATGAAAGAAATTGAATGGCATGAAGAAAAATTTGATATGCAGCAATTTGTTGAACAGTGGAAACAGTATTTATACACAAAATCAACTTGGATTAATAAAGTAGACGAAGAGTTGAAAGGACATCCAGATTTCCATCAAGCATTAGCGATGAAAGTGAATGAAAAAATTAACGAGTTTATTAATGAAAAACCGACCGAAGAGCAAGTGGAGCAATTAAAGAGAAATAAAGTGAACCATGCAGATGAAATGTGCAAATTAGAAGCTGAATATCATATTGAACGTTTATTAGTAACGAAGTAAATTTTACATAAAGAATAAGCCTGTCCAAGGAGGTGTGATGACCATCTTTTTGAACAGGCTTTTTTGTACGAAAAAGAAGAAGAGAGGTAGCTTTGGAAGCAGCCTCTCTTTATTATTATTAGTCTTGTGGTACAAATGCTTTCCAAGAAGATAGATCCATATCTTCTTTTAATATAGATGAAGCAGGGAAGACAAATGACCACGGTTTTGTAGTGTTCGTTTTAATTTCAAGGTTCGGTAATGTGAAAGCACCTTTAACAACAACTGCACCTGCTGCATCTTCAATGTGAAGAGGAAGTTGCTCTAGTTGAATGTCGTCTTTGCAACCGTTACGAATAAGAAGCGTTGTATGTAAATCACCGTTTTCTTTTCTTGCAGCTTGCAGACCTAGGAAGTTAATTTCACCATCATTTGGAGGTGTTAAATTGTCTACGAAATTACGTAAAGCTTCTTTGCTTGCTTCAGGTAACTGAGCTTCCCAAGATGGGTCTAAATCTAATACATGCTTACTTTCAAGTTCAAACGCTAATTCCCAATCTGTTTGCGATAATTCGGCACCTGTAATTGTTTCTTGCTCAAATGTAAAGATGAATGGCATATTTACATTTGCAGGAATATCTCCTAATGCAGAAAGGTTAAATGTTTTGCGGGCACATAGTTTCTTCTCTTTATTTAGAAGGATTAATGTAACCTCTTCGAAAGAAATTGGTTTCGGAACAGTGCTACGAATAAATACAGCTACGTCATAACCATTATCACGTTTTTCAATCTCAATTCCAGATAAAGAAATTTGATATTCTTGTAAACGTGTTAGTTCTTTATGTAAAAATTGATAAATGTATTTTTGTTCTTGTGCTACTGCACCCCAGCTAGGGTGGAAGTAAAGCGTTGGTTTTACTGTTTTATTTTCAGTATTTGTTTCTTCTTGTCCGAATAATTGATTACTAGAGACAGTCGTATCTTTTCCGCTTTTCTTAGCTCTTTTTAGGAATGATAACATAATCTTTCACCTCGTTATTGTACGTTTTCAGGAACACCTAAATGTCTTGCAACATAGCGGCACATTTCTTTTTCGAAATTACCATATGTGTATAAAAAGATATCTAAGCCTTCTTTTTGATAAAGACGAGTAGGGTCTTCTTGTTGATATTGTCTTAGCCCGATGCCTTCTTTTAAGTGAGTCATTGCATCTAAGTGATTTACCCAGTTCTGATCTAGGAAATGAAGGGAAACATATCGTAGCGACTGCTGTAAATCAGTATGGCTATTTAGCTCATTTACACGCTCTTTATAAAGAGATAATGTTTCTTTCAAAACGGATTGTAAATCTTCCGGTGAATGTACATTATTCGCTGATAGTGATGGCATGTTTTCTACTGGTAAAAGTTCATTTATATTTGCTGTTAAACTAGCGAAATCCCATTCTTCTGGAAGCATACCTTCCAAAAGATATTGCTTAGAAATGGCTTCTACAGCATGATCAATCATTGGAATAATAATTTCAATCATATTTATATCTTCTTGTAACAAGTTATTACGTAATTTATAAATAACGTTACGTTGGTCATTTATTACATCATCTAACTTTAAATTGTACTCACGCATTGAGAAATGGCTACCTTCACAAATTAATTGTGTACGGTTCACGAAGTCATGAACTTTAGAAGTTAGAATAAGTCCTGTTTCATCTGACTTCAGTGATTTATTTAATTTCTCCATTTCTTCATGTGCGAAACGTTTTAACATTTCATCTTCTAAAGAAAGGAAGAACTGAGAACTACCTGGATCTCCTTGACGACCAGCACGACCCTTTAACTGATTGTCAACGCGTCTTGATTCATGGCGTTCTGTCCCGATTACATGTAATCCACCAAGTTCGTGAACACCCTCACCTAGTATAATATCAGTACCTCGTCCGGCCATATTCGTCGCAATTGTAACTTGTCCTTTTTGTCCAGCTGTTGCAATTAAATCGGCCTCTTGTTCTGCGCTTTTCGCATTCAATAATTGATATGTAATATGCGCTTCATCTAAGTAACGCGCAACGATTTCAGATTGTAAAATAGACATTGTCCCAATTAAAATCGGGCGTCCTTGTTTATTGTGCTTTAGAACATCTTCACGTACAGCTTTATATTTAGCATCGGCTGTTACGTACACGACGTCATTTTTGTCTTCACGAATGATAGGACGGTTTGTCGGAATTGGCATAACTTCCATGTTATATACACGGTTAAATTCTTTTTCTTCCGTTTTTGCTGTACCTGTCATACCAGATAATGCTGGATACATACGGAAGAAGTTTTGAATTGTAATGGATGCTTGCGTTTGGTTTTCTTCAGTGATTTCTAAACCTTCTTTTGCTTCAAGAGCTTGGTGTAAACCGTCACTTAAAGAGCGACCATCCATAACGCGGCCCGTGAAAATATCTACAAGTAGAATTTTTTCATCATGTACAATATAGTCAACATCACATTGGAAAGCGACATGAGCTCGTAATGCTTGGATCATATAATGATATAAAGTTTGATGTTCTAAATCATATAGGTTATCGATATCAAATAAATCTTCTATTTTTGTAATACCGTCTTCTGTAAAACTAGCAGATTTTGATTCTGCATCGTACGTGTAATGAAGAGTATCCTGGAATGATTTAATAACTTTTGCACATAAATAGTGTAAATCAGTGCTGCTTGATTTCTTACCCGCGATAATAAGAGGCGTCTTCGCTTCATCAATTAAAACGCTATCAATCTCATCGATAATAGCAAAATGATAGGGACGTTGTACCTGTTCATTTTTTGAAGAGGCCATATTATCACGTAGATAGTCAAAGCCAAATTCTGTTCCAATACCATATGTAATATCAGCTTCGTAAGCAAGTTTCTTTTCGGTAGGATCGATTTGAGGAATATTCAATCCAACCGTTAAACCTAGAAATTCATGAACTTGGCCAATTAATTCTTTATCTCGTTTTGCTAAATAGTCATTTACAGTAATAACGTGAACGCCTTTTCCTTCAAGAGCACGTACGTATGTTGGAAGAGAAGAAACTAATGTTTTTCCTTCGCCAGTTGGCATCTCTGCAATATTACCTTCTAATAGTACAAGGCCACCAATTAACTGCACATCGTAGTGTCGTAATCCAAGTACACGCTTTGCTGCTTCACGTACAACAGCGAACGCCTCTACTTTTATATCATCCACTGTTTTTCCATCATGTAGCATGTTTTTAAATATAATAGTTTTATGACGTAATTCTTCATCAGATAAATCAGATAGTTTTGCTTCTAGATTATTAATGTCTTGAACAAGTTGTTCATATTTTTTTAGTTTTCTCTTTTGAGAATCTCCTAACAGCTTTTTTACCGAATTCAGCATGTTGTAAACACTCCTCTTACTGACAATAGCTACATTATAGCACATGTTTATCTGGAATAAGTAGAAGTAGTAAATTGAAGAAAAAACTGGATATAAATAAGGTGTTATTGCACATGCTATATTTGAAGGGCATAAAGAAAGAGAGTATTCAATGTATAAGAAATTTGGTATGATAGCTAAATGAGATAAAGTGAAAATTTTCAAAAAAGAGAAGAATATAGCTATCTCGTTTTATGATGTAATAAGTATTTAAATTATATATTGAAAGAAAAGAGCTAGAAGATGAATAATAAGTTTGTGAAAGGCGCTGCGATTTTAACGATTACAACGTTTCTATCGAAAGTGTTGGGAAGTTTTTTTCAAATCCCATTACAAAATATAGCAGGAGATGAAGTGCTTGGGATTTTCCGCCTTGTTTTTCCTGTATATATGATAGCTTTAACTTTATCAGTAGCGGGAGTACCGCTAGCTATATCACAGTTAATCGCTGAACTTCATGAGAAGAATGACCAGGGCGGGATTGCCAAACTATTTACGTCAGCATCTATTATTGGAGTAATATTTGGGGTGCTTGGATTTTCGATTATTATGATTGGATCAAGTATGTTTGCAAATATGCTTGGTGGACAAGATACGAGACTCCCATTAATTGTCACTTCGTTTGCTTTATTAATCGCACCATATATGGCGGTATATCGAGGGTATTTCCAAGGTTTTGGAGATATGATTCCTACCGGGGTGTCACAAGTGATTGAGCAGTTCATTCGTGTTTTCTTTATGTTAGCAATTGCATTCTTATTCGTATCTTGGAATAAAGATAGTGATGTTGTAACAGGCGGCGCAATGATTGGTTCTTGCCTTGGGGTAATTACGTCACTTATCTATTTGAGATTGAAGTATGTAAAAAGTATATATCGTTATAAAAGTAATACATATTCACTGCAAGACTTTAAAGAAAATGCAAAAAAGATACTTCAGGTTTCGATTCCAATTGCGATTGGAGCATTATCGATGCCGTTGTTAAATTTAGTTGATTCTGTAACGATTCCACATATGTTGCATGAATCCACTACAACGATTCAAGAACAATTTGGTATATATAGTCGTGGCTTTGCGTTTACACAATTAATTGTCGTGTTTGCAAGCGCGATGGTATTTCCGTTAATCCCGTTGTTAACTGCTGCATTAACAAAGAAAGATATAGCGTTAGCAAAACACACAATTGAACGAACAAATGAGCTTGCTCATGTTTTAACAACGCCGATAACAATCTGGCTCATGGCACTTACAGTCCCGTTAAATGTTGGGTTGTTTACAGATGCTAAAGGGAGCGGCATGTTAGCTATTTTAATTGGTAGTTCGTATTTCACATCACTTATGGTATTATCAATAGGAATTTTGCAAGGAATTAACCGTTCTAAGCAAGCGGCGTGGATAGTTGTTGGAGCGAGTTTTGTAAAAGTCATATTAAATATAGTACTCGTAAGTCAATTTGGCATAACTGGTGCGGCTTATAGTACACTGATCATATATATCATAATTTGTATCGTAAATTATATATACATTCGAAAAGAATTGGCTTATTCAATTCGCATGGGGAGATTTTTTGCTGTAATCGGAGTATCTAGTATAGTAGGTATAGGATTATATTTCACATCTACTGTAATAAATGTGGTAGATTCTAGATTTATTGCAATGATGTATAGTGGTTTAGCATTTTGTGTGGCCTTGTTCATATATGGCATATGCGCATTAAAGTTGAACTGGATATCCAAAAAGCAAATTCCATTTTTAAGTAAGTAAATTTGTCTATAAATGAGTATGGCTATGTATATGTTTGTGAAAGAAATCAATTTGAAGTTATCCAACTTTTCTTATTAAAGAGTTGATAGCAATTTGTTGAATGACAAAAAGTTGATTGCGAAATGTTGGAGGAGATTAAGAGTGCGGTTAGTTTTATCAGGATATTATGGTTTTTATAATGTTGGGGACGAAGCAATTTTGCAATCAATTATTAAAGCGCTACATGAAGAGAATCCTACTCTTGAGCTTGTTGTACTTTCGAATGACCCCGACTATACAAGAAAAATGTACGGTGTAGAGGCAGTAAATCGCTGGGATATAAGAGCAATTTATAAGGAAATAAAGAGAAGTAACGGTTTAATTAGCGGAGGGGGAAGTCTCCTTCAAGATAAAACGAGTATTAAAAGCATTTTGTACTATACAGGTATTATGCGGATTGCTCGTTTTTTGAAGAAGCCGTATTATATTTACGCGCAAGGAATTGGTCCAATTACGAAAAGACAAAATCGTTTATTAGTGAAATGGCAAGTATCAAAAGCGGCATATATATCAGTTCGTGATGAAGATTCATTTTTGTATTTAAAAGAAATGGGTATTAAGAAAGAGATCGAACTAGTTCCAGATCCAGTATTGGCATGTCAACCAGAAGGAATGAAGTCGGATTGGCTGCAAAAACATTCGATTCAAGGGAAAGTAATTGCAGTTAGTGTGAGGTATTGGGACGCGAAAGAAGATTATATGAAGAAGCTAGCAGATACGCTGAAAAAATTTAAGCGTGAAGGATACCATATTTTATTCGTACCAATGCACGGACCATTTGATCAAAATGCATCACGCGATATTATTAACTTAATGGGAGAAGAAGCTCATATGCTTCCGTATAAGCTGGATATTCATGAGAAAATTTCAATTTTGTCGGAATGTTCGCTTCTAATAGGTATGAGACTTCATGCGCTTATATTATCAGCGGTTGCTAATATTCCTATGGTCGGTATTTCATATGATCCAAAGATCGATTCATTTTTACAACAAGTAAATCAGCCGATTATCGGAAACGTAGATGGTGACTGGACGGCTGAAACTTTGTATAACGTGGCAACGAAACAACTGGAACAAAAAGAATATGTACAAGAAACATTGGAACAAAGAGTAGAAGAATTGAGAGAACAAATTTCAACAGCGTCTCGCTACATCATAAGTGACTTGAATTCAAAAGAGTTCGAAAAAAGGGGAATGTAATCTTAATTTAAGAGGACATCCTCTTTTTTTATTAGTTGAAAAATATAAAATGTCGAAAGAAAATAAATATTTGCAGAAAAATGTCGAATTGTATAAATGATTTTAAATGTATGCTCATAAAAAAGAAGTTTGAGAGATAAGATGTATGTTTGATAATCCTAACATTCTTATATAAAGAATGTTAGGATTTTACGTTTTACTTGGTAAATTATAAGAAAATAGGTTTGGTAATTTTGAGAGATGAGAAGGTAATAAAAATGTCGAAGTATATAAAAATAAGCTGTCGATTAATGTCGTAATATCTTTATAGTTAAATATTGAAATTGAAAACGTTTTTCTGTTATAGTTGTAAATGGTTATAAGAAGATTGTTAAAAATGTAATTCTGACGTGTTTTTCTGTTTATTTTAAATATTATGATTTTATAATCTGGATATTTTAAAATGAAAGTCGAAAAACGACCATTCAGAATTTCGAAAATTCACTTTTTTGTCGAATTTGAGATTTTAAATTGGACGAAAAGGGTGTATGATTTCTTTGTGCTTCCGTAGTACATAATATTCTATTATTATGTACAAAGAATACGTTAACCACATTTATATCTACTAGTTTCAAAAATAAATAGAACATCTATTTAAAAACTTATGGAACTAGTATTACATTCCTAAGGAGGAAATATATAAAATGGCAAAGACTAACTCTTACAAAAAAGTAATCGCAGGTACAATGACAGCAGCAATGGTAGCAGGTGTTGTTTCTCCAGTAGCAGCAGCAGGAAAATCATTCCCAGACGTTCAACCTGGTTCTTGGAGTGCAGAGTACATTGATTATTTAGTAGCAAAAAAAGCAATCGAAGGTAAGCCAGACGGAACATTCGCTCCAACTGAAGCAATTGACCGTGCTTCTGCAGCGAAAATTATGGCAATTACATTAGGTTTAGAAGTTAAAGAGGGTGCAAAACCATCTTTCAAAGATGCTCAAGATTCATGGGCTGCTAAATATATCGCAGCTGTTGAAAAAGCTGGTGTGATTCAAGGGGATGAAACTGGTAAGTTTAATCCAAACAACCAAATTAATCGTGCTTCTATGGCAACAATGATCGTAAAAGCATACAAATTAGACAGCAAAGTAAGCGGAGAATTAGAAACTAAATTCTCTGATTTAGAAAAGCACTGGGGTAAAAAAGCTGCTAACATTTTAGTTGCTTTAGGTATCACTAATGGTACTGGTAATGGTTGGGAGCCAGATAAATCTGTAACTCGTGCAGAAGCTGCTAAATTCATTGCTAAGACTGACAAAGAGTTCGGTAACGAAGCAGTAACAGTTGAATCTGCTAAAGCAGTTACAACTCAAAAAGTAGAAGTTAAATTCAGCAAAGCTGTTGAAAAATTAACTAAAGAAGAAGTTAAAGTAGCTAACAAAGCTAACAACGATAAAGTATTAGTTAAAGATGTAAAATTATCAGATGATAAAAAATCTGCTACAGTTGAATTATATAGCAACTTAGCAGCTAAACAAACTTACACTGTAGATGTAAACAAAGTTGGTAAAACAGAAGTAGCTGTAGGTTCTTTAGAAGCAAAAACGATCGAAATGACTAACCAAACAGTTGTAGCTGGCGTAGACAGCGAACTAAAATACACAGTTAAAGATGAAAACGGTACTGAAGTTGTTTCACCATCAGGTATTGAATTTGTATCTCCAGCTAAAATTACAGATGGTAAAATCAAGTTAGAAAAAGGTACTTCAACTACTGTAAAAGCTATTTACAAAAAAGACGGTAAAGTAGTAGCTGAAAGTAAAGAAGTAAAAGTTTCTGCTGAAGGTACTGCAGTAGCTTCAATTTCTAATTGGACAGTAGCAGCAGATAAAGCTGATTTCACTTCTAAAGATTTCAAACAAAACACTAAAGTTTATGAAGGTGATAACGTTTCTGTTCAGGTAGAATTAAAAGACCAATTCAATAACGTGGTGAAAAACGTTCAAGCTGAATATGAGTCATTAAATACAGAGGTAGCTGTAGTAGATAAAGCTACTGGCAAAGTGACTGTACTAGCTGCAGGAAAAGCGCCAGTAAAAGTAACTGTTAAAGATGAAAATGGTAAAGAGCTTGTTTCAAAAACAGTTGAAATCGAAGCTTTCGCTCAAAAAGCATTAAAAGAGATTAAGTTAGAAAAAACTAATTTAGTGCTTTCTACAAATGATGTAACTGACTTAGCTGTAAAAGCTCCAGTTTTAGATCAATACGGCAAAGAGTTCACAGCTCCTGTAGAAGTGAAAGTACTTGATAAAGATGGTAAAGCAGTTCAAGACCAAAAATTAAAAGCAACTCATGCTAATAAAGAGTTAGTTTTAAATGCAAATGGTCAAGCGGCTGGTAAATATACTGTAGAATTAACAGCTAAATCTGGTAAAACAGAAGTAAAATCTACATTAGCTTTAGAATTAAAAGCTCCAGGCGTATTCTCTAAATTTGAGGTTCGTGGATTAGAAACTGAATTAGATAAATATGTTACTGAAGAAAACAAAAAGAATGAAATGGTAGTTTCTGTTCTTCCAGTAGATGCTAATGGTTTAGTTTTAAAAGAGAAAGAAGCAGCTACAATTACAGTTACTACTACAGATAAAGATGGTAAAGTAGTAGATGCAACTCCAGGTCAAGTAGCTGTAAATAATACTACTGGCACAATTACTGTAGGAAATGAAGCAAAAGCCGGTGAAACATATAAAGCAACTGTAGTAGCAGACGGTAAGCTAATCACAACTCACTCATTCAAAGTTGTTGATACAGCACCTGCAGCTGAAAAATTAGCAGTAGATTTCACAAGCACATCTCTTAATGAGGTTGCTCAAGGTAGCGAATTAAAAACTGCACTTCTAAATATCTTATCAGTTGATGGTGTTCCAGCAACAACTGCGGGTGCAACTGTAACTGACGTGAAATTCGTTTCTGCAGATACAAATGTTGTAAATGAAGAAACTGCTAAGTTTGGTACAAAAGGTTCTACTTCAATCTTTGTAAAAGAACTTACTGTTAAAAAAGGTGAGCAAACACAAAAAGTTGAGCTTGATAAGCCAGTACGAGTAGATGTTTCTATTAAAGAAGCAGCAAAAAACTAATTTAAAATCATTTGATACATGAAATGATTAATAAAAGCCTATGAGAAAATAGACAAAAGTCTATGAGTATCATAGGCTTTTTATTTTGATTTTATTTCATGTGCATTTGAGGTTGAAAAGAATAGTTTTATTGAGAAATAAATAGAGAACGCTTTCAAAAATAGAAGGATACCTCACCGATATGTAAATTATTTGTAAATTCACACCTTTTTTTGTTAAAAAAACATTCGAAAAGAAGAATAAAATGTCGAAATTCAATAATTTTAGTCGAATGCAGTCTGAAAATTGTATTTATTGTAAAAAACATTTAAGTGATGAAGTGGAAATATGTGCTATAATTCCAATTGTGTATTCGATATGAAAAATATACGAAGCGCAGTGAGAGTGGTTTATAGGAAAACAGTTTGTTCATTTCTATATTTGAGTATTATTAATATACTAATAATACAATGAAAAGACTGAATTATCAGAATGTGTCGAATCTTCTTTTGATAAAGTTCTTGATAACGAATGGTTTTGTATAGTATGATGAACTTGTTTCAAAAAATGGTATTTAAACCTTATATTTACATTTAACGGTTTGTATCATTTTATTATATGAACTACTTTTCATTATAGTATTTTTGTTTGTGCTTTTATTGTTTTATGGTTTTTCTAACTAGCTAGTTTTCAAATTTAATATGATATGAAACTAGTAGCATATTCCTGAAGGAGGAAATTTATAAAATGGCAAAGACTAACTCTTACAAAAAAGTAATCGCAGGTACAATGACAGCAGCAATGGTAGCAGGTGTTGTATCTCCAGTAGCAGCAGCAGGAAAATCATTCCCAGACGTTCCAGCTGGTCATTGGGGATTAGATTCTATCAATTACTTAGTAGATAAAGGTGCAATCGAAGGTAAGCCAGATGGTACATACGCTCCAGCTGAAGAAATTGATCGTGCTTCTGCTGCGAAAATTATGGCAATTACATTAGGTTTAAAAGTTGAAGAGGGTGCACAACCATCTTTCAAAGATGCTAAAAATCATTGGGCTTCTAAATACATTGCAGCTGTTGAAAAAGCGGGTGTTGTTAGAGGTGATGGTAAAGAAAACTTCTCTCCAGATAAAAAGATTGACCGTGCTTCTTTCGCTTCTATGATAGTAGGTGCTTATAACTTAAAAGATAAAGTTAACGGCGAGTTAGTTACAAAATTTGAAGATTTATTAGATCATTGGGGTGAAGAAAAAGCAAACATCCTAATCAATCTTGGACTTTCTGAAGGAACAGGCGGAAACAAATGGGAGCCAAATAAATCTGTATCTCGTGCAGAAGCAGCTAAATTTATCGCAGTAGCAGATAAAAAATATGGCAAAAAAGATAATGCACAAGCATATGTAACTGATGTGAAAATTTCTGAACCAACGAAATTAACATTAACAGGTACTGGTTTAGATAAGCTTGCTGCTGATGATGTAACTCTTGAAGGAGACAAAGCTGTAGCAATCGAAGCAAGTGCCGATGGTAATTCTGCAGTTGTAACACTTGGTGGTAAAGTGGCTCCAAATAAAGATCTTACTGTAAAAGTGAAAAATCAATCATTCGTAACGAAATTCGTATACGAAGTGAAAAAATTAGCAGTAGAAAAACTTACATTTGATGATGATCGTGCTGGTCAAGCAATTGTCTTCAAATTAAATGAGGAAAAAGGTAACGCTGATGTTGAGTACTTAAACTTAGCAAACCATGACGTCAAATTTGTAGCAAATAACTTAGACGGTTCACCAGCAAACATCTTTGAGGGTGGAAACTCTACTTCTTCTACAGGTAAACTTGGTGTTGGTCTTTCACACGGTGACTATAAAGTAGAAGTACAAGTTACAAAACGAGGTGGTTTAACAGTTTCTAACACTGGTATTATTACAGTGAAAAACCTTGATACACCAGCTTCTGCAATTAAAAACACTGTATTTGCGGTAGATGCTGATAAAAACGGTGTAGTATACGGTAATAAACTGACTGGAAAAGACTTCAAGCTAAATAGCCAAACGTTAGTTGTTGGTGAAAAAGCACAAATTCATAACGTAGTTGCTACAATTGCTGGAGAAGATAAAGTTGTTGATCCAAACTCAATCAGCATTAAATCTTCAAACCACGGTATTATTTCTGTAGTAAACAACTATATTACAGCTGAAGCTGCTGGTGAAGCTACACTTACTATTAAAGTAGGCGACGTTACAAAAGATGTTAAATTTAAAGTAACGACTGATTCTCGTACATTAAAATCAGTAAAAGCTAACCCAGATAAATTACAAGTTGTTCAAAATAAAACATTACCTGTTACATTCGTAACAACTGACCAATATGGCGATCCATTTGGTGCTAACGTAGCTGCAATTAAAGAAGTTCTTCCAAAAACTGGTGTAGTTGCAGAAGGTGGATTAGAAGTAGTAACAACTGAGTCCGGTTCAATTGGTACAAAAACTATTGGTATTACAGGTAACGAAGTAGGAGAAGGTACAGTTCACTTCCAAAATGCTAACGGTGACACTCTAGGTTCATTATATGTAAACGTAACAGAAGGTAACGTTGCATTCAAAAACTTCGAACTTGTATCTAAAGTAGGTCAATACGGCCAATCACCTGATACAAAACTTGACCTAAATGTTTCTAACACAGTTGCATATCAATTATCTAAGTACACTTCAGATCGCGTATACTCTGATCCTGAAAACTTAGAAGGTTATGTAGTTGAATCTAAAAATCCAGCTGTAGCTGAAGCTAAAATTGTTGGAAATAAAGTTGTTGTTAAAGGTTTAAAACCAGGTAAAGTTGATATCCACTTAACGAAAAATGGTGCAACTGCTGGTAAAGCGACAATCGAAATCGTTCAAGAGAAAATCGCTATTAAATCTGTAAACTTCAAACCAGTTCAAACAGAAAACTTCGTTGAGAAGAAAATCAACATCGGTACTGTATTAGAACTTGAGAAGAGTAACCAAGATGATATCGTAAAAGGTATTAACTTAACGAAAGATACACAACATAAAGTACGCGTTGTGAAATCTGGTGACGACCAAGGTAAACTTTACCTTGATACAAATGGAAATGCTCACTTCGATTTATTCGATCAAGAGCTTGGTCATGTAACAGTATCTCAAACAAGTGATTCTGCACTTCCAAACTTCAGTGCAGACATCTACAATACTTTAACTACTAAGTACACTGACAAAGGTACATTAGTATTCAAAGTATTAGGTGAGAAAGATGTTCTAACAAGCGAAATCGGTTCACAAGCTGTACACGTGAATGTGCTTAACAACCCAAATCTATAAGTTGATTATAGATAAAATGAAAAATCAGTGGGGATTTATCCCGCTGATTTTTTTCGTAAATATCGAAAAGAAGCCTCTTGTAAAAATTACAAGAGGCTTCTTTTATTGCTTAAACTTAAACATATCCCCACTCAAATTTGAATCACTATACACGAACAATACCATGTTAATATTGTTGTCTTTAATGTATTGATATACATCTTTTTCGTGATAGTGACGCAGGTCGAGGATAGATGTGTGTTTGAAGCTTTGTGCTAAGTGTGGCACGATTGCGTTTGCGAATGAGTCTTTTAGGACTAAGGCGCGTACTTCATTTGGTGCATTGTTATTTTCGGTGACGATTTCTGGATAGTCGTCCGTGTAATATCCTGCGTATGATGTTGTATCTTTTTGTTTTTCCACGCCGTATATGTCATCTAAGTTTTGATGAACAGTACCTTTCACATCTTTTGCGGTTACGCTTGTGAAGTTGAAACCGTCTTTCGGTGTGTAGTAGCACAATTTTTCACCAGTTGCATCGATGAGTTGGTATAGTTGGTTGTTGAAGCTTCCGACTAAATGTTTATTTTGCGCACATGTACGAGTGTAGGCTTCTTTTTTTATTTCTTTTCCTTTATATATAGAAGACTGTTGCCCGATTGTGTTCATTATATATTGGTAGCCTAAGAAGGCGCCGTCCATATTCCAATGATGATCTGTTTTGAAATACATGTCCTGTATTTCTTCGTTCGTATAGTTCTGTTTATAGTGTTCCATAAGTTTTATTGGCTTTACGTCAGCTGGAAGTTTTGTTAGAAAGTAATTTAAATTGTCCTGTGCATAAGTGTGAATATGAGAAGGTAATTTAAATGATAATGCATTCGTTTTTGACGGTGGTAAAGCAAAGTAAAACTCGACGTTTTGTTCTTTTAAAAACTGAGATAAGTCGTTTATAGCAGGCATGGATTGGTCAATTTCGTTATATTTTGTCGTCCACGCCGGGTTTTTTAGGAGCCATTTATCATCAGTTAAAATAATGTCGTTAATGAGAGACTTGCCCATATTAATTTGGGCAATCGTATAGTTTTTAATAAGCTCATCTCGTCCGATTAATTGATCATTTGTGTATGTTTCAAAATCTTTAAAGAAGCTACCAGTTAGGAGAGCTTCTTTCGTAAGTGCTGGTTTTTGAGCGAGCGGCCGATTTTCAACTGGTGAAATGTCTCGGTCTGTTTTGAGTAACGATAATATGCCAAATGAAAAGATAATGGTGAGAAAACCGATAAACAGGATGAGGTTCCCCAATTTTTTCATAATAACTTTTCCTTCCTACATCAGTTAAAACCTGAAATAAATAAATGGATTATATGTTGAGTTAATCAAGTACATAACCGAAATCATAAATAATGTTAGTAATAATATAGGACGTACAAATTGCGTCGTGAACATATACGTTTTTGGCGCAAGTTCTAGTATGTTTTTCATTCGTTTTAAAATTGGTGTCGCTGCGATAAAGGCAATGAGAAATACGATAATGTATTCATGTACGTATAACATTGTATTGTCATCGATGAAAGAGTGCCCACCTATGCCGAACATCGCTTTTAAATATTGGAACGAGTAAGCGAAGTTGTCAGCTCGGAAGAAGACCCAACCGATCATAACGATTAATAATACGTATGCATGTTGCAGCGGTTTCCATAGTTTGTTTAATATTTTTTCGAATCCAGCTTTTTCAATTGAAATAATAAAGCCGTAATATAAGCCCCAGGCGATAAATGTCCAGCTCGCCCCGTGCCATAAACCAGTTAATCCCCATACGATGAAGAGGTTACGATAATTCACTAGTTTTGAAACGCGGTTTCCACCGAGCGGGATATATATGTAATCGCGGAACCAAGAACCAAGTGTAATATGCCATCTTCTCCAAAACTCTGAAATAGATTTAGAGATGTACGGGTAGTTGAAGTTTTTCGGGAAATCAAATCCGAACATTTTTCCAATTCCGATTGCCATATCAGAGTACCCTGAGAAATCGAAATAAATTTGGAGAGTGTAGGCGATAATACCAATCCATGCCGTTCCAACACTTATTTCAGATGGTGGTAAGGCAAATATTTTATCGGCGACAAATCCTACTTGGTTGGCGATTAATATTTTTTTTGCTAGTCCGAGAACGAAAATTTGAATACCTTCTGTGAATCGTTCAAAAGAATGGATGCGCGTTTTAATTTGCTCAGCGACGATATTGTAACGAACAATTGGTCCGGCAATAAGCTGAGGGAAAATAGATATATATAGCGCTAAATTAAGTGGATTTTTTTGAACATCCCCATCTTTACGGTATATATCGATGACATAGGACATCGCTTGGAATGTATAAAATGAAATTCCGATTGGTAGTGGAATAGGTTCCACATGAATAGATAAATGCAATGATTTGTTTAAAATGTCTGTGAAAAATGAAATATATTTAAAATAAGAAAGTAATAAAATATTTCCGACCACAGCCATAACTAAAAATGTGACTTTCATATTTTTTCGTTTATCATAATGATGCACAAGTAGGCCAAAGCAGTAGTTTAATACGATGGAAAAGAGCATTAAAAGAACGAAACGCGGTTCGCCCCATGCATAGAAAATTAAACTAAATGCAAGTAATACGAAATTACGTAGCTCGGCACGCACTATAAAATAGAGAAATAATACGAGAGGTAAAAAGATAAATAAGAAAATCGAACTACTAAATACCAAAGGACTCTCCTCACTTTTTTCGAAATACATTTCGTGCAAAAAAAACCGACATATCTATTATATATTCTTTTATATAATAGTGCCTTTAATATTTTATCATGTTAATAATTTGATTAAAATAATTATTCTATATAAGTAGTTTCTCATTTCATACATAAGAAAGGTGTGACATTAAGTGTTTTTTTTATGGAAATTATTAATTTTGAGATAAGAGAAGTGGCATAATTAGGGGGAGAAGAATGAGTAAATTCGGATTGTATGGTAAGTTTATTGTGGAAGAACGTAATCGGGAAGAATTAACGAATATTTTGCTAGAGGCTGCGGAATCGATGAAAGCACTTCATAGTTGTGAGGTATATATTGTAAGTACTTCTGATGACGAGCCAAATGCTGTATATGTTTTTGAAGTATGGAGTAATGAAGAAGCACATAAAGCATCTTTAACGTTAGAGTCTACACAAAATTTAATAAAGCGAGCAAAACCAATGATTACTGGAGCAGAAAGAATTAGCACTTTGAATGCTAGAGGCGGTAAAGGGTTGGAATAGAAAGAAGCAGCATCCAGATGGATGCTGCTTCTTTCTATTCTATTTCTAAATCAACAATTAAGTAAGCGAGTATCACAACAAAGAAAATGCTAACGGCTGGTGCTGTTAATACGTGTCCAGACATAAAGCCGATACCGAGCGATAAGACGAGTGTGCTAGCTAGTAGCATATGTTTTACGCTAAATAGTTTCTTGAAGTTTGTGATGATGCGAATGAATATTTTTATACCGAAATAAAGAAGTGGCAGTAAGTACATAAGGAAGCCAACAATTCCGAATGCGAAGAATAGGTCGTGGAAATCCATTTCGACTAACTTCATTTTCGTTGTATAGTTACCAGCGTACCCCATTCCAAATAGTTTTTGAGATAGTGGTGCTTCTTTATAGTATTGTTTATATACTTTTAAAAACTTGTCGCGATCACTGTAAATTAAACTTTTCATTTCAGAGTCTGTTAGTTCGCCTTGCTCATGTTCTTCTTCTGTAACTACTTTTCCTTCTTTTCGGTCTTTTTCTTCTTGTACTGATTTTTTGTATTCATATATTTGTAAATGGATGGTCATGTTTTTTGCGATAGGAGTTTGCGGTGTAAGTACGAGTAACCCTCCTAATACGACAGCAGCAACAACTGTATTTACAAGATATGTGAATCCTTTTCCTTCTTTTTTACGATGTATCATATATTCAATGAATAAGAAGAAAAGGGCGATACCAAGTGTAATAACGATGGCACCATAGCCTACTTTCGTTCCGATCATAATGCTTGCATACATTGCAACTACAGTTGGAATCCAGTAATACGCTTTTGAGAAAGAAGTTGTTTTATGAACTGAGTATAAGACAACGATTGGGAACATAATTGCAAAAATGGAACTTAAATCATTTCCAGCAAAGAACCATCCTCTTGAACCGATCTTTGAGTTCGGATAGCTTGGGAAATCTGTACCAGTTGCCATAGCCGCGATGATTGAAATACTTAAAATTAACGTTGCATATAAGAAATACGTAATGATTTTATGAAACGCGTAGTCGTTATTTTTTAATTCTTTTAGTGCGATAATATATCCAAACAGTAGTACTATTGGATATACACTTTTCAAAATAAATTTCACTTCTTCTCCAAATGAAACTGGAGATTTGACCATTAAATTATTCACAAGGCCAATTGCGAGTACAATGCCAAATAGACATAAATAAAGAATATACTTTTTCGCGCCTTGTTGTTTATGATGAAGAAGTAGATAACCTAATGCAAGAAGCATAAAGGCGAAACGGACTACGATTCCGACTGTTGCGCTCATGTGTAATACATAGATTGAAAAAGACGTTAACAAATCTAAAATTGGTTGAAACACAATGAATAGCAGTAGGAAATGCGGGAAGTAGTTATCCGTCTGTTTGAACTTAGTAACCATATGTTCCTCCATTTCTTCATTCCTTTATTTCAGAACCTCTATATAAATAGGAAGGAGAATGAATTTCTATATTTAATTTTTATATCAGACTTAAGAATACACCATTTCATTGTAATGGTAAATAGATGAAGAGAGGTGATAAACCGACTTTAATTTCTATATTTTTCAACGGAATTGTTTGTTTTATACAAGGTCATATACAAATTACGAGATTATTAGACAGAAAATTGAGAAAAAAGAAGGGTTTTTCACCACCTTTCTATAATTATATAAGTATAATCTTTATGTAGAAAAGAGGGGTATATATAATGGAAGTAACAAGTAAAACAGAATCTGTCGTTGTGAAATATGAAGGGCACGTTGCAACCGTTATGGTCAATCGCCCAGAGGTGTTAAATGCATTAGATGAGCCAACATTAAAAGAGTTATTACAAAAATTGAAAGAAGTAGCGGAGAGTTCTGCACACATTGTTGTGTTATGCGGAAGTGGTCGTGGTTTTTCTGCGGGTGGAGATATTAAATCGATGCTTTCAAGTAATGATGAAAGCAAGTTTGATGGCATTATGAATACCATTTCTGAAGTTGTTGTAACTTTATATACGATGCCGAAGCTTGTTATTAGTGCGATTCATGGACCAACTGCTGGTCTTGGGTTAAGTATTGCGTTAACAGCTGACTATGTGATGGCAGATATATCATCCGTTATTGCGATGAACTTTATTGGAATCGCTTTAATTCCAGATGGTGGCGGCCATTTCTTCCTTCAAAAGCGTGTCGGTGAAAATATGACGAAGCAAATTATTTGGGAAGGAAAGAAATTATCAGCAACAGAAGCGCTTGATATCGGTTTAATTGATGAAGTAATCGGTGAGGATTTCCAAACGGCTGTGAAGCAAAAAATTAGTGAATGGTCACAAAAGCCGATTAAAGCGATGATTCAAACGAAGCAAATTTTATGTGAAGTAAATCGCTCCAATTTAGAACAAACGCTGCAACTTGAAAAGCGCGGCCAATATGCGATGAGACAAACAGCGGATCATAAAGAAGGCATTGCTGCATTTTTAGAAAAACGTTTGCCTGCATTTAAAGGGGAATAAAGTGAAATTTGAATTAATAGTAGTTTTACTGCCGGTTAATTTAAGGTAAAGGGGAGAAAGTGCTAACACATTTTAGTATAATTGTGTTAGCACTTTTTTTTAGGAGTAATATATGAAGAAAATTATTGGTGTTATCGGCATGATTGTAATAGCATATTATACTTTGCATAGTACACCATCTATGGCTGTGCGAACTGCGTTGTTTTTTGAAGGACATCCAAGCGTTGCGTTTTCTGGCGAAGTGACGAAAGAAAAAGATGTGAAAAAAGAAGCAATTCCAGCTGAGTACCAAACTCTATATGGTAAGGAAGAAGAATCAGAGCACTATTTCTTTCCTCACGTAAGGGCACATGGATCAGGAATTGATATGCTTAGTGCGTGCGTGAAGAAAAAATGGTTTTTCTATAAAGCAGAGCTCGGATGTTATTAAACATAGGAGGATGAATGATGTCAGCATATAACAAGTTAGTAAGAGATCGTGTTCCAGAGAAGATTTTAAGGTCTGGAAAAACATATACAGCACAAAAATTAACAGGACAAGCATACATACAAGCTTTAGCGAAAATTGGAACGGAAGAAATTCGTGAATTTGCTTCTATGAAAGAGCGTGAACATGCGCTAGATTCTCTTGCGGATGCACTGGAAGTGATCATTTCATTAGCGCGTGCAGAAGGTGCAACAATTGAAGATGTAGAACGTCTTCGTAAGAAAAAAGAAATAGAGCGCGGTGGATTTGAAAGAGGCATTTATTTGTTGGATGTTTCAGAAGAATAGTTTCGTAGGGAAAGCATAGCGTTAGTGAGTAACGCTATGCTTTTTTGTTGCAATTAAACTAATAATGAAGAAGATAACTGTTAATACCCAGCCAATTGTAATAGAAGTAGTAGTGTGAACTGCATAAGAAACTTGTAAACAAAATAATGATGCTAAAAACCAAATGAGTGCAATGTGTATATATTTTTTTGATATATTCATATTTTATAACTCCTTTTGTATACTAAAAAGAATTTTACCGCAATTTAGAAAATTAAGCTATATGAGTAGAGGATTTATAGTAAATTCGGTATACTAAATAATAGAGAAAATGAGGAGGGAACGACAATGGCACATCATGCGAAAGAAACGATGGAACTTATTAAGGAGCTTGTCTCTATTCCAAGTCCATCTGGAAATACAGAGAAAATCATTCGTTTTATTGAAAACTATGTAAGTGAGTGGAATGTAGAAACGAAGCGTAACAATAAAGGCGCTCTCATTTTAACGGTAAAAGGGAAAAATGATGCACAGCACCGTTTATTAACGGCACACGTTGATACGTTAGGGGCGATGGTGAAAGAAATTAAGCCTGACGGTCGTCTAAGTCTTTCTATGATTGGCGGATTTCGCTGGAACTCTGTAGAAGGAGAATATTGCGAAATTGAAACATCAAGCGGTAAGACGTATACAGGAACGATTTTAATGCATCAAACATCTGTGCATGTATATAAAGATGCAGGTGAAGCGAAACGCGACGAGAAAAATATTGAGGTTCGTATTGATGAGCGTGTCTTTTCAGCTGATGAAGTACGCGAATTAGGAATTGAAGTAGGAGATTTCGTTTCATTCGATCCGCGCGTTCAAATTACAGAAAGTGGATACATAAAATCACGTCATTTAGATGACAAAGTAAGTGTTGCGATTCTATTAAAATTAATTAAGAGATTACAAGATGAAAACATAACATTACCATATACAACTCATTTCTTAATTTCTAATAATGAAGAGATTGGATACGGTGGTAACTCTAACATTCCAGAAGAAACGGTTGAATATTTAGCAGTTGATATGGGAGCGCTAGGTGATGGACAAGCATCTGACGAGTATACTGTATCTATTTGTGCAAAAGACTCTAGTGGTCCGTATCATTATGCACTGCGTAAACATTTAGTAGAGCTTGCGAAAACGAATCATATTGAATATAAAGTAGATATTTATCCGTACTATGGATCGGATGCATCAGCTGCGATTCACGCTGGATTTGATGTGAAACATGCATTAATTGGAGCAGGTATTGATTCTTCTCATGCATTTGAGCGTACACATGAAAGTTCGATTGCTCATACAGAAGCACTTGTTTATGCATATGTATTATCAGAGATGATTGCAGAATAAGAAAAGAAATAGGCTACCTTTAGTGGCCTATTTTTTGTTTGCAGAGAAATCGACTTTATTTAACAAAAAGTAAATTAATTATATTTTATTTTACAATATTAAGAAAGTAGGTTTACTACATAATTCGAGTATTATAAAATGATAGAGGCGCATTAATTTTTTTTGTTCGGATTTATTGAAATTTATATATTAAGATTACGCGTTATTAAAAGGTGATTGTCGAGAGGAGTATTATTTTTTATGAAGTATCGTGCAGTCGCGGCAGGTATTTTAGCCGCAAGTTTATTATCGTCTCCAGTAAGTAGTTTCGCAGCAGCGAAGAAGTTTTCGGATGTTCCTACATGGGCGCAAGAATCAGTTAATTATTTAGTAGGAAAAAAAGCGCTTGATGGAAAGCCAGATGGAACGTTTTCTCCATCTGAAGCAGTAGATAGAGGATCAGCTGCAAAAATCATAGCAGTCGTTCTTGGTTTACCGATTGATCCAAAAGCAAAACCATCTTTTAAAGACGCACAAAGCCATTGGGCAGCACCGTACATTGCTGCAGTGGAAAAAGCAGGTGTAATTAATGGAGATGGTACTGGTAAATTTAATCCATTCAATAAAATGAACCGTGCATCTATGGCATCTATGTTAGTACAAGCGTACTCATTAGATAAGAAAATTATTGGAGAACTTCCAACACAGTTTAAAGATTTGGAACCTCATTGGGGTAAGAAACAAGCTAATATTTTAGTAGCCTTAGAGATTTCTAATGGTACGGGAAATGGCTGGAATCCTGAAGGAACTGTAACTCGTGCAGAAGCAGCTCAGTTCATTGCGATGGCTGATAAAAATAAAACAAATACATCAAAAAGAATGTATATGAACAGAAACTTTATTACATATCATCAACCATCATTATCATCTGGTATTACTGACGTTCAGCATAAGCCACAAATGGTTGAAGTGAAAGAGCAAAGAGCAGACGGCTGGTTGAAAATTGTAACAAGTAAAGGTGAGAAGTGGACACCTTTACAAGAAAAAACAGAAACAATTAATGAAGGATTTACTGCTTATGAAAAAGCTTCACATAGTTCTCAAGTGCTAGGTACATATAATGCACAAACAGTAACGATTATGGAAGAGAGCGGCAGCTGGATTCGTATTCGCGTAGGCGCTGGATTCCAGTGGGTTGATAAAAATCAATTAAACCCAGTAAAACAAGAGAACTTCTTAGAAGGTAAAGCGATTATTATTGATCCAGGTCATGGTGGAATGGACTCTGGTAATCCTGGTTATTATGAGAAAGAAAGTGAAACTGTATTAGATGTATCATTACGATTAAAGAAAATATTTGAGCAAAGAGCACCATTTACTGTGATGTTCACTCGTACAGATGATACACGCCCAGGAACAAGTGGTCCTGATTCATTAAAGAAACGTGTAGAATTTGCACAGGAACATAATGGAGATATTTTTGTAAGTATCCATGCTAATGGTTCTGAAAAGAAAAATGGACAAGGTACAGAAACATTATATTATCAGTCAGCAAGAGCAAAAGTAACGAATCCACATGTAGAAGACAGTATTTTATTAGCACAAAAAATTCAAGATCGTCTTGTAGCAGCACTTGGAACAAAAGATCGTGGTGTGAAACATCAGGACTTATACGTAACTAGAGAAAATACAATGCCAGCTGTATTAACAGAATTAGCATTTGTAGATAATAAAAGTGATGCAGATAAAATTGCTACACCAAAACAGAGACAAGCTGCAGCAGAAGCGATTTATCAAGGTATTTTAGATTATTACGAAGCAAAGGGTAAGAAAGTATCTTCTTTCCGTTAATAAATAAAAAGAGATTGCCAATAGGCAGTCTCTTTTATTTATTAACGTTTCTCTTTATTTCCGGCATGTGATATCATTTAATTTTACGTAAAAAAGATATTCGAATAATTGTAATCATAATAATTTTAAACGATAAAGGATGATAATAGATTGAGTAATCATAGTACAACACCTGCATGTATATATACGTATGCGTTTCGTGAGGAGGAGCGTGCTTTATGTTACTTGGAAATGCGCTCGTTCTTTGGAAGGGAGTCTCACGTTAATATTTTGAAAAGTGATGTCAAAATTGAACCGAGTAGAAGTGCATTTATTAAAGAGCGCGTTGAAGTGATGTATGAAGGAGACGACTTAGAAAGCATTTTAAAACAAGTGGAACAAATTGATTTGGCCGGGGCGTCATTTAAAGTTATCTTCGTTAAAATCAATGATCTTGGGAAAGAAAATAAAATTGAATATGGGGAAAGACGTCTCATTGAACGCGACCTCGGTATGCATATTGAAGGAGAAGCTGATGTTCGTAATCCAGAGCGCGTATTCGGGATTGTTCCTCTTGGAGGACGCTGGTACTTCGGACACTATGTAGAAAGTGAGCCAGTTTGGTATCATCACATAAAAAAACCGCATAGTTATTCGACATCTCTTAGCACACGTGTTGCGAGATCAGTTGCAAATATTGCTGTACCAAATCCAGAGGGAGTACGAGCAATTGACCCGTGCTGCGGTATTGGAACAGTAGTAGTAGAAGCACTTTCTATGGGGATTAACATCGTTGGTAGAGATATTAATCCACTTGTGGTGCTTGGAACGAGAAAAAACATCGCACATTTCGGTTTTGAAGGAACAGTAACAAAAGGTCCAATCGAGGAAATTACTGAGAACTACGACGTTGCGATTATCGATATGCCGTACGACTTATTTACGCATGCAACACCAGAAGACCAGTTCTCCATTCTTTCAAGTGCGCGCCGCATCGCTAAAAAGGTAGTCGTTGTCACGATGGAAACAATGGACGACATGATTCATGAAGCAGGATTTGAAATTACAGATCGCTGTATTACAAGAAAAGGATCATTTTCTAGACAAATTCTTGTTTGTGAATAAGAAAGGAAGGTCACCCGTTTGGGTGACCTTTTTTGTTTGTATTGATGTGTGATTGGTTGGTAGTGTAGATAGATGAATTAGGGGGATTTGTCGGTAAGTCGATATCCTATGTCGAATCGCCGATATCGTTAAATTAGCATATTACTGTTCTTTTAATTTCTCTTGTTGTGCAAGTAATAAATTGCGTAAGACGTGCCCGCGGTAACTTTCTAGTTTTCGTCCTTCAAGATAGCGCACGCCTAATTTTTTTAGTTCGGCTACGTACCAGCCTTTCGTTCCGTAATACATTAGATCACTTCCTTTTTGCTTTTGAACAGTATATGTGGCGGGGGGAGAGAATTTTCTTTTTTATTCAGTATTAGGGCTACAAAATTGAAAAAACATGTAAGAAGAATACGGTATCACTTCTATTTCTAGTTTATTAAAATAGGCTTTATAGTAAGAATTTCTAAAAATATAAAGGGGGAATATGCTTTGTTTCCAGGTACTTTATATGAAACACATGTTAAAACAAGAAATTTAGAAGTAGCAAAAGAATTTTATACTAAACTTGGATTATTTCATGCTCGCACAATTGAAGAACGTCGTGTAGCATTCTTTTGGTTTGATAAAGATAATAAGAAGGAACAAATGCTGGGCATTTGGGAGGTATCAGAAGAAGTATTTCATACAAGTCACTTTGCATTCAAGGTTAACTATGAAGAAATTATTCATGCAAGAGAATGGCTTCTTAATAAAGGAATAAACCCAAGGGCCGCTTTCGGTCTTGAACCGTCTGAGCCTATGGTTCAGACGTGGACACCTACTACAAATCTTTATTTTTATGATCCTGACGGCAATTCTTTAGAATTTCTATGTTTACTTCCTGAAAAGAAAAACGTAAAACAAGATGTCATGCATTTAAGTGAGTGGGAAAAATTTCCGAGTGAAATATAAATTTGATTTTGGCTCAAATCCCGCAAACCTATTTGAAAAGGAACTATAACCTTGCCTATGCGGCATCCCACCCTGAGTTTTCGGGGTTTTTTGTTTTTGATTTGGTGAGTGCGGGACTGATTGGAAATTAATACTTACCGACTGTCTGTTGTATAAAAAAATAGACAGTAGTGTATGCTTTTTTAAACAATGTATACAAATTTATCCCCTATGCGTTGGCATGATATTTGCAATAAAAATAGTATCAACATATAGGGGAGAGATAGAAATGAAGGTTAGTAAAGTGTACACGACAATTGATGCTCACGTAGCTGGGGAACCGCTTCGAATTATTACAGGCGGCGTGCCAGAAATAAAAGGGGAAACGCAACTAGAAAGACGCGCGTACTGTATGGAGCATTTGGATCATCTTCGCAAAGTTCTTATGTATGAACCGAGAGGACATCACGGTATGTACGGTTGTATTATTACTCCACCTGCAAGTGCACACGCTGATTTTGGTGTATTATTTATGCACAATGAAGGCTGGAGTACGATGTGTGGGCACGGCATTATCGCTGTTATTACAGTCGGAATTGAAACAGGTATGTTTGAAGTGACAGGTGAGAAACAAAAGTTCATTATTGATAGCCCTGCTGGGGAAGTAATTGCATACGCAAAATATAAGGGGAGCGAAGTAGAGTCCGTATCATTTGAAAATGTTCCTTCATTTGTATATAAGAAAGACGTTCCTATTAAAATAGATGACTATGAATTTCAAGTAGATATCGCGTTTGGCGGGGCTTTTTATGCAGTAGTAGATAGTAAAGAATTTGGTTTGAAAGTCGATTTCAAAGACTTAGCTGCTATTCAAACGTGGGGTAGTAAAATTAAGCACTACATTGAGAGCCAAATGGAAGTGAAGCACCCACTTGAAGAAGGATTAAAAGGAATATATGGCGTTATTTTCTCAGATGAACCGAAAGGGGAAGACGCTACGTTACGAAATGTAACGATTTTCGCTGATGGGCAAGTAGATCGTTCTCCTTGCGGCACAGGAACTTCCGCAAGAATCGCAACTCTTTTTGAAAAAGATGCTTTACAAAAGGGAGAAATTTTCATCCACGAATGCATTACTGACGGGAAATTCGAGGGGGAAGTATTGTCGCTAACCGCAGTAGATACATATGAAGCTGTCGTTCCGAAAGTAACGGGGAATGCATTTATTACAGGATTTCATCAGTTTGTTGTAGACCCGAGAGATGATTTGAATAGGGGATTTTTGTTAGAGTAGAAGGAGGAGGTGGAAAGATATGCTAGTCATAAGCGCGAACGAACAACGAAACTTAGTAAATATGAACGAAGTCATTAAATATGCGGCGTTTGCTTTAAAAGAGTTTTCCGCAGAAAGAACAATCACACCAATTCGCGGCTCATTACCATTTGCGAACGAGCAAAATACGGCATTAATTATGCCTTCAGTAGCGGAAGGACTTGAGGCACTTGGCTTAAAAGTAGTAACAGTAGTCCCCGAGAACAAAAAGATAGGAAAGAAAACGATAAACGGGATTGTGATGCTATCAGACTTTCAAACGGGAGAACCGCTGGCGCTTTTAGAAGGATCCTACTTAACAATGATTCGAACAGGCGCCCTATCTGGAGTAGCGACAAAACATTTAGCTCGACATAACGCAAAAACGTTATCCATTATTGGGACAGGAGAACAGGCGAAGGGAATCGCCGAAGCTGTATTTGCAGTAAGAGACATCGAAAAAGTCATTTTATACAATCGAACAGAAGAAAAAGCGTATGCATTCTCGCAATATATACAAGAGAAATTCAATAAACCTGCATATGTTCACACAAATGCAAATGAAGCAATAAGCGAAGCAGACATCATCGTCACAACTACGAACGCCTCCACACCAGTCTTCTCAGAAATCTTGCAAAAAGGCGTCCACGTAAACGCCGTCGGCTCATTTAGACCGAACATGCAAGAACTACCATCCCACGCCATCGCGGGCGCAAACAAAGTAGTAGTCGAATCAAAAGAAGCAGCATTAGAAGAAACGGGGGACCTTCAAGTTCCAATACAGGAAGGTTTATTTGAAGCAAACAGCATCCACGCCGAACTCGGTCAAATTATAAGCGGAGAAAAAGCCGGCCGCGAAAACGATGAAGAGATTACCATTTTCAAATCAGTTGGTTTGGCGGTGGTAGACATTATTGTTGCGAAGTATTTGTATGAGAAAGCGGTGGAGCGCGGCGTGGGGAATAAGATTGAGTTTTGAGGGGCTGCCTTTTTGGTGGTCTTTTTTTGTTGCGTGTAAGGTGCGAGATTCATTGGTAGAAGGGGGATTACGAGTGTGCGATACAGTGGGAGTAGCTCGTAAGCAAGGGAGTAAAAGCATTAATTGTATAAACGTTATTCAATTAATAGATGATATTCATGACTATTCTTTTTGAGTATCTGTTAAATGTGATGCAGTACTTTTAAGATCTATACTAATAAATGTTATTTGGATTTCTTTCCCTATTCCTAATGTTAATAAAAAAGCACAACAACGATTGAGGGATATAGTAGTATATTAGTTTATTGGATGTATTAAAATAACTTGGGTACGTATAGTGAATTAGGAATATTATGGGGATTTCAAAGGGAGTACGGAACTACTAAAATTAAGTTTTTATAAATAATAAACCGTTCATTAGGTATTAACGATATTTTGTATGTGATTTACTTTTAAAGTAACTATTGATTTATCAAAAAACTTTCATGCTTAAATTTTATTAAATTTAATTAGATTTTCTGCGCCTAAAAGTAGAACATTAGTTCTGTTTTGTGGTAAAATATTCATATAGGGATTGAAAAATGGAAATATTAATTTGATAGGTAAAATGATAATTTATTATTAGAATACGAGTGTAATACATAATAGTAAGAGCTCCTTTTTAAAAACAAATTTATAGAGTGAAAGATAAATTTGTTTTTAAAAATTGATATTAACTAGTCAAAGCGAAAGAAGAAAATTGAGGTCGATTAATAATTTTAGTGGTTCTATTAGGCGAGTCCATATTTATATTGAATGAGCCAAATACAGATGATACAACACAATAGAAGATGAAGTGTTTAGCTCCAATAGCTCATCCAAATGGTGGCTAGCAATGCGCGGAATATTATTAGCATTTAGAATGACATCGTTTTGAATAGAGCGGTGTCATTCCTACTTTTAAGAAGAATTTCCTATTTATATTTAACCAAAAAGTAAAACTATATGAAAAGATTTATAAGTAATATGTTGAATATGGGGGATTGAGATGAATAAACAAGAATTAGCTAAGGAAGTAGTCAAACTATGGTTAAAAGAGGGAAGAAAAATTAATACAGAGGATATTCTAAAGGCGTGTCTATCTAGAGTATATATAGAAAAAAAACAATAGGTAGCTTTTTTCGTCTAGGTTTAATCGATCTGTAGAATTAATACATAGTCCATAAAAAATATAGGGAATTTATATAAAAAAGACTTGAAATAAACCTTAGGTTTATTTAAAATTAGAGTATGGATAACGGAAGGGGGAAATGATTTGGAAAAATTAAAACAAAGAAGAGTGGAAACGGGACGGACTTGTGAAGAGGTTGCTAATAAAGTTGGGATAACAAAGTTGCATTAGCGGTATATAGAAAATAGTAAAAGCAATCTAAAAATAGATCTGGTAGTAAAAATTGCAAAAGCGTTTGAAGATGATCCGAAAGATCTTTTTTTTAAAAAGAATTAGTAAACTTAAGGTTTATCAAAGCGGAGGTATATATGGCTAGCACTAAAAGAAGAGAAGGTATAGTTAATGATTTGGTATCGAAGGAAGGAAATACAATCGTAACGGATAGCTTGATTGTTGCTGACATGTATAAGGAGAATCAAAATTCTGTAATAAGTACTATTATAAATCCGATTCAAAACTTAAATGTAATTAATAAGGTTAATTTTTTATCAGATAAATTTATTAAGTCAACTTATTCAATGAAAGGCATAGACTACCCTAAGTTTAAACTGAGAGAAAGTACATTTGCATATAGAAAAATGGGAAATATAAATGCTTTAAAGGTGAAGGATGGATTCTTAAACGATTTTAAACATGTAACAAAAAAACATCAGAATCTAGACAAAATACAAATCAAGGTTTTATTTAGAATTCCACAATTGGAGAAAGAGGTAAGAACTATAGAACATTGTAGTAATACTCTTGTTAATCTAAATACAGAAAGTTGTCTGCAGCAACGTTTAAATAAAATGATTCGGCTTTTAGCTTTTAGCAAAGATGTTAGCTTTCAAAAGGCATGGAGAATATTTAGATCGATGTATAACAGAACATATAGGACAAATTTAAAATTAAAAATGTATCACTATAAAAAAAAGAATAAATTGAAGCGAATAACAGCTCCGCAATATTTAGCGGTTAAAAATCAATTAGAAAATGCAATAAGGGTAGCTGATGTACTGTTACATAAAAAGAATATGACAGCATAAAAAAGAAATTTACAAAGGATTTCTTTCAGTATGTATATATAAGAAGAGAATTCAATTGTTAAAGTGCGTGTATATTATATGGATTTTAATAAGTTACTAGATATTTTAATGAATGGGGGAAATTGTAGTTGATAGAAAATCCAATGATAGATAGTAAATGTATGGATTCCGGAGAGAAGGATTACTTGGAATATTGCGAAGCTTGTCAGGGTGAAATTTATTTTGGTGAGCATTATTATGACTTTGATGGAGATTATCTTCATTGTGAAACACAATGTATAAAACAATTTATTGAAAGTTATTCTATAAAGAAAGTAGCAGGTGAATAAAATGAGCTTAGATGACAAATTTAACTTAGAAAAAAGGATTTTTATACGATTAATTGAAAACCATAAACAAAAGCGGGATATTTTTTCAACAACAATGGTTCTTGCATATGAACATGGTTTACAAGTATTAGAAGAAATATATGAATTAAGCAAACAAGAAAAAGAAGAGGAGTACCCTTTTTAAATGAAATAAATAGATTGGCAGATGCCTAAAGTTTTATGAATTTTAATATTCGGTAATTACCGAATATTAACGAAATGAATATCTTTATAAGGTTTAATAATATAAGGGAGGGAAGGAGAATCAATGGAATTTATTGATAAACGAGGCGGCTTTTTTATGATAGATAATGAAGTTATAGATAATGGTGAATTGGATGTTTATGCGTTTAAAACTTATGCTGTAATTGTTAGATATGCAAATAAAAAAACAAAATCAGCTTTTCCATCACTGAATACACTAGCTAAAAGGGTTGGATGTGGCAAGAAAAAGGTTATTGAGTGTATCAAGATTTTGGTGGAAAAGGGATATGTATCAAAAACTTTAAGGAAAGATAATAAGGGCGATCACCTTTCTAACTTATATCATCTTTTACCTACATCTAATATTTCAAAAAAGCAAGGTACGATATCAGAAAGAGAGAAAGAGAGTGCTTTAGAGAAAAAAGAGGTAGTAACTGGAGGAAGCACAAATAAAGTTAACTTTAACAAGGTTGAGATGAAGAATATTCAAAATTTAAGTGCAGGGTATTCAGAAGAATTTGAACATGTATGGGCGTTATATCCTAAAAAAATTGATAAGAAATCAGCTTATAAATCATTTAATATGGCTACTAAAAAACATTCTTTTGAATTGATAAATTTGGGAACACAAAGATATGCTGAATATATTAAAGGAAATTGTGTAGAAACAAGATATATAAAACATGCCACTAATTTTTTCAACAATGAATGCTATCTAGAATATGCTGAAATGAAAAAAGAGAAAGAAACTTCAAAGGTATTTAGCACACGTAATTTCTCTATAGATCGTTTATTAGATTGAGGTGAATTTAGTGAATAAGTATCAGGTGCATTATGAAAATGAATGTTATATTCTTGGAATGATGATTCATGATAATAGTTTAATATATGAAACAAAGTTAAAGACTAAACATTATTTAAATAAATATAATAGAAATTTATTTAAAATTATGAAAGAACTTCAAAGTAATGATAAACCTGTTGATATGATGTCACTTTCTCAAATTGGCGAAGATAAGATGGCTACATTTGGTGGAGTTAGTACGTTAAGCAATCTATATGAATTAGGGATTTTAACTCATAATTTTAAATATATAGAAGATAAAATGATTGAATTTATTGCAGTAAATGAAGCTCTCCTTACATTCGAAGGTTTTAAAGAAAAATCGAAATTCACACATAGCTACCAACAACTTAACAAACTTTTATCTGAAATAAATAATATTCCAGGTACTACAATGAAATCACAACCCTCGTTTAAAGAAAAATTAGAGAACCGTATTTTAATGCATAGTCAAATGCCTTTAAATGGAATAAGTGGAACCCCTACGGGTTTTAATATCCTTGATAAAGGTTTAGATGGTTGGCAACCATCAGATTTAATAGTAGTAGCAGCTCGTCCATCTGTGGGGAAAACAGCATTTGTATTGGAAAGTATGCGACGTGGAGCACATCAAAGCCAGGAATATATGGGAACATTTTTCTCATGTGAAATGGATGAAAATAAGATTATAGATAGATGGATTGCTGCAGAAGGAAAAATTCCAGTTGCGACAATGAATAACCCAAATAAATTTTTTCATGAAAAACAAAAATATTGGGAGAAATATCACAAAGCATGTGGTAAATTAGCGGAGCTCTCCATTAATGTTCGTCCAGAAAAAAATATTGATCAAATTCGAACAGTAATTCGCCAAGTAGTAAAAGAAAACCCAGATAGAAAACACTTCTTTGCTATAGATCATTTAGGACATATTGATGTAAATGAGTCGTTTCAAAATAATCACCTTAAATTTACATACATCATGAAACAACTAAAAGAAATACAAAAAGAACATAGTGTGCCAATTATGCTTGTAGCACAATTAAATCGTAGTGTAGAGGGAAAGCAAGACAAAGCACCTACAATGGCTGATATTCGTGAATCGGGAAGTATTGAGGAGATTGCTGATCTTATTATTTTTCCCCACCGTCCAGCATATTTTAATAGAGAGCAACAAGAAGAGGAAATTCATGATGTTGAATTAATTATTGCGAAAAATCGAAATGGATTTGTGGGAACACTCCCTTTCCAGTTCGTTAAAAAAACAAATTTATACCTTGAAAAAGGAATTTAGTACTATGACAATATTAGAACTTTATACAGAGGCAAAGAAAGATGGGGTAGTAAGTGTTTGGTTATTAATTGAATATCTTGTGTTTGAGCGGAAGGTATTGACTTTTGAAGATCGGGTTAACGGTCTCGATTACTATTTTGAATTTAGATTTAGACACTCTATGAATCAATATTTAAAGAAATATATGAGAAAGCGGAATATTGCTATGTATAAGCAATTTTTAGATGTTGAAAGTTATATGAAATAACGGATATATAAACTAGCTTTAATATAGTAATAGGTTAAATAGTAAATCTCTATATAAATATATTGTAATTTTAATATTTTTGGGTTTAGGTGAACAAATGACAAGAAAAGACGAGTTAATTTTGTATTTAATTAAGAATGGAATATACAAGTTTAATAAATATCAACTATGGGAACTTAGTAAAAAACAATTAGAAAAATTAATAAAGAAGGTAGATGAACGAGATCAAGGACTCGAAGAGAGAAAATGATTATAAAATTATTTTCTAATCATTTTGATTGAGTATATTTTAGTGCTAAAAATACTGTTTATGGATTAAAAAAGGTTAATAGGAGGAGTAATAATGGAACAACTTTTACTTAAGGACTTAGCACAGGAAATAGATATGTTGAAGATTCAAATACGAGACTTAGAGATAGAACATAAATTTTTGATGAAAAATATGACTATGAACGCTCCGAAATTTAATGGTGTGGTGGATTATACAAAAGAACGTGTTCAAGGTGGAGAAATACCGTTAGATTTAGTAGACATTTATACTAGGCATAATAAGATTGCTGGTAAAATTAATGTATTAACGGAGATGGTACAGGAGAAACAACAGGTAATGAATCAAGTTAAAGACGTAATGGCAAGTATGAAAGACTTAGAAAAACGTATTATGTATTATCGAGATGTAAAAGGAATGAATTTGAAACAAATTGCTGTAGTACTAAATTATAGCCATAGTCATATTAGAAGAGTAAGTAGTAAAATGAAACGATATGATATGAAAAATGTGGTTCATTAATTATATGTAACAATACAGGTTGTTAGAGAGAATGAAAAAATATTTATACAGATTTATCCCGCTTTAATGGGCAGTAAGACCCCCACCTCAAAATTCAGCGAAAGCAAAGAATTTAGGTGGGGGATCAACTGCCCATAAGAGTCCGATTGGTGAGGGCTAATAATCAGTGGGGATGAAGAAAACCCCCACTGATTAAAGTTTCACTTTATTACAACAGTGGTATTTTTAAATTTTTATTACTTCCGGAATGTTTTTTCTCATGTTTAAGAGGTAACGATTTTAGCGTAAAAGGTTCTGTTGCAAAGTTTAACAAAACATAAACAGGTTGATAAATGCAGAACAATGTTTAGAAAATAACTAGTGATTTTTGAATTTCATATTACGTTGAAAAGGCGGGGTCTCTTTAGGGATTTCGCCTTTATATGTTTTATTGTACGTGAAACAGATAAAGAGATATTGGATTGTACAATGGGTGTAGTTTTGTAAAATACTTGTTTTCTTAAATTGTACATAGCATTAACAAAGGTTATGATATGTTTCTGGAATAGGCAGTTTGGCTCTTTTGAATGTTTAATTTTACTTAGTAATTTTTGGTGAATATTTCTTGTTAAGTTATTTTTATTAAAATTAGTATTGTTATCGTTTCCTTCAGAAACTACCTCTAGTTTTTCTGAGATACTCACCCAGTTTTTCTCAGACAATATATGGTTATTCTAAGATGCTAGAGAAATCATTTATTTTCTCTCTTTCTTTCTTTCTTTCTTCATACTGATTACACACCTTTTATAGATTAATACTATTGGTACGTCCCCGCTAGATATATTACTTTCATATATTTCAAAGCCCTTACAACTGCAACCCTTATTGTATGTTTTTTTTATGTAATGGGGCAAACACTCATTATCTAAATCTTTCCTTGTATAGTTTATAGAGAAATTACATTAGTTATTTATTAAAACCATCATTAAAAAATTCCTAATTATTTGATTTATTCTACTTTTGTTTCACTTAATAAAGTAAGGAGCTAAATTACTAGATAACTTGATTAAGTAAAGATTTCCCAAAGTTATGTTAATAATTAAGTTCCATTAATACAAAGAAAAACTATAACATTTCAAGGAGGAAACAAAATGGCAAGTTATATTCACGGTGGTTACGATAATTACACTTCAGGCGTATCTGGATGGACAGATGCAAGTTATTATGGATCGGGAGCTACAACAGTAGATTTCAAACAAATTAACAATGTTCCGGGTGCTACATGGAATTATAAAATTGAATTGCAGCGTCTTGTTGATGGAACCCCTGTAACAACTGATACTTTATCAGGCAGCTTTAAAAATAACGTGACACGCTCTTTCAATATCACAGATAATCTACCGGGCGATTACCGCGTATTGGGTACATTATGGGTTGGATCTGGAAGCCGCTCTAAAAATCGTACAGACATCTTCAAGATTTACCGATAAAAATAAAAGAGAGAACCTCGTTTTCTACCAAATGGGGTTCTCTCTTATGCCTATCAAGCAGTTGTCATCGTAGGATTAACTACAGATCAATGTGTTTCGACTACAACTAGAAAGGCTGGCAATCTTGGATTTAAAACGTATGTTGTTTTAGACGCAACAGCTACATTTAAGTGTACTGGATATAACGGAAAATATTAAAGTGCAGAGGATATTCATGAAATTGCTTTAGTTAGTCTGCATGAGATATTTGCTACTGTAGTTAAAACTGAAGATTTACTTGGAGATACTTAGTGTTATATTTGATAATTAGTTTAGTAAAGTTTTTGGTTATTAAGGGTGATAGAAAATGGTAGTGTATAAATTAAATTATGAGTAATAGAAAAAAGAATCAACTCTTGATAGAGTTGATTCTTTTTTGTTTCATAAATAACATTTGAAAGTAAATATTTGAAATATTATTTATTTACACGGATATAATTTGTTAATTCGCCTTTTCGGTGATCGTTGCCCCAATCTGATGCTACTTTTACATCGTATAAACCTGCTGGAATATCATATGTATAGAAGTGAACAGTGAATCGTCCCCCATCGTTTACATCGATACGTCTATAAAAGCCATTATCTTTGCCGTATAATTCAACAACACCACCATCACTAAAAGGCATATTTCCACTTACATCGATAGATGTAGCGCCTCTACCGTAAACATTAGCATCCGTAGAGAAGCTAATACTACCTTTTGAACCCATTGCAAATGCATCAGAAGTACCAAAAAGAAGTCCACTTGAAATAATAATACCAGCTAAAAGAGTTTGTACAAATTTCTTCATTTTTTTCATCCTTTCAAAATTAAAATGTGATATTAACATGTAAAACTATACCATATATTTTAGTATTTCCCATAGTTAAATACCGGAATATGTATAATTGCATATTTTGGTAAAAAACTAATTTCTTTCAAATATATTTTAATTGATTTTTGGAATAGAAGTTTATTGAGTGTATGGGAGCGAAACCCTACGGTTTGAAACGTATCAACATGTTTGATAAGAACTATTTTTGAACGAATAATCGAAGCGGTTCAGTTTGTATACTTGCTTATCTAATCCGAAAACCATTGCATTACTTTTTATCTATTTTAAAATGTTTTTTTGTTTTTTATTTTTATTTATTCTACTTTCCTCTCACTTAATAAAGTAAGAGCTTAATTTAAGTAGACTTTGAACTACATCGTTAAATTAAACCCTACTAATAAAAATAATAAAAAGAGAGGTAATTAAGATGGATCAAATGGTAAAAGAAGCACAAGAATGGGTAAACAAAACCTATACAGGTAGAGCTGGTTATCAAGAAATTAAAGTAACTGGAACAACAGGTTGGTCTACAATGTGGGCTTTAACACGAGCATTACAATTAGAACTTGGAATTACTGAAACATCTACAACCTTTGGCGATGGTACATTAGCAGAAATTACAAAAAAATGTCCAATTAGTACAACATCTAATACAAATGCAAATATCGTAAAAATTATTCAAGCTGCTTTATACTGTAAGGGGTATGGGCCTGGTGGTATTACAGGCACATATGGATCTGGTACACAGGCTGCTATTGCTTCTATGCAAAAAAATTTAGGCTCTACATCAGCTGATGGTGTAGTAACTCCTAAATTATTCAAAGCACTTTTAACAATGGATGCGTACGTATTAGTTAATAACGGAAGTGAAAAAATTAGAAAGATCCAACAATGGTTAAACAACAAATATATCAATCGTGCTGACTTTTTCTATATGCCTTGTGATGGTCATTATTCACGTGATGTACAAAAAGCTTTAATGTTTGCTATTCAATATGAAGAAGGACTAAAAGATGGTACAGCTAATGGGTACTTTGGCCCAACAACACAAGAAAAAATTAAACCAGTCGTATTAAAAGAAGGTTCAACAGGTGCTTTTGTGTACCTATTCCAAGCGGCCCTTATTTTCAATGGTTACGATGTACCGTTTGATGGTACTTTTTCAACATTTATGACTACACAATTAAAGCAATTCCAAAACTTCGCATTATTGAAAGCGACTGGCGTTTCAGATTTTCAAACATGGGCTTCTCTATTAGTAAGTACAGGGGATCCAGAACGTCAAGGTAAAGCTTGTGATTGTATTACAGAAATTACTCCTGAACGAGCAAAAACATTAGTCGCAGCCGGTTATGAAACAGTAGGACGTTATTTAACAAACGCTAAAGTAACAAATGCTAAAAATAAAAAAATTCAAGGCGGAGAAATGCATAACATTTTCAGAGCTGGACTTAGTATTTTCCCTATCTACCAAACAAACGGTGGAGATAAAAACTATTTTAATGCTTCCCAAGGTAAAGGAGATGCAATTGATGCTTTTCAAGCCGCTTTAAATTATGGATTCCCATATGGAACAACCATCTATTTCGCAGTAGATTTTGATGCAACAGGTGACGATATTAAGGACAAAATTTTACCACACTTCCAAGCAATCAACGAACAAATGAAAGAATTAGGAAGTTATTACAAAATTGGCGTATATGGTTCACGAAACGTATGTATTCAAGTATCAGACCAAAAATACGCAACATACAGCTTCGTCTCTGGTATGTCTACTGGTTTTAGTGGAAACCTAGGATTCCCATTACCAAAAAATTGGGCATTTGATCAAATTAAAGAATACGCAATTGGAAGCGGAAATGGTTCTATTGCAATTGATAAAGATATTAAGTCAGGAAGAGATTTAGGTTATAAAATTTCAGAAAAAGAATTCAATCAATATGAATGTATTGTAGTTTCAGCAAAAGAAGGACCAGAAAGAGGATTTAGATATAACTTTATTGAACCAGCAATCAAAAAAATTCGAGATCTTAAACAAAAATACGATAATCATAAAACCCACGTAACTTGGATTATTGAAAGAAACCTATATTCAAATGAAGAAATTTTCAATTTTGCAGAAACCGCAACACATTGGTCAGTAGATGTTGTATTTGTTGATAATAAAGATCAGTTAATTAATTATATTAATACACAATCTACTAGTGGTACTGGAAAACGTTTAAATAAAATTATAGATTTTTCATGGTTTGGTCATGGTCATAGAGGATATCTTGATTTTGGAGCTCAATATCAAGCTGACGCAAAATATAAAGGGCATTTCCATAAAGAAGATATTCAACGTTTACAAACAGACGCCTTTGCACCAGGAAATATAGCAGATTCTTATGCTTGTAATACAGGAACAAACGTCGAAGGTATCAGCTTTGCACAACTTTGGGCCAATAAAACTAAAGGGATTATGACCGCTTGTGCAGACGGTCAAACTGTTTATAATTACATTACAATTTGTGATAAAACATCTCCTATCCAATGGTTAAAAGAACGTGATGCAGCAGAAAAAAATAGAGCTAGAACAGGATATTCAGAATATGGTTCCCTTAGATATCCTGAAACTGGAGATATAAGTGAAGAAAATCCGAATCCACATTGGGTAGTATTTAAACCAAAAGCATAATAAACCAATACATTAGTAATAAATAAAAAAAGTAACCTTTGAACTGCACCCCAATTGTTAGACACAGTCTAACAATTGGAGGTGCAGTTTTTCTATGGCTAAATTTACAGCTGATGAAAAAATACAAATCGTTCTACGTTATTTGAACGGAAATGAAAGTTATCGAGAAATGGGTAGATCGATTGGTATAAGTGACACAATTATTTTGAATTGGGTAAACCAATATAAACAGAATGGTGTGGAAGCTTTTCTAAAACGATGTACAAATTACACACAACAATTTAAACTAGACGTACTAAACTTTATGATTGAAAACGGTATGTCCTTATTTGAGACGACAGCTATCTTTAACATTCCTGCCCCTTCAACGATTTCTGTTTGGAAAAAACAGCTCGAAACACAAGGAATTGATGCCCTTCAATCTAAGAAAAAGGGGCGTCCATCCATGAAAAAAGATTCAAATAAACAATCAAAACAAACACCAGTTGAAGGTTCAGTCGAAGCACTTGAAGCACGTATTCAACAGCTTGAAATGGAAAATGAATACTTAAAAAAGTTGAATGCCTTAGTTCAAAATAAGGAAAAATCACGAAACAAGACAAAGCACAAGTAGTCTATGAATTAAGGCATAAATATTCGGTGAAGGCACTCGTGGAGCTAGCTACTATTCCTCGAAGCATGTATTATGATTTAGTAAAGAAAATGAATCGTCCAGATGTAGATGTCGATTTGAAAGCAGAGATTAAAGCGATTTATGAGGAAAATGAAGGTCGTTATGGTTACCGTCGCATTCGTGATGAATTAACGAATCGTGGTCAGAAAGTGAATCACAAGAAGGTTCAGCGCATTATGAAAGAGCTTGGATTAAAGTGTGTTGTGCGTATGAAGAAATATAAATCCTATAAAGGAAAAGTCGGTAGAATTGCACCTAATATTTTAGAGCGTAATTTTCATACAGATGCACCGAATCAAAAATGGGTAACAGACATCACAGAGTTTAAATTGTTTGGAGAAAAACTGTATGTATCGCCTGTATTAGATTTGTATAATGGTGAAATTATTACCTATACAATTGGTTCTAGACCGACGTATTCACTTGTTTCAGAGATGTTAGAGAAAGCATTGGAACGTTTACTTGAAATCCACCAGCTACTGATGCATTCGGATCAAGGATGGCATTATCAAATGAGACAATACGTCCGTACACTTGAATCAAGAGCTATTGTACAGAGTATGTCTCGAAAAGGTAACTGTTACGACAACGCAGTAATAGAGAATTTCTTTGGGATTATGAAGTCGGAGTTCCTCTACATAAAAGAATTTGAAAGTGTAGAGCATTTTAAAATAGAATTAGAAAAATATATAGATTATTATAATACGAAACGGATTAAGGCAAAATTAAAAATGAGCCCGGTACAATACCGGACTCATTTTGATCAAGCTACCTAATGAAATAACCGTGTCTAACTTTTAGGGGTCACTTCACCTTTTAATAAAAAGTTACTCTTTTTTATTTTCTTATTCAAATTCATTTAATTACTTAAAATCTCTAAATTTTTAAAACCAAAAGAATAACAAGGGAATGCTT